>JAEUQG010000081.1 GCA_016789755.1 Bryobacterales bacterium
AGACGAATACTGTGTTTCTTGCGGTGGATGAGTGCAATCGAGGTTTGGCGCGGGCTCGGGTACGGGTGCAGAACATCGGCGGCGGATCGCTTACCTATAGTGTGCCGGACACGACAGCGGCATTGGTGGCGCAAACGACGAGCGGTGTTGCACCCTCGTCGATCGAGTTCACGCTGGAGCCGGGACGGACCAACGTGACGCGGCAGTACGGGACGAATCTGTACAGCGGTGCGGCATCGAACGCGGGCACGGCGCTGGCGATCAACCTGGCATCGCCGGATGCGATCAATGTTCCGAATACGATTCGTGTGTTCATGAACGTGCGGCAGGCCGATCAGCGCGGCGTTGTGTTTCCGCTGGCAACGGGCGTGACGGCAACCGAGGGGCTGCACGACATCCTGGTGGATGAGCAGCGGAACCGTGTGTACATCAGCAATGCGGGGTTGAATCGGATTGAGGTGTTCGATAAGGCGAAGCAGAGGTTTGTCGAACCGATCGAGGTAGGGCAGTTGCCGCACCAGATGGTGTTTGCGGGCGACAAGAAGCATCTTTACGTGGCAAATACGGGCGGTGAGTCGATTTCGATTGTGGATTTGGAGACGCGGCTGGTGAGCGGGGCGATCCGCTTTCCTGCGCGGCCGCGATCGGGCACGACGAATCCGGTGAGTCCGCAGGCGATTTCGCTGGGTCTTTTCGGATTGCAGATCGCGATGTCGGACGGATCGTTGTGGAAGGTAATCGGAGATGAGGCGACGACGCGTCCGGCGAGCACGGTGGCGCCGTCGCAGATCACGGTGACCGGCAACAACGGGCCGGTGCGGATGATGTCGACGCCGGGGGGCGAGTCGATTGTGACGCTGGCCGGCAATGGCACAGCGTACCTGTACGATTCACTGGCTGACGGCTACACGAACTCGACGCGGGCCTACACGCAGACGACCATTCTGGGCTACTACGGACCGATGGCGTCGGGCCCGCAGGGCAGCTATCACGCGGTGAACAGCTTTATTTTCGGGCCGTCGCTGTCGCCGGTGGGCGGATCGGAGAGTCCGACGGCATCGGGGACGCTGCCGCTGGCGACGCGGCGGAATGTAGCTGCTCTCGGCGCGATCGATGAGAACCGTTTGCTGCGCTTGACGACTGCGGTGAAGGCGCAGGTGAATTCGACGAGTACGAGCGATGCGCGGCCGACGTTGGAGGTGCTGGATCTGCGAGACAACTCGGTGACAGCGGTGGGGGCGATTGCGGAGAATCCGGCGCAGTCGCTGTTCGGCAATGTACGGTTGAACGTGCCGCCGCGGCAAGTGGCGGTGGACCGGGATGGCAACGCGTATGTGTTGACGTTGTCGGGCATGACCGTGGCGCCGATGACTCCGGTGGGCGCATCGCGGCCGCAGATTGGAGGCGCCGGCGCGGTGACGAATGCGGTGGACGGGACTCGTGTGCTGACGCCGGGAAGCTTCGTGAAAGTATCGGGGAGCAACCTGGCCTCGACGCTGGTGGCGGAGGATCTGCCCGCTCCTACTGTGTTGGGCGGATCGTGTGTGACGTTTAGCGATACGGCGTTGCCGCTGTTGCGTACATCGTCGAACGAGATTGTGGCGCAGGTGCCGGAGACTCTGGCTCCGGGAAATTACGTTGCCGTGGTGCGATCGTTGGCGACGGGACAGAAGAGCGATGCCGTTGTGGTGAGCGTGCAATAAGGAGACGGCCATGTGGATTCTGTTTTTGTTTCTGGCGGCCGCCGGATTGCGCGGCGCGACGTTCGGCACAGCGGTTCCCGTGGTGGGCGGCGCGACGGACATCGTTTTGGACGAAGGGCGCGGGGCGATCTATGTGGTGAATAGCACGCAGGCGCGCATCGATGTGTTCACTACGGCGCAGCGACGTTTGGTGCGGTCGATTCCGGTAGGGTTGCAACCGCTGTCGGCGGCGTTGTCGCGCAACCGGCAGTATTTGTATGTGACGTCGTACGGCGGATCGTCGTTGGATGTGGTGGATCTGGATGCAAACGTGGTGGTTCGGAAAGTCACCTTGCCGGCGGCTCCGGAGGGTGTGGCGGTGGGTGGCGACGAACGTGTCCTGATCACTACGATCGGTTCGGGAACGAACAATGCGGATAACCGGCTGATGCTGTTCGATCCGTTTGCGGAAGGGACGGATGTGTTGCGGTCGATACCGGTGACACTGCCTGCACCCGCCGCGCCGGGAACGATCACATCGAGCCGGGTATTCATGAGCACGCGGTCGAACCTGATGGCGAGCGCGGACGGACGGATCATCATCGGACTGAACAATCCGAATACGACGACGCGGCAGATCTTCGTGTATGAAGCGGCGTCGGGCAGCGTGCTGCGGTCGCGCAGCGTGACCAGCATCTCGAACGTGCTGGCGGTGGCGCCGGACGGGTCGAAGTTCATGGCCGGATTGAGCCTGTTCGATACGGAGACCCTGGCCATCGTGGCTCAGCAGAATACGGCGAATTCGCTGTATCCGTTCGAGAACAACGCGAATTTCAACACGCAGCAGAACCAGGGCGGGAGCGTGTTTGCACCGGATGGTACGGTGGTCTATGCGGCGTTCAATATTGCTCCGGTGCAGACGCCGGCGGCAGCGGCGAACGTGACGCAGTTGCTGCTGAGCGATCCTGACAATCTGCTGATCCAGATGGGGGTGCAGTTGCCGGAGAGTCTTGCCGGGAACATGACGATCGATGGGCGTGGCGAGAATATTTACGCCTTGTCGCAATCGGGGTTTCTGCATATCCCGATCGGCACGATGTACAACCAACCGGTGGCGATCTTGGACAGCCCGGCCGGCGTGTTGTTGAACGATCAATGCGGAGTGAACAATGCGGCGTCGCAATCGCAGGTGCGGGTGCGGAATGCGGGGCGAGGGCAGATGGCGGTGACGGCATCGGTGATGCAGTCGGGGCCGACGTTCACGTTTCCCATCGGCGGTCAGGCGGGCGGGCAGACTGGGGGAGGAGGAGCGGGCGGCGGCGCGCCAGGCGTGGTGATTCCGATTGTGCTGCCACCAGGGCAGGGCGGCGTGGGCGGAGGGCAGATCGTCATTCCGGGCACGGGTACAACGACGACGCAGCAGCAGACTGGCGTGGCGCAGAACGCTCCGCGGGTGACGACGACGCGAACGGATACGGAGACAATTTTTACGTTTGGGTTCAACTCGACGGCAGCGCGCTCGCTCGGCACGATTGCGCCCACTGATTTCCTGGTGCAATCGCCGCAGGCCATCAACATTCCATATCGTGTGCGGGTATTTCAGAACAATCGCAACGCTGAAGCGCGGGGATCGCTGGCGACTCCAGCGGTGAGCATTTCCACGGCTGAGGGGTTGAGCGATCTGGTGTTGGATACGGCGCGGGGCAAGGTGTACATTGCCAACTCAGGACTGAACCGCATTGAAGTGTTCGATACGGAATCGGGTACGTTTCTGGCTCCCGTCAAAGTGGGCCAGTTGCCCCGGTCTCTGGCGATGACTCCGAACGGGCGGTTCCTGTATGTGGCCAACACGGGCGGCGAGAGCATCAGCATCATCGATCTGGAGATACGCGAGGTATCGGGGACGGTGAAGTTTCCGCCCGTGCCGTACAATGCGAGCTTCGCGCTGGTGACGCCGTCGCTGTTGGCGGCAACGCTGGGAGGCGTGCAAGTGGTGATGTCGAGCGGGGCGTTGTGGAAGATTGTGGGCGATGAGGCGCTGCCTCGCGCAGTGAGCCCGGTGATTGGAACAGCGGCGATCGCCGCGCCACGTACGATTGCTGCGACTCCGGACGGGGAGTACGCGCTGTTGCTGGGCGGCACCGGGACAGCGTATTTATACGATGCCATGTCGGATGAGTATGTGCTGTCGCAATCGGTGGTGACGACGCCGATTCAAGGTTACTTCGGGCCGGTGACGGCGGGGCCGCGAGGCGCCTACTTTGTGGTCAATGGGAGAGTGCTGGGCCCGACGCTGACTCCGTTGACTTCGGGGGTGACGACGCTGTCGCGGCCGGTTGCCGCAGTGGCGGCGGTGAGCGCGACACAGATTGCGCGGTTTGCGCCACCGTCGATCAGCACGGCCAATGCGGTGGTGCGGGACACGCCGCAGGTGGAACTGGTGGATGTGGCGACGGGATTGACGCGGTCTGTGAGTCCGATGCTGGAAGGGCCGCTATCGACGCAGGTGGGCACGCAGCGGGTGAACGTGAACGGGCGGTCGTTGGCTGTGGATTCGGCACGCAATTTGGCGTATGTGCTGACGGTGTCGGGCCTATCGGTGGTTCCGCTCAATGCCGCTGTTACGGGTGGGGCGGGGGGTGGCGCATCGGCAGCCACCAGCATCAGCAGCAACGGAGTGCTGAGTCTGGCGAGTGGGAAGACGGCGATTGCGCCGGGCTCTGTTATTTCGATTTATGGGCAGAATCTGGGATCGAGCGGCAGCATGTCTTCGACTCCCATGCCAACGCGGCTGGGAGGCACGTGTGTGACGCTGGACGAATCGCCGCTGCCGTTGGCAATGACCAGCACGGGTCAGATCAATGCTTATCTCCCGGAGACGGTGACGGTGGGGCGGCATTCGCTGGTGGTGCGCGCTTATGAGCGCAATGCTGCGAGCGCCATGTATTCGCTCACGGTATCGAAGTTTGCGCCGTCCGTGTTTGTGAATGAAACTACGACGCAGGCGGCGGTCTATAAGGCGAACGGGTCGGCGGTGACGAACCGGAACAAGGCGAATCGCGATGAAGCGTTGACGATGTATGCCTCTGGTCTGGGTGTGACGAAGGACGGCGTTCCGGTGGAGGATGTGCAGGTATTCTTCGGCGATCCGCGAATGACGCAATCGGAAGTGATTGTGGACAAGGTGGAACTGGATGCGGCGGCAATGGGAGTGTTCCGACTGTCCCTGCGTGTGCCGGGGTTCCACACATCAGGCGACAGCCTGCCGGTGACCCTGCGCATCGGGGGAGTGGATAGCCCGGCGGGAGTTACGACGGGAGTGAATTGACGGAAGGCGGGAGACGGAAGACGGGAGATGGAAGACGGAAGACGGAAGCCGGGAGCTAGGCTTTTAGCGTTTTGAGATAGGCGCAACTGGCTTTCATCGCTTCCATGTCCATTTCCACGAAGTAGTTTTTCACGCCGGCCTTCTTGGCGGCGGCGAAGAGCTTCTTCCAATCGATGGCGCCGCTGCCGACAGGGACCATTTTCTTTTCCGTGGCGGACCAGTCGGAGAGGTGCATGGAGAGGATGCGGCCGGAGTATTTAGCGATCATCCCGGCGGGGTCGTAGCCGAGCATGATGGTGGTGACCTGGAACTGGCCCTGGACCAGCTTGGGGTCGAAGATACGTTGGATTTCGTCGTAAATCAGCTTGCCTTCGAGCATGGCGAACTCAGTGTTGTGGTTGTGAAAGCCGAGACGTAGTCCGGCCTTCCTGGCCTTTTCGCCGAGCTTGTTCGACTCGTCGGCGGCGCGGGCCCAGTCGGCGAGTTTGGCATCGCGAGGCATGCCGAAGGAAGAGATGACCATTTGCTCCAGGCCAAGAGCAACGGCGTATTCGACGCGTTCGTCCATGGAGGAGCGCAGTTCGCGCAGTGGATAGTGGCAACTGGTGCAACGCAATCCGGCTGCTTGCACGGCTTTTTTGATGTCGGCGGGAGAGCGCGATTCGAGAGCGGTGAAACCGGACTTCTGGTATCCCGGCGGGGAGCATGTCTCGATGGTGCGGTAGCCGATCTGTGCGAGCTCCTTGAGCAGGCCACCGAAGTCCTGGGGGATGCGGTCGCGCACCGGGTAGAGTTGGCAGCCGATGGGCATACCGAGTGGCGCGGCTTCCAGTACAGCGGCGGTGAGCGCGGTGGCGATGAGTTCTCTGCGGGTGATCATATGGTCTTAGGGTCCCATCCTTTGCGGTATTCGCGTGTGAGATAGCGGTTGGCTTCTTCGGAGTTGGTGCACTTGCGGGCGACAGGGTCCCAGCGGAGTTTCTGTTGTGTGCGCAGTGCGACAGCGTAGAGATTCGCCGCTTCGGAAATGCCTTCCGCGGAAAGGAAACTGCCGGGGGACTGAGGCGCTCCTTTGCAGGCGGCGACCCATTGTTCCAAGCCGGGCGAGAGCTGGTCGCGCTCACGGCGGGGGCGCTGGGGAGGCGGATCGGGTTGCTTTTCGGAGAGCAGGCGCGGGTTTTCGACGCGGAATCCGGCAAGGATCTTGCCTTTGTCTCCGACGAACATCATGCCTTCGGCGGGGAGATCTTTGTCTTCGCGCTCGAGTTCTTCGGGGACAGGGGGGCGCATCCCGCCTTCGTGCCAGACGAGGTCGCAAGTGGGGTATTTGAAGCGAACGACGCTGGCATCGGGGAAGGAGTGAGTGTTCTTGCCACGGGCGATGACATCGCCGTCGAAGGAGACGTGACGGCTGAGGTGCGGCTCAATGATCGATGGGCCGGAGAGGCCGAGGGCGCGGAACACAGTCCAGAGGCTGTAGTGGCCCATGTCGGCCATGGAGCCGCCGCCGAAGTCGAACCAGCCGCGGAAGACCATGTGAGTGTAGTTGGGATGGTAGGGGCGGTCTGCTTCGGGGCCGAGCCAGAGATCCCAGTGGAAGCCATCGGGAACAGGCGGGCGATCTTTGGGGATGTCGGGGAACTGCGGCCAGACGGGGCGGTTGGTCCAATTGTGAACTTCGCGGAGCTTGCCGATGGCGCCGTTGCCGATCCAGGCCATCACTTTTTCCATGGAGCCATTGGAATCCCAGGGCATGAAGTGAGTGGCGACGCCGCTGGCCTTCGCTTCAGCGATGACCATGCGCGCTTCTTCCAACCGGTTGGCGATGGGCTTGTGGACGATGACATGCTTGCGTCGCTTCATGGCGGCGATAGCGGCGACGCCGTGAAGATGATCGGGTGTCATGATCTTCACGGAGTCAAGATCTTTTTGCTTTTCCAGCAATTCGCGGAAGTCAGTAAAGGCGGCGCAGTCCTTGTTTCCGTACCAGGTATCGGTGAGATCCTTGCCGGCGAGCAGGCCGCCGGGAATGACGTTGTCCGTGCCGGCGCGCCAGCCGGGCTTCTTCAGTCCGGCACGTAACGACTGCAGCAGGCCGGTGGTTGACCAGTCGCGATAGCCGGTGGCGTTGATGCAGGGATCGCAAACGGCGACGATGCGAAGCTTGGCTGAGGCGAGCAGTGGGAGCATCTCGCGAAGCCCCTGTGTGCCCGTTCCGATGCAGGCGAGGGTGACTTTGTCGCTGGGCGGGACGAAGGGAGCGCCGAGGACGTGGCGCGGCACGATGGTGAAGGCGGACGCGGCGAGGAAGCCTCGCCGGGTGGCGGTGCTGTTCATTGCCTGCAATATAACACCGCGCGGCGCGGAACAATAGCGTCTAATTGGCCAGTGGTGGGCCGCCGGGCACGACGATGGAACTCCACTGCTCAGGATAGACGTGGCGTTTGGCGGTGAACTTCGCATTGAGATATTCGCCCATGAATACAGGTCCGCTGATGGCATCGCCTTCGAGCGTGCCGGTGAAGGTGAAGACGATCATGTCGCCGGGAACGCGCTCGACGCTGCGGAGTTTGATTCGATTGCCTTCGATCGAGCCCCAAACATCGCGGGTGGAGTAGTCGCCTTGATGCGTGCCCTGAATTCGATTGCCGCTTTGTTCCAAGGTGAGGGTGTGGCGGCTAGTGCTGGAAAAGAACTCAAGGTGCACATCCCAACGCCCGGTGAGGTTGGCGGCAGGTGGGGCTGGAGCGGGCTTCGGGCTGCGTTTGGCGGCAAGGATGGCATGCAGGCGATCGGCGACGACGCGGTCATCGCCGGGTTGCATCATCCAGGCGGTGATGTCGATGGTGGTGGGAGATGCTCCGAGTGCGATGCGCGGCTTGCTGCGGGCGACTTCTTCGGCGACCTCCTCGCCGGTGATGTGGAGCTTGGCGGGATCCCAGGTGACGACGAGCGCAGGGCTACGATTGGAGAGGCCACGCGGTTCGCGCACATCGGCGCTGATGCCGGGGATGGCGGTAAGGCGTTTGGAGATGGTATCGAGATAGCCGAGCCACTTGGTCCATTCGGCTTTGTGATCGCGCTTGACCCAGGCTTCGACGGCGGCGAGCATGCCGAGTGTTTCTTCGCGGCCGACCTTGTTGTCGCGGCCGGGGCCGTGATGGGGAGAACTGGCTTGCCAGGCGGACATGAGAATGTCTTTGCGGCCGAGGAGGAGCCCAGCGCATTGAGGGCCGCGGATAGCCTTGCCTCCGCTGTAGGCGACCACAGTGGCGCCGCGCTGCAAGTGAACATTCGGAATGGTGAGCACTTCGGCGGCGGCGTCGACGAGGATGGGAATGTTGTGGGGCTTGGCGATGCGGGCGACGTTTTCGAGCGAGAGCGGACCGGACATGGACGCGCCACCGGCCATGAGATAGATCATGGCGGTGCGATGGCTGAGGGCGCGCTCCATCTCCTCGGCGGTTTCCACGTGGATGATGCGCACGCCGATGTTGCGGATGGCGTGATCGTAAGCGGTGCGCGACCAGCGCGGCGTGACGACTTCGACCTTCTCCATGCCGGACAGGTCGGGGATGCGAAGAAGCTTTTCGGGATTGCCTCCGGCGACGCAGGCAGCGGTGACGTGCTTGAGCGCGGCGGCGCAACCGGAAGAGACCATGCCCCATTCGGCCCCGGTGAGTTCGGCGAGGCGGCGGCCGACGGCGCCGGCGAGTTCATCGAGTTGGACGTAGTAACGCGCGGCGGCATCCATAGCGGCGCGAACTTCGGGGAGTTCAACGGAAGCTCCGATGATAGTGAACGTGCCGCGGCAATTGATGACGGGCTCGACACCGATGGACTGGTAGATTTGGGGGCCAGGCTGCAGCGGGCCGGCGGCCTGCGCCTGTTGCGCCGCGCCCAGCATGGCGGGGAGGGCGAGCACGTTGCCGATGGTGAACATCTCGCGGCGAGTGGGATCGGAGGATGGTTCGGGAGCCGGTTGCGATTCGGGTTTGTCGTCCATGGGGAGAATGATATCGTCAATTGGAATGCAGCGGAGAACTCTGTTTCAAGCGGCGGCTGGCGCGGCGGCGGCAAAGGTCCGGAAGGAGCGGCTGGCGCGGCACCGCAATCTGTTCACCGGCGATAGCTGCGTCTATTTCTACAATCCGGAGCTTTGGCATCCGGAAGGGCTGCCGTACACCGCGAAGGCCATTCATCGCTATGTGGATCTGCTGGCAGATTCGGGAGTGGACACGTTTCTATCGAATCCGAACGCGCAAGTGGCGTGGTATCCGAGCAAGACGCTGGATACGATTCTCGATGGATACCGGCGGGGCGAACGCGACTTCTTCCGGGCGCACGCGCGGGCGACGCATGTGCCGGCGGGGCAAGTGGACACGTTTCTCGATGACATGGTGCGGTTCCACAACCTGTATCTGGATCTGGCGGAAGCGAAGGTGGACTGGCTGGCGGAAACGGTGAAGGCATGCCGGCGGCGGAAGATCGCACCCTGGGTGAGCGTACGGATGAACGATACGCATGGTGTGGAAGATGCGGCGAGCCACTTCAACTGCAAGGTGTTTCGCGATGCGGCGAACCGGCTGTCGGGGCGGGCGGTGGATCCGGCGGCGGGAGTGAACGCGCATTGGGTGGCGTTGAATTATGCGCGGCAGGCGGTGCGCGATTTCATGTTCGCGCATATTCGGGAGTACATCGAGGGGTACGGATTCGAGGGCGTGGAGTTGGACTTTCTGCGCGATCCGCACGTTTTGGAGCCGGGGGCATCGGAGAGCGAATGCCGCGTGGTGACGGCGTTCGTGCGGCAGGTGCGGAAGTATACGGAATCGCGCGGAGTGCCGCTGGGATTGCGGATTCCGGTGAACCTGGGATACCTGAAGAGCCGAGGGTTGGATGTGGCGGCGATTGTGCGGGAAGGACTGGTGGACTTCATCGGGTTCTCGAATTTCTGGCAGACATCGTGGGATGTGCCGTATGAACAATTGCGGGCGGAATTGGGAGATGGGGTGGTGTTTTATGGGGTAGTGGAGAACGCTCCGAATTGGATTGCGGCGCGTCCCGCGGCGGAGCAGACAGCGCCGTTGGCGGGACGTGCGCCGTATCCGAATACGGGGGTCCGGTACATGGCGGCAAGTGCTGAGATGGTGCGGGCCAACGCCGCGGGGAAGCTGGCGATGGGAGTGCATGGGATTGAACAGTTCAATTTCTTCTGCACCGACCAGCCGAAGATTCCGGGGCTGCGGGCGAACTATGGTGTGCTGCGGGGAATTCACGATCTGGCGTCGCTGCGTGGCAAGGAGAAACATTATTGTTTGTCGTCGCCGTCGGGGCGGCTGTCGATGCTGTGGGAGACTCCGGAGCAGATTCCGGCGGTGCTCGAACCGAAGCAGCGGCGCGAGTTCCGATGGACGATGTCGAAGGAGCCGGCGGGGATGACGCTAACGGTGCAGGTGGTGGTGGAGCAGGGAAGCGCCGCGGCGCGGCTGGCGATGTCGTTCAACGGCGCCTGGCCCGTGCTTGCCGATCGGGAGAGCGCGGAAATGCTGTTTCCCGTCGGCCCGTATGTGAGGTTCGCCGATGGGTTGACGGCGTGGGAGTACAGTGCCGATGCTGCTGCGATTCGCGAGGGATGGAACACGGTGACGGTGACGAATTTCGGCAAGAGCGATGCGAAGGTGATGAGCGTCGAGTTGGGTGTCCGGCGGGCGTAGGCGAGAGTGAGCAAAGGCGGTCATCGTCCGAGGACGCGATCAAACACGTCTGGGATGCTGCGCATCATCTTGAATCCAGCTTCTACACGGAGAGCCCAGAGTTCGGCGAAGGAGCGCTGCAGTCCTCGAACGGCGTCTCCGGCGAGTTTGGGGTTCTCCACGGCGGCAAGGATGGAGATGTCGGATTCGAGGAGGCTGATGGTCCAACCGTGGAAGGCTTTCATCTCCTCTCGCAGGCGCATGATGTCGGCGGAGCGGGAGTTCCTTCCTTCGCCTGGCTTGGGGATGGTTCCGGCGCGGGCGGCTGCTTCCATGCGTGTGACCGAGGCTTCCAGTTTTGCGATTTCCTTCTTGGCCTCGATGATCTTAGTGAGGATGAGTTTGAACATGCCGGCTTTGATCTGGGCGCCGACTTCATTGGTGAGCAGGGCCTTCTTTTGGATTGTGTCGAGGCTGTTGAACCAACCTTCTTCGGTGGCAATCTTGTTGATCTCATCTTTGTTCATAAAGGTGCGCCCTCTTTCTTCGGAACGGGCCGGCATAACGCGCTGGTTGCGAGCCCTTATGCTTACCAACGAATTGGGGTAGCGAAAGCTGTCACCTTAGTTGAAGACTTTGGAGGAGAGGTTCCGGTATGCTGATCGAGGTCATTCCATGCATCCCGACATAGCAGCGATGTTCGACTTGAGCGGTAAGACCGCGGTGGTGACGGGCGGGGCGAGGCATCTGGGTTGGGATGCGGCGGCAACGCTGGCCAAGGCCGGTTGCGCGGTGGCCGTTACGTCTCGCGACGGGGCGCGGGCCGCGGATTCGGCGGCGCGTTTGGGAGAACTTTTCGGAGTCGACACGATGGGGCTCGCTCTGGATCAGCGCGATGGGCAGCAGGTTGCCGCCGTGGCCGGCCAGATTTTCGCCTGGAGACCGCGTGTGGATGTGTTGGTGAACAACGCGGGCGGCGCCGCGGGAGACAGGCCGGGGATTTTGTTTGAGCGTACCGGCGAGGATGCGGCGGCGCTGATTGAAACGAATCTCACGGGGATGGTGCATTGTTGCCGAGTATTCGGAGAGCGGATGGCGGCCGAAGGCTCAGGCAAGATCATCAACATTGCATCGATGGCGGGGATGATGGGGCGCGACCGGCGCATGTATGCGCGGGCCGGGATGAAGGGGCAGCCGGTGGAGTATGCGGCAGCGAAGGCAGGCGTGATCGGGTTAACTCGCGATCTGGCGGGGTTCCTGTCGCCGATGGGCGTGTGCGTGAACGCGATTTCACCGGGAGGGTTTGAGCGCGGGCAGCCGGAACAGTTTGTTCGCGACTACAGCGACCGCACGCCAATGGGACGCATGGGCCGCGATGGGGTGGATTTGAATGGCGCGGTGTTGTTCCTGGCTTGTGCCGCGTCGGATTACGTTACGGGGCACAATCTGGTGGTGGATGGCGGGTTCTCGATTTGGCATTGATCAACGGCGGTCGGCGGCGGGGAGTGGGAGCGGAGCGCTCTCTTGCCTGCGGGCGGGCTGGTAAGCCTTGCGGGGTTGCACGGATCGAACCTGTTCGAGCCAGAACAGGCCGTCGAACTCACCGCTGTTGCCGCGCGTGCCAAGGAGGTCAAGGTCGCCGTCGCCGTCCATGTCGCGGGCAAGGAATGCATCGTACATGCCGCGCTTCGTGCGGGAGATGTCGTGACGTTGCCAGGTGGCTCCCTGATGTTCGAACCAGGCGATGCGGCCGACGACGCTTTCGGCATTGATCTGCGCGCCATCGTGATCGCGCGGGTTCTGGCTGTAGCCTCCGGTGATGAGGTCGAGGCGGCCGTCGCCGTTGAGGTCGGCGAGGGTCATTGCGATGGGAGTGTCGGGGAAGGTGTGCCCGATGGAGTGGCGTTTCCAGATGCCGTCGAGGTTAGGAGGCTGCTCCAGCCAGAGGATGGAACTCTTCGGACCGCTGAGCACCATGTCTTTGCGGCCGTCGTTGTTGAGGTCGGCGAAGTCGACCATGAAGCCCCAAGGTCCGGGCGCGTTATCCGCGATGCCTTCGATGCGCACCGGATGTTTGCGGAATTCGAGTGGATGCTTTCGAATGTTCTCGAGCCAGTACATGCGGAACTCTCCGCGGCTGGCAGCGAGGATGTCGATGTCCCCATCGCCGTCGATGTCGCAAGGCGGGGAGTTGGTGGGGATGAGGACGCGGATGAGTTCGAGTTCCGGCCAGGGTTGAGTGAGCGGGTTGGGAGGGACGGTCAACATCGAGATGGGCAGCGGCTTGCGGAGCGCTTCCGGGATGGGTTCGCCTGGGATGTTGGTCACCAGTTGCTCACCTTTGTTGGCGGCGATGGCTTCGAGGCGGCCGTTGGAGTCGAGGTCGGCGAGGAAGACGCGAATCCATGACCCGCGCCGGCGGGTGTTCGGTAGAATGCGCCGTTCCCATTTGCCGGCGCGGACATTCCGGCCGGGGTTCTGGAAGTAAATGAGGTGCGCCAGTTCACAGGCGACGAGGATATCGGGGAAGCCGTCGCCGTTGAGATCGCCGACCGCGGCGTCTTCGGCAGCGGCGGCTTCGTTCCCTTGGGCGAGGGTAGCGAGCTGCCATTGGAGCGGATCGCGAGTGCCGAAAGCGAGGCGAACGTGATTACTGTCTTCGTGAACGGTGACGATGTCGAGGATGCCGTCGCGGTCGAAGTCAGCCAGTTGCAGGCCGTCCGCGCCGCGGATGGGGACTCCGCCGATGGCCTGGTCATCGATGATGTGCTCGCGCCAGGAGATGTACTGGCCAGTGGGCGTGCTTGCGCGAGAAGGGGTGTCGGCCACGGTCAGGATCTGCTGGAAGAAGAGAGCCGCCGCGACTGCGGTACGTGCGAGCATCGTGGCTACAGTATCATGTCTCGAAGGCCATGATCCGATTTCTGACCGCATTCGCGCTTGGCAGCCTGCTGGCTGCGCAACAGAAGGTGACCCATGAAGGCAGCGAGGGGCTGTTGCTGTCCAACGGCAAGGTGAAGCTGGTGGTTCTGCCGCATGGCGGGGCGTTTGCGAGCTTTACGCTCGACGAGGACGCCAAGCAGATCAATACCATGTGGGACCCGGTGCGGATGGGACGCACCTTCGGCGGCCGTCAGAACTTCGGACCTTCCAAAGGGCACTTCCTGTGCGTCGACGGGTTCGGGCCGGTGACCAAGGCTGAGCAGGCGGCGGGGTTGTCCGGGCATGGGGAAGCAAACAAGCTCCCTTGGAGATTGACCGCGTCGACGAACGCGTCGGCGGCGTTCGAGGTACGGTTGCCGCTGGTGCAAGAGAAGTTGACCCGGAAAATTTCCATCGGCGCCGGGGAGCAGGTAGCGCTGGTCGAATCGGAGTTGGAGAGCGAATTACCTTTTGATCGGGTGATTCTATGGGCGGAACACGCCACCATCGGCGCGCCGTTTCTGAAGCTGGGCAAGACGGTGGTGGATCAATCGACGAAGGATTGCCAGACGAAGCCGCATCGCGGCGAACGGGGACCGCGAACGTTTCCATCGGCTCAGAATTTCCAGTGGCCGAATCTGCCGGGATTTGGGGATCTGCGCGTTTCGCCGGCCAAGGACGGCACGATGAATCACATCGGGTGTCTGATGGATCCGGCGCGCGAGCATGAGTACATTACGGCTATCGACACGGAATCGAATCTGTTGTTGGGTTACCTGTTTCCGCGGAAAGATTATTCCTGGGTGCAGCATTGGATGAACTATCCGGCCGGCGGGGCATATTCGTGGGGGCTGGAGTTCGGCATGCAGCCATACGACATGTCGAAGGCCGATATCGTGGCGCTGACGCCGTTGTTCGGCGCTCCGACGTTCCGCTGGCTGCCGGCGAAGTCGAAACTGAGCGCGAAGTTTCTGATGTTTGTGACCAAGGTTCCGGCGGGTTTCGACCGCGTCGACGATGTGCGGTTGGAAGGGGCGTCGCTGGTGATCGAGAATAAGCGGGCGGGGCGAGTGACGCTCGGCTTCGCCAACCACACACTGATACAATGACCTTTCTTCATTCCACCGAGGTGCTAACCGTGACCAGATTTCTGTTGCTTACATCGCTCTGCGCGCTGGGAGTTTCCGCGCAGACCCTGAAAATTGTTGCGATGGGCGTAACGCCCGAGGACGTGCGCGAATTCCAGGCCGTCAGCAACAAGGTGAAGATTGTTCCCGTGACTAAGGAAAGCGTCATGCGGGAGATTGTCGACGCCGATGCCTTCATCGGCACGATCACTCCGGACATGGTGCGCGCGGGGAAGAAGCTGCGTTGGACGGCGATCCGCAGCGCCGGCGTGGAGACGGTGCTGCACAAATCCGGCGGTACGGCGCTGCGCGATTCGAACATCATCCTCACCAACAACCAGATTGTGCAGGGGCCGGAGATTGCCGATCACGCGCTGGCGATGCTGCTGGCATTGACGCGCAACATCCCGAAATTTATCCAGATGCGGGAATCGGGGAAGTGGCAGGGCGGACGCGAAGGGCTGCTGGAATTGAAAGACAAGACGGCGGTGGTAATCGGGGTGGGCGGCATCGGACTGCAGATTGCGATTCGCGCCTGGGCGTTCGGCATGACCGTGATCGGCGTCGATCCGGAGGACATGTCGATGAATCCGTTTGTTTCACGCTACGTGAAGCCCGATCAGTTGAACGACGTTCTGCCGCAAGCGGACGTGGTGTTCGTGTCCGCGCCGCATACGGAAAAGAGCCACAAGATGATGGGGCCGCAGCAGTTTGAATTGATGAAGAAGGACAGCTATTTCATCGCCGTGAGCCGGGGCGGAATTTACGATTTGCCGGCGTTGGTGAAGGCTCTCGATTCCAAGCGCGTCGCGGGTGCGGGGGTGGATGTGACCGATCCGGAACCGCTGCCGGAAGGCAACGCGCTGTGGAAGTTTCCAAACGCGATCATCACTCCGCACATTGCCGGACGGTCGGACAAAGATGCGGAACGGATGACGAATACTATCAAGGAGAACATCCGGCGATTTGCCGAAGGGCTGCCGCTGATCAACGTGGTGGACAAGACGAAGGGGTATTGATGATCGGACGTCGCGCGGCGCTTTCGGCGCTGGCCGGGGCGATGTTTGCTCCGGCACAGCGCAAGACGGAACGGCCCAATTTCATCGTCATCAACATCGATGACATGGGATATGCGGATATTGAGCCGTACCGCAAGGAAGTGGAATACACCCCGAACCTGGCTCGGATGGCGAAGGAAGGACTGCGCTTCACGTCGTGGTATGCGGCTCCGGTGTGTTCGCCGTCGCGGTCGGCGTTGATGACGGGATGTTATCCGAAGCGGGTGGGCCTGTCCTTCGGATCGTGGCATGCGGTGCTGATGCCGGGCGACTGGCACGGGTTGCATCCGTCGGAGATCACGGTGGGCAAATTGCTGCAGGCTGGCGGTTATGCCACGGGCTGCATCGGGAAGTGGCATTTGGGCGATCAGCAGGAGTTCCTGCCGACGAAGCACGGGTTCGATTATTACTACGGGATTCCGTATTCGAATGACATGCGGCCGTCGCCCAAACCGGGGCCGAATGTCGACTATCCGCATCCGCCGCTGCCGATGCTGCGGAACGAGCAACTGGTGCAGGAGGTCACGGATCAGGACTTTCTCACCGAGGCGTACACGAAGGAAGCCGTAGCATTCATCGAGAAGAATCGCAGCAAGCCGTTCTTTCTGTATTTGCCGCATTCGATGGTGCACGGGCCGCTGGCGGCGGGCAAGACGTGGCAGGGCAAGACCGGGAAGGGATTGTATGCCGACTCGGTGGCCGAGGTGGATTGGAGCGTGGGAGAGATCCTGGCGGCGCTGCGGCGGTTGAAGCTGGCAGAGAAGACGATGGTGATTTTTCTCAGCGATAACGGTGGCACTCCGCGGGCCGTGAACACGCCTTTGCGCGGCAACAAGGGCAGCACGTGGGAAGGGGGGATGCGCGTGCCGGCGATCGCCTGGTGGCCAGGACGCATCGCGGGTGGACGCGTCTCGGATGAAATTGTCTCGAACATGGATGTGCTGCCGACGCTGGCCGCATTGGCCGGGCTGCGTGCGCCGGCGGATCGTGTCATCGACGGGAAGGATCTGACTTCATTGCTCGATGGGAAGCAAGGCGCGAAGTCCGCCTACAAGGCGTTCTATTACTACCATGCGAATCAACTGCGAGGCGTGCGCGCGGGCGACTGGAAGCTGCATGTTTCGGGCGAACTGTACAACCTGGCGTCGGATATTTCCGAGTCGAAGAACGTGGCAGGGGAGAATCCGCAAGAGGTGGCGCGATTGAAGGGGCTGATGGAGGAGGCGCGCGCCGATCTAGGCGATGGATCTCACGAAGGTCCGCGGGTGCGGATGTTCGGCAAGGCGAAAGGGCCGCTGCGGTTCTGGATCCCTCGCCACACGGAATCGGGCTTCCCTCCGCAAGCTCCTGTGAAAAAGGTGCCTGGCGCGCCGTATTGACGGCGCGTTTCTACGCGGCGCCGTTCATTCTGGCGATGAGATGCTCACCTACGCGGAGCGCGTTGGCGATGATGGTGAGCGCCGGATTCACGGCGGAACTGGAAACGAAGAAGCTCCCGTCAACGACGTAGAGATTGTCCAGATCGTGAGCCTTGCAGTTTGTATCGAGCACGCTGGCCTTGGGATCGCGCCCGAAGCGCAGCGTGCCGCACTGATGAGCTACTTTCTCCAAGGGAATTTTCTTGCCGATGTAATAGTGGCACGGCAGCAGCGTGTTCTTGCAGCCGATTTCAGCGAGCATGCCTTTCAGCTTGGCGGAGAGCCTGCGGTGCCCTTCTACGTTGTTCTCCGTGTAGTGAAGGCGGATGCGCCCGTCAGCGTCAATGACGACGCGGTTCCCGGGATCCGGCAGGTCTTCGCTGGTGAGCCAGAAATCGAGGGCGTGGCGCGCCATTTCCTCGAAGGTGACGCCAGGCGCGGGAACCGGTGAGCCGCTGCGCAGGGCATCGCCATCGCTCTTGTTGACCATCGATATGTGGCCTAGTGGAAACTCGAAATCGTCCGCGCCGAAGTAGAAATCGTTGACGCCGATGGTCTTCTGAAAGCGCGTGGGATTGGGCTCGAAGGAGAGCGCCAGCAGTACCGAGTTGTTGTGACACATGTAGTGGCGTCCGGCGAGGCCGCTGGAGTTGGCCACTTGAGAACGGAGCAGCAGGGCGGCGGAATTAATCGCACCGGCGGAGCAAACGACGATGTCGGCGGTGAAGGTGAGTTGTTCGCCGCCGTGGTCGACGATCACGTTGCGAATCGAGCGGCCCGAGGCATCGGGCTCCAACCGCTTTACCATGGCATGAGTGAGGAGGTGAACGTTCGGGTGCTCCAACGCGGGGTCGACCGCGATCACCTGGGCGTCGCTCTTGGCGTTGAGCGGGCAGGCGAAACCATCGCAATTGCCGCAGCGGATGCACTTGCTGCGGTGCGGCGCCTGCTGGTCGAGCATGACGCCGACCGGGAGGTGAAAGGGCCGGTGGCCGATGCGCTGCAAATCATCGTGGAGCTGCTGAATGCGGGGTTCGTGACGGATTGCGGGATAACGGTAGTTGCGGCAGGCGGGCGGTTCGGTGGGATCTTCGCCGCGATTGCCGTGTACCTGGTAAAGGTCTTCGGCCATTGTGTAGTAGGGATTGAAATCCTGGTAATCGAGCGGCCATGCGGGGGAGACACCGCCGTGGTGGCGCAACTCGGCGAAGTCCTGTTCGCGGAAGCGGAGCAACGCCGCTCCATAGAATTTCGTGTTGCCCCCGACGTAATAGTGGATACCGGGATGGAACGGTTTGCCTTCTTTGTCCAGCCACTGCTCGCCGGCGCGGTACTTGGAGTCGAGGAAGACGGCTTTGGTGCTCCAGTTGTCCTGCTCGCGCGGCAGATAGGCGCCGCGCTCAAGCAGGAGAATCTTCTTTCCTGTGGGCGCCAATTTATAGGCGAGCGAACCGCCGCCGGCGCCTGTGCCAATAATGATGACGTCGTAGTGAGTGGTGTTGGGCATTTCTCGGCTTCTTGCCGTGTAAATACCCGCGAAGTGTTGTTGTATTCCCTGCGGCGGGGTCAGGGCTCGACCGGTGCTTCGATGTAGGTGGGCAATTCGCGCGAGCGGTAGACCCGCTGCCTCGCTTTGCGGTAGTCCTGCTCGCGCGCTTTCCAGATGTCGACGAACTGTTGCGGATTGCGGTCTGTCAGCGGGAACCAGGAGCTTTGTACCTGGATGAGAATGCGATGTCCGCGGCGGAACGTGTGATAGACGTCGGGCATCTGGAAGGCGATGGCGCCGGGCTTGTTCGGCGTCATGGGTTCGGGCTTTTCAAAGCTGCGGCGAAAGCGCGCGCGGAACGGTTCGCCGCGCACCAGTTGTTGAAAGCCGCCCATGCGGATTTGCTGCGAGGGTTGTGGCGGAGGGCTCTGTCCGGGGGGCGGCGGAGGCGGCGGTTCATCGTAACCTGGGAACTCGCCGGGGAAGGCGTCGATGAGTTTCACGACGAAATCGGAGTCCGTGCCGGAAGTGGATACATTCAAATGCACGGCTACGGGACCGGCGATGGTGATGTCCTGGCGAAGAGGTTCCATCTCGTAGGTGAGAACGTCAGGGCGTTGGGCGGCGAAGCGTTGATCGTCGGTCATGTAGTCGCGAGTCATGCCCATGGCAATGAATCCGATGTAAGGGACAGGTTTGTTCGGGTCACTGAGGTACTCATCGAAGACCGCGCCGGTTTCGGCGGGCGGGTCGAAAGAGAGGCGGTGGCCGGCTCGCAGATAGACGCGCCGGAGAGTTGCCGAGGCAGGAGGCCAAGTGTCGTGCGTGCGCCACTGGTTGAGACCGGTTTGGAACATCCGGGCTTTCGGCACGACGACATCCTGCTTGTCCTTGAGGTGGTGGAGGAAGAATGGCAGTTCGATGGACGTGCGGAAATATTCGGCGGTTTTGGCGCCGAAATCGATATTGCCGACTTTCCGGCCGTCGCCTCGGGCCCAGCTTCCGTGGGTCCACGGGCCCATGACAATGGAGTTGCGCGTGTTCCGGCTCTGCTGTTCGATGGTGCGGAAGACGCGCAACGGACCTTGCAGGTCCTCGGCATCGTACCAGCCGCCGACCGTAAGCACTGCCGGCTTGACGGCGCTGAGGTGCTTCCAGATGCTGCGGGCCTGCCAGTATTCATCGTAGTTGGGGCGCTCAATCTGGTTGGTCCAGTATGGGTTCTGACGCTTGAAATACTTCTCGTCGGCGTTGATTAGAGAACCAAGCTTCAAGTAGAAATCGTATCCGTCGGGTGTCTTGAAGGGGAAGGGAACGGTTTCGCGTGGCGCTTCGGGATCGCCTTTGCGCTCGACGAAGTTTGTGTAGAAACCGAAATTGGCGGCGAGCATGAACGCCCCGTTGTGGTAGGAATCGTCACCCAGATAGTAGTCGGTGACCGGGGCTTGCGGCGATACGGCGGCGAGCGCCGGATGGGCGTCGATCAAACCTGCCAGCGAATAGAAGCCGGGATAGGAAATGCCGCTCAAGCCGGCCTTGCCGTTGTGGTTCTTCAAGTGTCGGATCAGCCACTCGATGGTGTCGTAGGTGTCGGTGGATTCGTCGCCGGCCGGGTTGCGAGGGCGCATCTCGACGAACTCGCCTTCGGACATGTGGCGGCCGCGAACATCCTGGTAGGCAAAGATGAAGCCTTCACGGGCGAAAGCTTCCGACGGGCCGAGCGAAGAACGGTATTGGTCGACGCCGTATGGACGGACGCTGTAGGGCGTGCGCGTGAGCAGGATGGGATACTTTCTGCCGGAGTCCTTCGGCGAGTAGACGGCGGTGAACAGTTTCCTGCCGTCGCGCATAGGGATCTCGTATTCGAACTTAGTGTAATTGGCGCGGATGTATTCCAGGCCTTGGCCATGCAACGCAAGAGCGCTGACGGCGGCGCAGAGCATGATTTTCACGATTGCCTCTCGGGAGTGCGGCTCGCCCAGTAGCGGTAGAAAGGGACACCGAGCGCGATGAAGGAAAGCCCTATGAGCGATTGCAGAGTGGCGGTGAACAGAGTGTTCAGGAGGATCGCCGACATCAGGATAATGAACAGCAAGGTGAGATAAGGATATCCGGACACGCGATAGGGCCGGCCGGCAGCGGGCATCTTGCGGCGCAGCAGAAGCACCGCTGTGGCGTTGAGCGTGTAGAAGATGCAGAGCGCGAAGACGGCGTAGTCCGTGAGGCGGTCGTAGTTTCCGGAAAGCGCGAGCAGGCTGATCCAGGTTCCGGTGAGCAGGGCAGCACGGATGGGAACGCTGGTGTTGGGGGAAAGGTGGGCGAACCAGCGGAAGAAGAGGCCGTCGCCGGCCATCGCATACGGAATGCGCATGGTGGTGGCGATGCCGGCGTAGAGCGCTCCGAGCGAGGAGATGGTAAGGCAGGCGGCAACGGCGCGAACGGCGCCATCGCCGAGGAACTTGCGCAGTGCTTCCGTGGCGACCGAGGAAGACAAGGGGACGCTGGCGATTTCGGTTGGGGTGAGGGCGAAGAAGTAGGACGAATTGGCGAAAACATAAACGGCCCCGACGACCAGTGTGGCCAGCAGGAAGGCGCGCGGGATATTGCGGCCGGGGTCGCGGATTTCTTCCACCATGGGCGCGAGGTTGGCCCATCCCTGGTATCCCCACAGCGCACCCAGCATGGCGGCGCCGAATCCGGCGATGCCTCCGCGGGCTTGTTCCGCCACGCCGGCGCAAGCGCCCCCTTCGTTCGACATCGCATAATGCATCCAATTGCCGTCGGCGAAGAAATAGGCGGCTGCGCCCACGCCGACAACCAGGGTGACTTTGATGCCTGTGAAGATGGACATGATCACGCCGGTGGAGGTCACCTTGGCGAAATTGAGCAGCGTCATTAGAAACACCATGCACACCGATACCAGCGGCAGTTTGCCTTCGAGCAGTTTTCCTCCGGAGACGATGTTGAGGAAAATCGCCGTGCTGACGGCTTGGGCGGCATGGGCGGCGGTGCGTGAGACTAGGATGGATGTCCATCCGTAGAGAAAGCCGGCAAGCCTGCCGTAGCAGGTGCGCAGGAAGACGTATTCGCCGCCGGCTTTGGGCATCATGGCCGCCAGTTCGGCATAGCTGAGCGCGCCGGCGACAACCAGGAATCCGGCCAGCATCCAGACGAACAGGACCGCGCCGGGGGTATCGACATTGCAGGTCATCACGCGGGCTTTGAGAAACACGCCCGTGCCGATCATGTTGGCGATGTTCACGGACGCCGCACCAACCAGACCCAGGCCGCGAACCAGTTGTGACATTAGGCAAACAGTATAGCGGGCTTTGCCTTCCCAGGTTATAATCAAGCACCTGGGAAACACCATGTCACTTCGAATTAACTCGATTGCACCCGATTTTTCCGCCGAGACCACAGAGGGGCCGATCCGGTTCCACGAATGGATCGGCGATGGATACGCGATTCTTTTCTCCCATCCCAAGGATTTCACGCCGGTCTGCACCACGGAGTTGGGCTACATGGCCGGGGTTAAGCCGGAGTTCGATAAGCGCAACTGCAAGCTTATCGGGCTGAGCGTCGATCCGGTGGCTAACCACAGCAAGTGGGCCGCCGACATCGAAGAAACACAGGGGCACAAGGTCAACTATCCGATGATCGGCGATACGGACCTGCACGTGGCGAAGCTTTACGACATGCTGCCTGAAGAAGCCGGCGACAGTTGCGAAGGCCGGACTGCCGCCGATAACGCGACGGTTCGCACGGTGTTTATCGTCGGGCCGGACAAGAAGATCAAGTTGATGCTTTCCTACCCGATGTCGACGGGGCGCAATTTCGCCGAGATCCTACGGGCGCTCGATTCCATCCAGTTGACGGCGAGACATACTGTGGCCACGCCGGTGAACTGGAAGCCCGGCGAGGATGTCATCATTCCCCCGGCGGTCTCTGACGCGCAGGCCAAGGAGAAATTCCCGGGAGGCTGGAAAACGCTGAAGCCCTATTTGCGCGTGGTTCCGCAGCCGGAATAACGCGCCTGCCTGCTTGTTTGCTACCGTGGGGGCGAATGCAGACAATGCGTTTCGGCCCCTACGAAGTGGTGCGGCCAATCGGCGCCGGCGGTATGGGTCGCGTCTACCTGGCCGAGCGGGCTGACCGGCAGTTCAGCAAGTGTGTGGCGATCAAGGTGCTGCAGGTAGAGGATTCCTCTGCCGCGGCGCTGCAGCGTTTTCTCGCCGAACAGCAGACGCTGGCGACGCTGGATCATCCGAGTATCGTGAAGTTGCTGGATGCCGGAGTGACGTCGGAAGGTCAGCCTTTCTACATCATGGATTACGTCGAGGGTCTCACTCTCGATGAGTATGTGAAGCGTGTGCAGCCGTCATTGGCGGCGCGCCTGCGATTGTTTCTTCAATTGTGCGACGCTGTGGCCTACGCACACCGGCGGCTGATTGTGCATCGCGATCTGAAGCCGCGGAACATCCTGGTCACGGCTGACGGTGTACCGAAGCTGCTTGATTTCGGGATCGCCAAACTATTGCGCCCGCGCACCACAGGCGATGTAACGGTGAGCACACGGGCCTTCTCGGCACTGACGCTGGAGTATGCCAGTCCGGAGCAGATCCATCACGCGCCGGTCACCACGGCCGTGGATGTGTACGCGCTTGGGGTGGTGCTGTACGAATTGTTGAGCGGGCGCTGGCCGTATCACATCGATTCGCGTAACGACGTTGCCGTGGCCTACGCGATTTGCCATGCCGAGCCCGTGGCGCTCGGCTGCAACGCCGATCTTGACGCCATAGTGGCCAAGGCGATGCGTAAGCAACCCGAGGAGCGATACGATTCGGTGCAAGATCTGGCCGATGACGTCGAGCGGCATCTGCATCTAAAGCCGGTGCGCGCCCGCCCGCGGTCGTTGCGCTACCGCATGGAGAAACTGGTTCTGCGGCATCGGGGCGCTTTTGCCGCCGGTGCGCTGGCGGCGGCGGTTGCCGTGGCGGGCGTAGCGGGAGTGGTGCGCCAATCGCGGATCGCCGAGGAGCAGCGGGCTTTGGCGGCGGAACGCTTCGAGGGGTTGCGCCAACTGCTGGGCACGTTTCTGTTCGATGTTCACGACGACATTCGAGACTTACCCGGCTCCTCGCCGGCGCGCGCACTCATTGTGAGCAAGGCGTCCAACTATCTGGCATGGCTTTCCGAACAGGCGGGCGGCGATCCGCGGCTGCAACTGGATCTGGCAGACGCGCATTTGAAACTGGCCGGCGTGCTTGGCGACCCTTACGAAATCAATATGGGCCGTACACAGGAGGCGCTGGCAGCCGTCGAGAAGGGCCGCCGGATCGCTCAGGCGGTGCTTGAGAAGGACAAGCGTAATGCGCGAGCGAAACGGTATGTGGCGCTCGCCGCTTTTCGCCGGTTGAACATCCTGGTAGCGCGCAACACACCTGAAGAGCCGATGAAACTCGCGCAGTTCGCTGCTGCCGAGTTTCAGAAACTCGCCGCTGCCAATCCCGGCGCCGTAGAACCGCATCTCGATCTGGGGCTCGCTCTGGAGGCGGTGGCGGATGTGGAGTCGGAGCAACGCGACTACGATGCGGCGCGACGTCACATGGAGGACGCGATCGGGGCAATGCGCACGGTGCTGCGGCTGGATGCGAAGCATTTCCGCGCGCGCCGGGCACTGATCGTGTTGCGCATGAAGCTGGCCGATCAGTACCGCGAAAGCAACAACATGAACATGGCGCAAACAACCTACCAGATGGCGGCCGAGGATTTGTCGGCGCTAACCGCGGAGTCTCCACGGCCATCTTTGCAGCGTCTGAGTGCGGTGCTCAAGTCGCGCACAGGGCACTTGATGTATGAGCTGAAGCAGTATGCACGCGCGCTTGAGTTGTACGCCGAGGAGGTACGGATTCTCGAGATGCTTGCCGCGATGGATGAGAACGAGCAGCGTGCGCAATTCGATCTATCGGTGGCGCTGCGCAACATCGCGGAAACTTCGTGGTTCTTCGATAAGAACGAAGATGCTCTGCGCTACTCGCGGAGAGGGGTGGAGATTCTCGCAAAGGCCGCGTCACGGGATGCGGCCAATCTCACGGCGCAGGAGCGGTATGGGCAAATGCTGCTCGAAACGGGATACTACTTCTCCATTTTGAAGCGCATGGTTGAGGCCGAAGAGTATTCCGCGCGCGGGCTGAGGATTCTGGGAGAGCTGGTGAAGAAACCGCAGGTGAGCCCCAACGCGTGCAACACCTATGCAGAGTGGTTGCTGACGGCGGAGCCCCCTTCGCTACGCAATCCACCGGCGGCACTGCCCTACGCAGAGCAGGCTGTGGCTCGTACCGGAGGGGCGAACTTTGCCTATGTCGATACGCTAAGCAAAGCGCACGCCGCCGCGGGCAATTTCAGCCGTGCCATCGGGCTGGTGGAAGAGGCATTGAAGAAGATTCCGGAAAACGCTCAGACGCATCAGCGCGCTGTGTTCGAAAACCGGCTGGCGCAGTACCGCAAGATGGCGGAGGCGCGTCCGGGCAAGTAGGCGGAAGCTCTACTGCTGTTGCTGCTGTTGCTGCTGGCCCGCGGCGGGAGCCTCGGCGCCGCTCTGGTTCGAGGCGAACTTCTCCATCTGCGCGATCTGATCCTTGACGAGCTTGGTTTCCGGACCATCGGCGGGCAGCATGCCCAGATAGTTCTTCATGTGCGGCATGGCTCCGGCGATGTCGTTCTTCTGTGCCAGGACGATGCCCAGCACGTGGTGGATCTTCGGGATCTTCTTTCCCGCTTCTCCCTTCACGCCTTCGCGCGCGCTCTTTTCAGCCTCGTCGAGGTTTTTCAGATTGAGGTGGGCCACGGCGTTGTAGAAATAGGCTTGCGGAAAATCGTAGGGATTGAGTTTCAGGGCCTTGCCGCTGAGATCGGCGGTCTCCTGCCACTTGTTCTGCCGGGCATACATGAGGGACATGTTGACGTAAGGCTTAACCAGCTTGGAGTCGGCTTCGAGCGCTTGCTGGTAGGCCTTCATGGCGTCCTCGTTGTGGTTCTGCGCTTCATGCACCATACCGAGGTCGGCCCAGGCATTGGCAAACTTGGGATAGATTTGAACCGCCTTTTCGAGTTCCTTCTGCGCGTCGGCGAGCTTCTTCTTCTTCAGCAGATCGCGGCTCTTCTCGTAGGCTTTCTTGGCATCTTTGGGCGCCATGGCGGAAGTTGCGCTGAAAGTCAGCCCTTCCACATTGGCCATGCGGCGCAGAATGATGGTGCCTACATCGGGGTTATCCATGAAGCGGCGTCCGCTAAGGTTGATGATCTCGGAACGGTAGCCGGGCAGCGAAGCGCGGATCTCGCAGCCCACCAGATCCCGCTCGCTAATGCCTCGATTGGCGCCCAAGCCGCCGAAGTTGCCGCCGGTGCGTGAGGAGGCGCTGGGATCGCCGAAGCCGTCGGAGGCGGAGTTGACGCTGGCATCGGCCATCAGGTGCGAGTTCTGCCCGAGTTGAAAGCTGAAGCGGCCCTTGGAGTCTGTGTAGCCTTCCGGCCGGGGATTGCCGTTGCAGACACGCTCAATGACGACGGACTCCGGAGGGGGGGTGCCGTCGTCGAGCACCACTTTGCCCGAAAGAAAAATGGGGCGTTGCATCTGATCCGGAAACGGCGAGCGCTGTTGTTCGCGCGGATCGGTGGGAAACGTGGGAGTGTTGCGTCCCGGCTGGCCGGTGCCCGTGTTGCCGCCCGGGAATCCACCGCCTGTGCCGCCGGGAGTGCCGCCGCCCGTGGCTCCGCCTCCGACACCGCCTGTTGTGGCGCCGCCGCCTGTTGCACCGCCGCCCCCTCCCGCAGGTGGTCCGGGATCCTGGGCGATTGCCAGTTGCGCGCAGGCTGCCAGCGCGAGGGAAAGAGAAATCTGTCTCCAGTGGCCGGAACGAAGCATCGGGGTACTCCTTGTGATCGAGCGGTCGATATTGGCTTGATTATGTCACAGTATTCCGCAGGTGTCTCGCAAGCGTATGTAGAATGGAGACATGAACATTGATCGCCGGTCTATCATACTTGCCCCGGCCATTTTACTCAGCTCTGCGTGCTCGGAAGCTCCGAAGAAGGAAGCCAAAAAGAAGGAGCCGGAGAAGCCGCCAGAGCCGGTGACCGGACGCTACGCCTTTTACCAGATGTTTGCCAGTGCGCGGAATTGGGCTACGGATCTGCAACCTCTGCAACTGCAGAGCATCCCCCTGAAGGAAGTGAAGTCGGGGGAAGGGAAATACGGCGCCTGGCAGTGCATGTTCGTTTCGCCGTCGAAAGGGCGGCTGAAGACTTATACATACTCGGTTATCGAAGCGGGCGGGAACTTGCACAAGGGTGTGTTTGCCTTGCAGGATGAGAGCTTCAGCGGGAGTCGCGGACAAGCCAAGCCGTTCCTCATCGCGGCGTTGAAGACCGATACCGACGATGTATGGCGGACGGCGGCGGATAAGAGTAAGGATTACATGAAGAAGAATCCGGACATGCCGATTTCGTTCCTGCTGGAGTTGACACCGCGGTTCCCGAACCCGGCGTGGCGGGTTGTGTGGGGGGAACGGGTGAGTATGAGTAATTATTCGATTTTTGTGGATGCGACGTCGGGAGAGTTTCTGGTCATCGGGAGATAGTCCAGGCCTTGCCGCAGAGAAATCCGCCGCTTGACACTGCAACTTTCGAGCTCTTCGTCCGTCGAATGAGATTGGACGATAATAGAACAAGCCGTGAAACTCCTTGCGCTCGCCGTACTCTGTACCGGTCTGTCTGGGCAACAGCCGGAAATGCCGCGCCCGAAGGCTGGGCCGGTTCCCATCATGAAGTCCGCCGAACTGAAGCCGGGGATGAAAGCCACGGCCTGGACGGTGTTTGAGGGAACGACACCGGAAGCCGTGCCTATCGAAATCATCGGCCTTTGGAAGAACGCCTGGGGTCCGCGCCAGGATGTCATTCTGGGCAAGATGGGCGGGAAGGCGCAGCGCACGAACGTCGCCGGCGGCATGTCCGGTTCACCTGTCTATATCAACGGCCGTCTGATTGGCGCCGTTGCGCTGCGCCTGAGCGTCTTCTCGCCAGACGCCATTTGCGGCATCACACCGATTGAGCTGATGCTGGAGATCAACGATTTCGATAAGTCGCGGCCGGCCGATGCGAAGGCGCCGGGGAGCGCTCTGCCGCGGGCGGGTCTGGAACTGCCGCCGAGCCTGCTGGCGCAGGTTGTGACTGCCGGCGCTTCCGGTCAAACGCTGAGCGCGCCGCTGATGGTCCCCATTGACACCCCGCTCACCATGTCCGGTTTTCACGCCTCGACAATTCAGGAATTCTCGCCGCTGATGCGCCAAATGGGATTGAATCCCGTGCAGGGCGGGGCCTCCGGAGCTTTGCTGGCGACCAAGCCCGCCACGGGCTGGCAGAACGCACTGCAACCGGGCGATCCCATTGCCGGCATTCTTGTCAGCGGCGATATGTCGATGACCGGACTCGGCACCGTTTCCTTCAACGACGGCAGGCGGGTGCTTGGCTTCGGCCATCCCTTTTTCAATCTCGGTCCTGTCGAAATGCCGATGGCAAAAGGTGAGGTGCTGATGACTTTGTCCAGCGCCTTCCAGCCGAACAAAATCGCCAACGCGACGGAAGTCGTCGGCGCGCTGCATCAGGACCGGCACTCCGGCATCATGGGCGTGCTTGGCGATACGGCGGAGATGATTCCCGTCACGCTTGCCGTGCGCAGCTACAACGGCGCCGACAAGATCGAGAAGCAGAAGGATTTTCAATTCAATGTTTTCGTGCAGCAGCGCTGGACTCCGTTTCTGATGATGATCACGCTGTTCAACACCATCAACGGCGTGAACGATTTCTCCGACGAGGTTACCTACCGTTTCAACGGGAAAGTGGAGTTGGAAGGCTTGGGTGCGATCGATCTATCCACAATGCAGGCCCCCAGCGACCTGCCCGTACCGGCGCCCATGATTCTAGCCGGCTGGTGGGGCGACAAGTTCAATCGCCTGTTCGGTAATGCCGTCAACGTGCCGCGGCTGAAGCGCGTGAGCGCGACGGTGGACCTGCTGCCGCAACGGCGCATCGCCACGATCGAGACGGCGTGGCTGGAACAATCGGAGTTGATGCCGGGAGGGCAAGTCAGCGGCAAAGTGTTTCTGCGGCCCTTTCGCGGGGAACGCGTGGCCCGCGATTTCCAGTTCAGGTTGCCCGCCACGCTGCCCAAGGGCGAACACCGCATCATGCTGAGCGACGGCGAAACTCTGAACCGCACGCAATCCGCCCTGGGGTTGGTGAACCGCTACATGGATATCCCCCAAACGGTGAGCCTCATCAACCAGGAGCGCAGCAACAACAAGTTGTATGTCTCGCTGGTGGAAGCACGCCCCACCATCTACTCCGGCGACAAGACGATGCCGAGCCTGCCTTCGTCGGTTCTCAACGTCATGCAGTCCGGCCAGATGCAGAACCGCTCCTTCCTCACCGCCGGGGAAAGCGCGGCGCAACAACTTGCCATTCCCTTCGATTTCGTCGTCAACGGCAGCTATAACCTCAAAATCACGGTAAAGTAATGCAGAAGTTTTTTGTCAGCCTGATGCTGGCCGCGGCAACGCTTGCGGCCGTCGAGACGCGCTTTTGGCAGCACTACGATCCAGCGGACTACGAGAAGGCGACCCTTCACAAGGTGTCGCTCCGCAGCGATGGCCGAGTAAGCCTTGCGCCTGTGTTCCAAGAGACGTTCGATACGAATCTGCCGTTCCTCTGGGCCGTAGCCGAAGATTCCAAAGGCAACGTCTACTCGGGCGGCGGAGCACCCGGGGCGGGCAAAGCGAAGCTGTTTCAAATCGATGCCGCGGGGAAGGGAAAGAGCCTTGTCGAAGTGGATGGGGCGGCAATTCAGTCGATCGCCATTGACAGGCAAGACCGCGTATATATGGCCACCAGCCCCGACGGCAAAGTTTATCGCGTCACTAATGGACAGGCGAGTGTGTTCTACGATCCCAAGGCGAAATACATCTGGTCGATGGCCTTCGATTCGCGAGGCAACCTGTTTCTTGCAACCGGGGACAAGGGTGAGATTCACCGCGTTACTCCATCCGGGCAGGGACAGGTCTTTTTCACCGCCGATGAGACGCACGTGCGCAGTCTCGCTGTGGATGCGAAGGACAACGTGATCGCAGGCACGGAGCCGGGCGGGGTGGTGATTCGAGTGAGCCCTGCAGGCGAAGGCTTTGTGCTGTACCAATCGTCGAAGCGCGAAATAACTTCTATCGCGGTGGGCAAGGATGGTGTCCTTTATGTTGCCGCGGTAGGAGCGAAGACGGCGGCAGTGGCGCCACCACCGGCGCCGGTCCCCATTCCATCGCCAACACCGGCGGGTGCTGCGGCGCCTCGTCCTGTGGCTGCGCCGATCCCCGCCACACTGACCGCTGCTCCGGCGATTTCCGGCGGTTCGGAGATCTGGCGCATCGATGCGGACGGCGCTCCCTCGCGGGTTTGGCAGCATGGCTCGGAATTGGTTTATGCGCTGGCGCTCGACGCACAAGGGCGCTTGTTGCTCGGAACGGGCAACCGCGGACGAATCTACCGCCTGGAAGAACAGCGCATGTACTCGACACTGGTCAATTCCGTCTCGACGCAGATCACGGCGCTGGCTCTATCGCGCAGCGGCGCCGTGCATGTGGCAACGGCCAATGTGGGAAAGGTGTTTCGCCTCGGGCCGGAGTTGGAAAAGGAAGGCTCGCTCGAAAGCGAGGCTCTTGACGCCGGAGCATTTTCCTACTGGGGCCGCGCACGCTTTGAAGGGGATGTTCCCGGTGGCGCGGTGGCGCTGGAGACCCGCAGCGGCAATCTGGACCGGCCGCAGAAGAACTGGAGTGTCTGGTCGGCGGTGCCTTTCCATTCAACGAACGGACGGATGGCAAGCCCTGCTGCGAGATTCCTGCAGTACCGTCTGAAGCTGACGGCGTCGGCCAACGGTGCATCGCCCAACGTGAGCCTGCTCGAGTTCGCTTACCTGACGAAGAACGTCGCGCCTGTCGTGGACGCCATCGAGCCGACTCCGGCCAACTACCGTTTTCCCGCGCCGAGCACGGCCGCTTCCACTGCCTCTCCGCAATCTCTGACTCTACCTCCCATGGGAGGCCGGCGCTCCGGCTCCAGCGTTTCGCTTGATTCCGGGTCCAGTTCCATGAGCTTCGCCAAAGGCCACATCGGCGTGCGTTGGCGCAGCTTCGACGATAATCTGGACAATCTGCTGCACAAGGTCGAGATCCGCGGCGCGGCCGAGCGCGAATGGAAGCTGATGAAAGAGAGTATCCGCGAGCGGCAATACTCCTGGGATTCGACAACGCTGCCCGATGGCCGCTACCAGGTGCGCGTGACGGCCTCCGATTCGCCATCGAATCCTCCGGCCGGGGCCTTGGCCGCTTCGCTCGAGAGCGAGTTGTTTCTCATCGACAACACGCCACCGCTGATTTCCGCCCTCGCCGCCACACCGGCACCGGGGAGACTCACTGTGCGGTGGAAAGCCAAGGATGCCCTGAGCGTCATTGAGAAGGCCGAATACAGCATCAACGGGGGGGAATGGATGACCGCGCTGCCCGTGACTCGCCTCGCCGATTCACTTGAACTCGATTACGCCGTGGAAGTGCCGCGCGCCGCATCGGGCGAAATCACGATTGCGGTGCGCGTGAGCGATGAATTCGAAAACCAGTCCGTGGATAAGGTGACAGTCCGATAGACCTCTCGACGCCCCTGCAATTTGTGAAAGGCATCGGCCCTGCGCGTGCGCAGGCGCTCGAAGGGAAGGGTCTGTTCACGGCGGAGGATCTGCTTGGGTACGCTCCATTCCGCTACGAAGACCGCACGAACGTCAAGACCATCGCGCAGTTGGCTCCGGGCGAGATGGCGACCGTCATCGCCGAAGTCAGCTCCGCCAAATCCACCAAGCTGCGCGGACGCATGGCGTTGTTCGAGGCACGCTTCATGGATGCCTCGCGATCGGTGCTGATCGGCAAGTGGTTTCACGGCGATTACCTCAAGACGATTCTCGTTCCCGGAGTCCGCGCCGCCCTCTACGGCAAGATCGAATTCGATTCCTTCTCCGGGGCGCTGAGCGTGATGCATCCCGAGTTCGAGATCCTGAACTCCGATGACGACACCGAGGCCGCATTGCATCTGGGGCGGATCGTGCCGATTCATGAAGCTGTGGGCAAGGTTACCCCGCGCGTACTGCGGACGCTGATCTACCGCGTATGCGAATCGCTCGGCTCGCTGCCCGATCCGATGCCCGAAGCGCTCCGCAAGAAGTTTCAGTTCCCCGATTACGCCACGGCGCTTCGTCACCTGCATTTCCCTCCCGCCGGCGAAGATGTGCGGCTATTGAACGCCTTCCGCTCGCGCGCCCAGCAGCGGCTGATCTTCGAGGAGTTCTTCTGGCTGCAATGCGGCGTGCAGTTGCGGCGCAGCAAAACCCGCCTGGAGCCGGGCATCGCCTTCGATCTCAACGATCGCGTGCGCGAGCAGATCAAGCGCATGCTGCCCTTCAAACCCACGGGCGCGCAGAAACGCGTTCTGAAAGAAATCGCCGAGGACATGGCCGCGCCCCGTCCCATGAACCGCCTGCTGCAAGGCGATGTGGGCAGCGGAAAAACATTGGTGGCCGCCGAAGCAGCCATCATCGCCGTGGAGAATCACTACCAGGTGGCGCTCATTGCCCCCACTGAGATTCTCGCCACTCAGCATTACCTCTACTTGCGCAATCTGTTTCAAAAGCTCGGCTATGTAGTGGCGCTCGTGACGGGGTCGATGTCCGCGCGCGAGAAGCTGAAGATCAAGGAATTGATGGCCGCCGGATTGATCCATGTCACTGTGGGAACGCATGCCCTGCTGGAAGAAGATGTTTCCTTCCATCGGCTCGGGTTGGCGATCATCGACGAGCAGCATCGGTTCGGCGTGATGCAACGGCTGCGCCTGATGGAGAAAGGCGTCACACCTGACGTGCTGGTGATGACAGCCACGCCCATTCCACGCACACTGTCGATGACTTTGTACGGCGATCTCGACGTCTCTGTGATCGACGAACTGCCGCCCGGCCGCAAGCCCATCCGCACTTCCCAAGTTCACGAGGATCGCATCGAACAGGTCTGGAGCTTCCTCAAAGGCGAGATCGCCCGCGGCCATCAGGCCTATGTCGTGTATCCGCTGATTGAGGAGTCTGAGACCGCGTCGATGAAGGCCGCCGAGAAGATGTACCGCCACTTACAGGATGCCGTTTTCCCCGACCTGCGCATCGGCTTGCTGCATGGGCGCATGTCCTCCGACGGCAAAGAATCGGTGATGCAGAGTTTCAAGCGCGGAGAGTTGCACGTGCTTGTGTCGACAACCGTCATTGAGGTCGGCGTCGATGTGCCGAACGCCAGCGTCATGATCATCGAACAGGCGGAGCGCTTCGGTCTCTCGCAGTTGCCCCAACTGCGCGGGCGCGTCGGACGCGGCGCGGCGCAAAGCCACTGCATCCTGGTCACGGGAAAATTGAACGAAACCAGCCGCGAGCGCATACGCACCATGGTCGACAGCTCCGACGGGTTCTACATCGCCGAGATGGATTTCAAACTCCGCGGCCCGGGTGAGTTTTTCGGCACCAAGCAATCCGGCATGCCTTTGTTGCGGATCGCCAACATGCTGCGCGATCAGGAATTGCTGATGGAAGCGCGGCGCGAGGCATTCGCATTTCTGGAGCATCCACCCTCGTCCGCCGAGCACGAGCGTGTGCTCGGGTATCTCCGCGGGCCATGGCAGCAACGCTACGGCTTGGCTCGGGTCGGCTGACGCCGCGTTTACTGCGTCAGCAGGCCGCGGATCACAAACACTGCCGCCTGACCTCGAGTCAAAGGGTTCCCCGGGCAATAGGTGGTGGCTGTGCATCCGCTGGTGACTCCGAGTTGTTTCGCCTTTTGAATTGCCGCGAAAAAGGTGTCTCCGAATGGAACATCGGTAAAGAGCGGCGTCACCGGATTGGCGAATTGGTTGGAGGTGGCGAGGCGGGCGCGAACAACCAGAGTGGCCCCAGTGGCCCGTGTGACCAGATCGTCCGGGCAGAACTGTGTATCGTTGCAGCCCAGCGTGATGCCCAGTTCACGGATCTTCTGGATGTAGCGGAAGAAGGCGTGCGTGGAAGGGACATCGGTGAAATACGGCG
>JAEUQG010000092.1 GCA_016789755.1 Bryobacterales bacterium
GGGAGCGTTGCGGGAGTGCAAGTCGGCGATGGAGCGTTTGGCGCCGATTGCCGGAAGCGGCGACACGCTCTTGCTGGCGTCGCTGGGGGCGGCATACGGCACGTATGGCAAGTTAAAGACGAACGCGCAAAGCGCGGGTGAAGCGGTTACGTATGGACGCAAGGCGGTACGAGTCTACGAGGAACTGCTGGCGCAAGAGCCGGCGAATTCCCAGCACCGGCGCACGATCGCGTTGAGCCAGGCGTATTTGGCGCAGGCGCTGTTCCTGACTGGGGCGAAGCAAGAAGCGGTGGCGACGTTCGGTAAGTCAGTGGAGGCGCTGGGCGGGGTGTTGCGGACGGACCCTGCCGACCGGCGATTGATGCTGGGGTTTGCCTCGGTTCTGGTGATGCAATCGGGGGCGCTGTTGAAGGCGGGGGAAGCGGCGCCGGGGCGCGAGGCGATGAAGCATGGCTTGTCGCTGTTTCAGGCATTGGCGGAGTCTCCTGGGGCGACGGATCTGGAACTGAACGAGTATGCCAACTGGCTGGTGCGGGGGGAATTCAGCGATCTGTGGCGTCCGGAGACGGCGATGCGGATGGCGCAGCGGGCGGTGCGGAATTCAGAGGAGAGGAACCCGGGGTATCTGGATACACTGGCGTGGGCGCATTACCGGATGGGGGACTTGGCCTCGGCGGTTGCGGTGCAGAAGAAGGCGCTGCGGGTGATGGAGGGCAACGCGATTTTTTTGAGCGCCCCGGCGTTGCGGAAGGAGATTGAAGAGGCGTTGCGGCTGTTTGAGAGGGAGGCGGCGGAGAAAAAGTGAGCGCCGGGTGAGACTTTTTGCGTCAGCCTTCCGCTAATGCGGTGAACCTGCCGAGGAGCAGGCCAAACCAAAAAATAGGGGAAGAGAAGATGGCGCTTCAATCGAAACTGTTTACGGAGGAGAGTCCGGGGAAAGCGGTGCTCAAGCGTTGCTCGGAGACGCATGCGGGGCACCTGTTGCGGGGGATGTCGACGAACGCGGCGGTTAAGGACGCGGTGGCGCGGGTGCAGACGGCGTTGCGGAAGGCGGGGCTTACGGTATCGGATCCGGCGGGGGTCTATGGGGCGTCGACGGAGGCTGCGGTACTGAAGTTCAAGGGGCCGCCGCGCAATATTCTGGGGCCGGGACAGACGAAGCCGGACGCGATTGTGGGGATCCAGACGATTCACCAATTGGATGCCGTGATGGGAGGCGGAGGCACGCCGGCACCGGCGCCCGCTGAGCTGGAGTTTGGCTCGATGGCGTGGGGTTTCTCGTTTTTCGGAAACAAGGGGTTCACGAAGAAGGGCGACTATACGCTGTTCATCCGGAGCAACGAAGTGCAGGACAGCAGGACGTTCGGGATCAACGAGATGACATCGGAAGGCAATCTGCTGAGCGGGTTCAAGGGCGGAACGTCGGGGGCGTTTCTGACGCCGCGGAAGGTACTGGCGAACGACTTTCTGGGGGCCTCCGCCAACGTGTTCGTGCAGAAGAGCGGGAAGCTGTTACATGGGTTTATTCAATTGAACGTTTCATCGAAGCAGTTTCTGGTGAACCTGCCCTTGACGCCGTTTCAGGAAGAGGGCTTGCTGGGGAGCGTGAGCAGCGGGACGCTGCTGGTGAAGGGTTTCGTGGTCAAAGGGTAGGCCGGTTAAGCGGCTGTACAGCCGACGAGGCGGATTTCGATGATGCGGCTGGTGACGATGGGGCGTTCGAAGGAAGGGTGGAGAAACTCGAGGTGCATGCCGCGGCCGACGTAAGCTTTCTTGAGCATTGACCCGCCCCAGTTGGAGCCGCTGACGGTGACCAGCGTGGGCTCGGGGCAGAATTTGGGATGGCCGCAGATCATGAACTGGCCGTTACCGCGATGCACCAGCGTATAGAAGCGGTTCTGCGTCTCGATTTCGAGCGTACTTTCCAGGGGAATGTCTTTGAGGTAAACACCGCCTTCGACTTCCGACTGGACAATATTGCTGTTGATCGAATCGCTGAGATGCGGATTCGGCCGGAACAGTTTCTGCGCACTATTTTCCACCGGGTCGTACATGCGCCCCCTCATGATAGCGCACTGCAACGGAAGTGTAATGCAGGTTGCGTAGAGATATATTCCGTTGCAATCAGAGCCATCCTCAGGCCGCATCTCCTCTCTATATGGATATAGCGTAATAAAGTGGCCGAACAGTTCATCGAGGACGGAGTTTTGTTGAGTTCAATAGACGAGGTCGCGGAGGAGGGTTGGAGGGACTTTGAGCGAAGCGGTGAAGTGGCTTTGCGGGTCGCGGAGGTGGAAGTGGAGGTTCGAGGCGAGGATTTGCGCCTGGATGTTGGTGGAGGGATGGCGGCCAGGGACGTTCATCACGTTGAAGTGGCCGGTGGCGGAAGCGATGGGGGATAGCTGGAAGCGGTCGGCGGGGAAAGGGGAGTAATTGAAGCCATCGTTGAGACGGACCTCGCGGGAGGCTTGGGCGCCGGAGGGGTGCACGAGTTGAACGGTGATGCGGGAAGGTAGTTGGACCGGTGCCATGCAGGTGACGGCGACAAGACCGATGAGGTCGGGGGCGGACAGGCAGCGGCCGAGTTCGGCCATGGGGCGTGGTTCAGGGGATTTGGCGGGCATGACGTAGGAACGATGGGGTCCGAAGGTGGTCATATAGAGGGTGACGTCGATGGTGACGGTACGGTCGGCGAGCTTTGCGAAGAGCGCAGGGTCGATGGGGAAGAAGAGCCAATCGCCGGCGGCGCCGCGGTCGGCGGACCAGGAGCCGCGTAGCTGGAGAGAGTGCGATTCGCCGTTGGGGAGGCGGAGCGTAGCTTGGATGCGGTCGGCGTGAGCTCCTGAGTTGGTGGGGAGGTTTTCGACGCTGATGGGGAGGAGAAGGGTGAGTTGCTTGGGGTTGACAGAGCGGCCGGCAGCGGGGCGGACTCGTTCCGGGACGAACTTGACGATGGGGTGGAAGTTGGGGGAGGGGTGTATCTGACGCTGGAGGCGAAAAGCGAAGGCGAAGGGGGCGAGTTCGGTGGCGAAGGGGAAGACGAGTGCGGTGGTGGCGAGTACGGCCCATCCGGCGTGGACACGGCGGCGGAGATAGAGCAGGTAGAGGACGGCGGCGGCGCCGCTACAGGCGAGCAGGCTGTTGGCGATGATTTTGATCCAGGCGAGCCCTCCCCAAGGCCAATTGAACCAAGGCAGGAGAGCGGGAACGAAGATGGCGGCAGCGGCGAGGACGAGGGCGGCCAGGGCGAGTTGCGAGAGATTGCGGGTGACCGCGGCGAGGGCGAGCATGAGTATGGACACGGCGAGGAAGTAGAGAATCTGACGCCAGAGGAGTGCGGGGAGATGGAGAAGCGGGTTGAACCGGTGGCCGATGAGGATGAGGCAATCGGAGACGAAGAGGGGGAGGTGCACGATGAGCAGGGTGAGGAGGAGCTTGGCGGCGAGCAATTGACCGCGGGTGAATGGGCGGGTGAGCCAATACTGGCGGTCTCCGGGAATGGCGTCGGCGTGGACGGCGCAACTGATGAAGTAGAGGTGGGAGGGGATGAGGAGTACTCCGAGAACCACTTCGGCGGTGGTGGGGCCAGAGGTTGGGAGAGGACGGAAGTGGAGCGCGGCGAAGAGGGATTGCAACGAGAGGAGGAGCATGATTTGCCAGCGGAGACCGGTGAGGTCTTTGCGGAG
>JAEUQG010000095.1 GCA_016789755.1 Bryobacterales bacterium
CCATTCATCACTTTCATCACCTTTCAACACTTTTCCCGGGTCCCCGGCAAAGTTACAAAACGAACCCAGCGCCCCGCACCTGTCCCCGGTCACCCCACCGCCGGCCCACAAAAATCGCGGAACGAACCCAAGCCCTTCATCACTTTCATCACATTCATCACTTTCCCGGGTCCCCGGCACAGTTACAAAACGAACCCAGCGCCCCGTACCTGACCCCGGTCACCCGCCGCCGGCCTGCAAAAATCGCGGAACGAACCCAGGCAATTCATCACTTTCATCACCTTTCATCAATCCCGAGGCTGGCTCGCCAGTTGTACCAACGCCTCCAGCACCCTCGCTCGCTGCACGCCATCCACCATCAGGTACCGGTGCCGCCCCTCCGGCAAAGACTCGAACCGCGTCTTCCCCTCGTCATCCACATGGATCTTCCCCGGCTCCGACAGCGAGAAGTACCCCCGCTCCGGCCGCACCGCGTACAACACCGACGTCAGGTCCCAGGTCGGACGATCGTACGGCATTGCTTTATACGCCCGATATCCATCGGCTATAGGATGATTCGCCTCATGCCGGAAATCGTTCTCAATCGACACCGCCGGATACAGCAGCGCCGCTCCCACTTCCCATCCGCTGCACACCACCGGCGTCGGCCATTCGGCAAACACTTTCTTCGCTGCCGCTATGTCCACCCGGACGTTGTATTCCGGCTTCCCATCCGGGAACTGCCCGGCCATCAGGCTCAGCACCTTCACCTTCCTCCGGATCAACTCCGCCGCCCCTGGCTGGTCCAACAGCCGCGCCAGGTTGGTGCTGAATCCCACCTGCACGATCGCCACCGACCCGTCCGCCTGCTTCTCCAGCAACGACCGCAGCATCGGCGCCGCGTCCGGAGCATCCACCCCGAGCCCCAACCGCCGCGGATAGACTGGCCGCCCATCCGCCGTCTTCTTATCCGCCGGAAGCCTTGTGAACGCCGACTCCTCTGGTGTCTTCCCTTGCTTCACCATCCCTACCGGGATGCCCGGCCGCTTGTAGAAATGGTTCACCAGGTCCACATAGATCGCCGCGTAGGGATTGTCCTTGGTCAGCGTCACGCCGATCAGCTTCGCCTCGCCTCGCGACTCCAGCGCATGGATCATCGCCAGCGCCAGCGCGTCGTCGATGTCATTCCCCATATCGGTGTCGAAGATCACGGCCACCGGGGGAGCGCCGGCAAGCGAAGCCGCCAGCAGAAAGAAAGGAGCAATCCGCATGTAGACAAAGATAATAGATCCGGCAGCGTCCCGCCGCGATCAGGCGCCCTTCGTCTTGCGGATCCGCAGAATCAGCGCCGGATTCTTCCGGCCCTCGCCGCCGCCGCAGTTCAGGCACTCATCGCCGCGCGAGGTGAACCACATCGCCGCCTCCGTACGTTCCAGCCGGATGACCGCATCGCTGTCTGCCTGCCAGTATTGCTCGTAATTCGGCTTCAGCCTCTCAAAGCGCAGCCGCGTCGGCCCGCCTTGCATCGCCGCCAGAGACCGCATCCCGATAACCGGCAGCCGGTAGGCCGCCGTATACCACAACGAAGAGATCAAAGGCAGGCTCGCCTTCTGGACCTTCCCCATGACACCCAACTCCGAATAGGGACGAACCTCCAGCCCATCGGCCGCCCACCACACGCAGTTCCAGGCGGGCATGAAGAATACATATCCTCCGTCCTTCACCACGCGCCGGATTTCCATCATGGCGTGCTCCGGATTGGGAATGTGTTCCACCACCCACACGGTCCAGATGGCGTCGAACTCCCCGTCGCGGAACGGCATGTTCGTCGCCGAAGCCTGCACGAACGGCTTATGGAAGTGCTTCCGTGCCGAGGCCGACAAATCGAGCCCCGTGTAGTCCGCCACGATGTCCTGCAACGACCCTTTGCCCGCGCCCACTTCCAGAACCCGCTTGTTCTCCAGCCCGTTGGCGCGGACGAAATCGGTCACCAGCCCTTTCACGCCGTACTGCTCGGCCGCCAGCCTGGCAATCCGTTCATAATTGGTCTCGGCATCCGGCTTGCTGGCCGGCTCGGAATCGAACGCTTCATTGTAGAAAGCCTGCGTGGCCCGGCTCCCCGACTCCGCCTTCACCGGGTCCGTGTCCCAAGGGAAGTGCCAGGCCACGAACAGAGCGTACGCCGCCAACCCGTATCCACAAATCCGGCCTGCGGTCAGTCTTCGGGAGAACCTCACGCCCCTCTATCGGCGCAACGCCAGCCAAAGTTTAACTGTCTTGCTCCTCCCGTCTTCCGTCTCCCGTCTCCTGACTTCTCCTCTGGAACTTGTGAAATACTAGACCGCATACCTATGCCCCTGTCGCGAAGACAAATGCTGGAACGCACCTGCCTCGGCTTCGGAAGCATGGTGCTGGCGGACCTGCTGGGCGCCGCCCCCATCGCCAACGATCTGCGTGCCAAGCCCACGCACTTCACTCCCAAGGCCAAGGCCGTCATTCAACTGGTGCAGAACGGCGGCCCCTCGCAAATGGATCTGTTCGATCCCAAACCCGAACTCACCAAACAGGCCGGCAAGCCCCTTCCCGGCGGCGTCGAAATCCACCAGCCCAACAACGTCAACACCCTGCTGCCCACGCCGTTCACCTTTCAGAAACACGGCCAGTGCGGCATGGATATCTCCGAGATGCTGCCGCACACCGCGCGTATCGCCGACGAACTGTGCTTCATCCGCTCCATGCACACCGAGCATAACAACCACCTCGAAGGGTTGAACATGCTCCTCACCTGCAAGATCTTCCCCGGCCGCCCGGTGATGGGCGCCTGGATCAGCTACGCCCTCGGCACCGAGAACCAGAGTCTGCCTGCCTACGTGGTCCTCCGCGACCCGACCGGCTACACCATCGGCGGCAAGCAGCTTTGGGCCAACGGCTATCTGCCGGCGCTCTACCAGGGCGTCGAGTTCAGCACCAAGGGCACTCCCGTGCATCACCTCGCGCCGCCCGAACCGCTCCCCGGCGGAGCTCAGAAAAAGACCCTCGACTTCCTCGCCAAACTCAACCAGCGCCATATGGCCGATCATCCCGGCGAGACCGAACTCGACGCCCGCATCCGCAACTTCGAACTCGCCGCCCGCATGCAACTCGAGGCCGGCAAGGTGCTCGACATCAGCGGGGAGACAGCGGCGACGAAGAAGCTCTACGGCATCGATCATCCGGTGGCCGGCCCCTACGGGCTGCGCTGTCTGCTCGCCCGCCGCCTGGTGGAAAAGGGCGTGCGCTTCGTCCAGGTCACCACCAGCCCCGGCCAGCCCTGGGATCACCACAGCCGCATCAAACAGGACATGCACAAGATCGCCACCGAGGTGGATCAAGGCTCGGCCGCGCTGGTTGAAGACCTCAAGAACCGTGGTCTGCTCGATTCCACCATCGTCATGTGGGCCGGCGAATTCGGCCGCCTGCCCACCACCCAGAACGGCGACGGGCGCGATCACAACCGCAACGCCTTCACCATCTGGTTTGCCGGCGGCGGCTTCCGCAAAGGTCTCATCTACGGCGAGACCGACGACTTCGGCTACAAAGCAGTCGTCAACCGCGTCCCCGTCCCTGACATGATCGCTACTGTGCTCCACCAACTCGGCGTCGACCACAAGCGCGTGCTCTACCCCTACGGGGGCCGCCTCGAGAACCCATCGGATGCCACCGTCACCGGCGCTAAAGTGAATTCGGATCTAATTGTATGAAATTGGCATTCCTCTGGATGGCGCTGCCGCTGGCCGCCCAGGACCCCCGCTTCGAAAAGGACGTCCTGCCTGTCTTCACCGAATACTGCTTCACCTGCCACGGCCAAAGCTCGCCCAAGCTGGGACTCGATCTGCGCACCGCCGCCACGGCGCTCAAGGGCAGCCACAACGGCCCGGTGATCGTGAAGGGCAAACCCGAGGAAAGCCTCCTCTGGCAGAAGGTCTCTTCCCGCGCCATGCCCCCGTCCTTCTACAACCAGAAGATGCCCGACGGCAAGATGGAGATCATCCGCAAGTGGATCGCCGCCGGCGCTCCCTTCGATGCTCCCATCGGAGCGCCGGCCGAAGAGGCGGCGCAGCAGCGGGCGCGCTTCGACAAGAACGTGGCTCCCCTGCTCAAGGCTCGCTGCGTGGCCTGTCATGGCGCCAACAAGCCCGCCGCGGGCTTGGACCTATCCACCTCCGCCGGCTTGCTGAAGGGCAGCATCAACGGTCCGGTGATCGTCGAAGGCTTCTCCGGCCGCAGCGTGCTCATCCGCCGCATCAGCGCCAAGACCATGCCTCCGCCCAATGCGGGCAAGCCATTGTCCGAAGCCGAATCGAATCTCATCAAGGAATGGATCGACCGCGGCAACTTCAGCGAGCATGTCTCCGTCGATTCCGCCGACCGGCCGTTCTCGCCGCTCGAAGCTCCGCCCATTACCGCCGAACAGAAGCAGTGGTGGGCCTTCCGCAAACCCGCGGCGGCCGTGCCTCCGAAGGTGAAAGCCAAGGCCCGCGTCCGCACCCCCATAGACAGCTTCGTGCTGGCCAGGCTCGAGTCGAAAGGGCTCACCTTCTCTCCCGATGCCTCCAACGAAACGCTGCTCCGCCGCGCCTATCTCGATCTGACCGGCCTGCCGCCCACTCCCGAGGAGATCCGCGCCTTCCACGAAGACCGCGCCCCGGGCGCCTATGAACGCCTCATTGACCGCCTGCTCGATTCGCCGCGCTACGGCGAGCGCTGGGGCCGCCTCTGGCTCGATGCCGCGGGCTATGTCGATACCACCGGCAAGGACTTCGACCCGCGCAAAGCCGAATACGCCGAAGGCATGTGGCGCTATCGCGACTACGTCATCCGCGCCACCAATGCCGACAAGCCCTGGGACCGCTTCCTCACCGAACAAATCGCCGGCGATGAACTCATCGACTGGCGCAAAGCGAAGACCTTCACTCCCGAAATCCGCGACCTGCTGGCCGCCACGGGCTACCTGCGCAACATCCTCGACATCACCGCCGAAGACATCAGCAACCTGCCGGTGGAGCGTTACGAAGCGCTCTTCAAGCTGGTGGAGAAGGTGTCCAGCAGCACGCTCGGGCTCACCGTCAACTGCGCCCGCTGCCATAGCCACAAGTTCGATCCCATCTCGCAAAAGGACTACTACCGCTTCCTCGCGTTGTTCACCACTTCCTACAATCCCACCGACTGGCTACGCCCGCAGGAGCGCCATCTCTACACCGTTTCGAGCGAAGAGCAGAAGGCCGTCGAGGCGCACAACAAGCAGTTCGATGCGCCACTGAAGGAGCTCAACGGCAAGCTGAAGGACCTGCGCAAGCCCTACGAAGAAGCGCTGCTCGACGAGAAGCTGCGGAAGCTTCCTGAGGCCATCCGCGCCGACACGAAGCGTGCCGTGCAGACCGAAGCCGGCCAACGCGATGAGGTGCAGAAGTACCTCGCCGGCAAGTTCGGCGCGCAGTTGCGCGTCACGCCTGCGGAGATCGGGAAGAAGCTCAGCGAGGCCGACAAGCCTGTCTCGGCGAGGCTCGAAGAGGAGATCAAAGCACTCGAAGCAAAGAAGCAGAAGCTCGAGAAGGTGCAAGCCCTGTGGGATGTGGGCAAGCCTCCATCCATCCGGCTGCTGCAGCGCGGCAGCGCCGATGCTCCCGGACCGCGTGTCAAGCCCGGCTTCCTCGAGGTGCTTTCCGAGGGGTTGCCGCTCGATGCCGTCAAGCCCGCCGCGGCGCAAGGAGAGACATCGGGCATCCGTCTGGCCTTTGCCGAATGGCTGACCAATCCCAATCACCCGCTTACCGCCCGCGTCATCGTGAACCGCATCTGGCAGGGCCACTTCGGCACCGGGCTGGTGGCCACGCCCGACAACTTCGGCGCCATGGGCGCGAAGGTCACCAACCGCGAGCTGCTCGACTACCTCGCTGTGAACTTCATGGCCAACGGCTGGAGCGCCAAGAAACTGCATCGCGCCATCATGACCTCCACGGTCTACCGCCAAAGCTCGCGTATCGCCAAGCCCGTCGACAGCGACCCCGAGAATACGCTGCTGTGGCGCATGAGCCTGCGCCGCATGGATGCCGAGACCGTGCGCGATTCGGTCATCGCCGTCTCCGGCAAGCTCGATACGACGCAGTACGGGCCGCCCATCGAACTCGAGATGCGCCCCGACGGATTGCAGGTGGTGTCCTCGAAAGAGCCTGCCGGCGCACAGTGGCGGCGCAGCGTCTACCTCACCGCGCGCCGCACCTACCCAATCGGGTTTCTCGGCGTCTTCGACTATCCCGTGATGGATACGCATTGCGCCCGCCGCACTCCCTCGGCGACTCCCCTGCAATCGCTGACCATGATGAATGACGAGTTCGTGTGGAAGGCCGCCGGGGAATTGACCCGGCGTGCGGCAATGGACATTGAAGCCGCCTACCTGATGACGCTCTCGCGCCGCCCCTCCGCCGGGGAGCTGGCCGCGGCCCGCGAGTTTCTGCGCGTGCAGGAAGACACGTTCCTCAGCGCCAAGGAAAGCGCGGAGAAGGCCCGTGAGAAAGCCTTCCGCAGCTTCGCCCAGGCCCTGCTCAGCTCGAACGAATTCCTCTACATCGATTGAGTATACTTGTCGGATCATGACTTGCCTTCGACTGTGTCTGGGGCTGGCGCTGGGCGCGTGCGCGGCCGTTTCGCAGGATGGATGGGCGCCTCTGTTTAACGGCAGAAACCTGGAGGGATGGCAGACGGTGGGCGACGGGAAGTGGACCGTCCTCGGCGGCGGCGTGCTCATGGGGCAGCCGGTCTCGGGCGCGAAGAACCCCTTCGGCACGGCGTGGCCCGTGACGCTTACGGAGAAGCAGTATCACGACTGGCGGCAGACGCAGTCCTGGATCTACACGGTGGCCGAGTATGCATCGTATGACTTGCATGTGGAGTACCTCGCTCCCCTCGGCGGCAACAGCGGCGTGTCGATCCGCGATCATACCCGCGGCAAGTACGCCATCGGGCCCGTGCCGGATTACACCAAGACGCCGGCTCATCATGGCTACGAGATCCAGATCGTCAACGGCGCCAGGACGAAGTACTCGAGTGGAAGCGTCTATCTGTTTGCGCCGGCCAAGACCGGCTTCGAGAAAGAGAGCGATTGGAACAGCCTGGACATCGAATCGCGGAAGGACCTGATCCGCGTCAAGCTGAACGGCACGGAGGTGTCGTCTCACCCCGGCGATCCGGCGCGCCCGAAGTCGGGGCCCATCGGGCTGCAACTGCATGACCGTTTCAACACCATTCAGTTCCGCAACATCCGCATCCGGGTGGTCAAGGAGTGAGCATGCGGACGCTGCTCGCGCTGTTGCTGGCCGGCGCCGCCTGCGCCGAAGAGCACCGCCGCCTGTTTCTCGATGCGCTGCTGGTCGAGCGGCAAAGCGGCCTTGAGCGCCGGTTTCATGCCCTGCGCAAGCATCCGGGCAACCCGTTGCTGGTTGCCGGTCAGCCGTGTGAAGAGGGCAGTTCCGGGCCATACTTGTATGGCACCGTGCTCGACGAAGGCGGCACGCTGCGCATGTGGTATCACTACCTGCGCAAGGGGTATCGCAACGGGTACGCGGAATCCTCCGATGGGCTGCGCTGGACCAAGCGCGATTGCAGTGCGCTGGCCGAATTGGATGCCTGCCATAACCCAGCGGTGATCCGGCTGCCCGACGATTCGCGGGCTCCGAACAAATATGCCCTGTTTTGTTTTGGCGCGGACGTGAGCAAGGTGCGCGCCGCGTTCTCTCCCGACGGGCTGGATTGGACGTTCGTGCCGGAGACGGCAAAGCAGGGGCTGTTCGATTCGAGCGACGTGGTGAACTTCTTCTACGATCCCTACGGCAAACAGTTCGCGGCCACGTGGAAGGGTCCAACGCGACGCGGCCGTTCGGTGGGGATTGCTCTGTCCAGGGATGGGCTCGCCTGGACCAAGCCGCTCGATGCCCCCATCTTCACTGCCGACGATTTGGACCCGCCCGACACACAGATCTACGGGATGCCCGTGTTTCCCTATCAGGGCGTGTATGTCGGGCTGCCCTGGATCTATCATGCCGCCTCGCACTACACGCCTGAGATGCGCATGACCCGGGCCGAGGCCGAAGCGCTCAGCCCGCGCACCGTGGATGTGCAACTGGCCTGGAGTTGGGATCTGTTGCATTGGTCGCGCCCGCCGGAACGCAAGCCCTTTCTCGCGCTGGGCGCCGCGGGAGCGTTCGATTCGAAGATGGTCTTCACGGCCCGCGCGCCGGTGGAGCGCAACGGGGAGTTGTACTTCTACTACGGCGGCTTTCCCCTGCCGCACGACGCCAGGCAAACGGGCGGCGCGATCGGGCTGGCCACGCTGCGTCAGGACGGGTTCTGTTCGATGCACGCCGGCGGGCGGGAAGGCTGGCTGATCACGCGCCGCGAAGCGTTGGCGGCGCCGATGGTGACCATCAATGCAGTGACCGCGAACGATGGGGAGATCCGGGCCGAGTTGCTGGATGCGGGCGGCAGCGTGTTGCCCGGCTTCTCGCGCGAGGAGTCGATCCCCTTCCGCGGCGACGCCGTTTCGCACGTGCTGCGCTGGCGCACACAGCAGTTCGATCCGGCGGACCGCGCCGCTGTGAAGAAGATCCGCTTCCTGCTGCGCGGCGCCGATTTGTACTCATACGTTCCTTAGGAGGAGTGGTGCGGAGGAGAGACTTCGTGCTTGGCTCGGGCAGCGTGGCGGTTGCCGCCGCGGAGGACGGCGCACTCGATATCGGCTCGCGCCGGCAACTGTTCTGCGACCGGCGCTTCATCGCCGCGGCGAAGGGGATCTCGCTGACGCTGCACGCGCCGCGCAAGGCGGGCCCGATTCTGCTTCCGGAAATGGCCTGGGAGAAACGGCATATCGGGAGCTACCTCTCCGTGATCGAAGACGGCGGCCTGTACAAGATGTGGTACATGAGCTTCGGCGCAAAGGGGGGCGGGCGGCTTTGCCATGCCACCTCGCGCGACGGCATCGTATGGGAGCGGCCGAAGCTGGGGCGCGTCGAGTTCGATGGCTCGCGCGCCAATAACATCGCGATCGGGTCCTTCAAGGAAGGGGCGGTGTTCCTCGACCCCGTCGCACCGGCGGGGCAGCGCTTCAAGACGCTGGCCTCGTCCGGCGGCAAGGGCGGCACGTTGCGGCTGCTCACTTCGCCCGACGGCGTCGATTGGAACGGGGAATATCCGGTGCTGCCGTTCCATCCCGACAGCCAGAACTGCCTGTTCTGGGATACGCGGCTGAAGAAGTATGTGGCCTATCTGCGCGGATGGAACCCGTTGCGAGTGGCCGTGCGGGCGGAGATCGGGCGGGATGGAATCCTGAAGCCGTGGCCGTACCGGAAGGCGGAGAACCCGCGCTATCTGTGGAGCGTCTTCGCTTGGGGCGCCGGGTGGCCGCCTACCTTGAGCACGGAGTATCCGACGGTGTTGCGCTGCGACCGCGCGAACGAGGATATCTACACGCCGAACGTGCAGCAGTATGCGTGGGCTGACGACGCCTACTTCGCGTTTCCATCGATCTTCCGCCATACCGCTCCGCCGGGCTCCGAGCAGATCCCGATGGCGGGAGTGCTGGAGGTGCAATGCGCGGTGAGCAGGGATGGAATCGCGTTTGACCGCATGGATCGCAGGGCGTATGTGCCTCTCGGCTTGTCCGGGGACTACGATAGCCACAACGCGTTTCTGGGCCTGGGAATGATCCGGCGGGGCGGGGAGATTTTCCAGTATTATGCGGGAGGCGGCACGGACCATGCGTCTTCGCAGCCGGGCCGGAGCGCGTTGCTGCGGCTGGTGCAGCGGCTGGATGGATTCGTATCGGCCGGCGCCGGCACGGCGGGTGGGGAGTTCGTCACTCCGCTGTTGCGCGGAGGAGGAGGCAGGTTGCTGTTGAACATCGATACAGGCGCCACAGGGTCGGCGTGGGTGGAAGCCCTGGGCGAAGGGCTGTCCGTGCCGTCGGAACGGATTGTGGCTAACGGCACCGCCTTCGAGGTGAAGTTCATTCATGCCTTGCCGGCGCAGCCTCTGCGGCTTCGATTCAAACTGGACAACGCGCGGCTGTACGCGTTTCAATTCGCATGAGCAGGGTTGCGGCGACGCTGCGGGACCTGGTGCGCATCCCGTCGGAGAACATCCCGCCCGGCGGCTGCGAGCAGCA
>JAEUQG010000126.1 GCA_016789755.1 Bryobacterales bacterium
CTTCCCCCTCATGCTCCGCATCAAAAAGATGTTCGATCCGAACCGCCTGTTGAACCCCGGGAGGCTCTATGGCCGCATCTGACTCGAACACCCTCCACCAGATCGATCAGCCGCGCCGCCGCGACCTCGACAAGTGCGTGCACTGCGGCCTCTGCCTCAACTCCTGCCCCACCTACCGCGTCCTCGGCCTTGAAATGGATTCCCCCCGCGGCCGCATCTACCAGATGGTCCAGGTCCACGAAGGCGCCCCCATCAGCCCTTCCTACCTCGAACACCTCGACCTCTGCCTCGCCTGCCGCGGCTGCGAAAGCGCCTGCCCTTCCGGCGTCCAGTACGGACGCCTCATCGAAGACGCCCGCGCCGAAATCGAACGCAAGATCGAGCGCCCCTGGCTCACCCGAGCCCTTCGCTCCTTCGTCTTCGGCAAACTCCTTCCATCCCCCACCCTGCTCCAATTCGCCGCCCGCGGCCTCTGGGCCTATCGCACCCTCGGCCTGCGCACGCTCGCCTCTGCCCTCGGCATCTTCAAAGCCTTCCCCAAACTCGCCGAGCTCGATCAACTCTCCCCCGAAGCCGAATTCCCCAGCTTCTTCAGCGCCTACGGCAAAGTCTTCCCCGCCGAAGGCACGCGCCGCCACAAGGTCGCCATGCTCGGCGGATGCGTCGCCAACGTCAGCTTCGCCCGCCTCAATGAAGCCACTGTCCGCGTCCTCCAAAAAAACGGCTGCGAAGTCCACGTCCCCGGGAATCAAACCTGCTGCGGCGCCCTTCACCAACACGCCGGCATCCGCACCACCGCCCGCCATCTCGCCCGCAAAAATATCGATGCTTTGCTCACCGGCGGCTTCGATGCCATCCTCACCAACTCCGCCGGCTGCGGCTCAACCCTCAAGGAATACGGCGAACTCCTCGAGCACGAACCCCCATACGCCAACCGCGCCGCCGAATTCGCCGCCCGCGTCAAAGACATCAACGAATTCCTCGCCTCCATCGACCTCAATACGCAAATGGGCCCCCTCGACATCACCGTCACCTACCAGGATTCCTGTCACCTCGCCCACGGCCAGAAAGTCCGCGCCGCCCCCCGTAAACTGCTCCGCAGCGTCCCCGGCCTCCAATTCCGCGAAATGCCCATGGCCGACCTCTGCTGCGGCAGCGCCGGCATCTACAACGTCATCCAGAACGAAATGTCCATGCAGATCCTCGAGCGCAAAATGGACTTCGCCAACTCCGCCTCCACCCAGGTCATCGCCACCGCCAACACCGGCTGCATGATCCAACTCCGCGCCGGCGTCAAGCGCCACGGCCATGGCCAGCGCGTCGCTCATGTCATCGAAATCCTCGATGAAGCGTATCGCAAGTCAACAAGATAGACAGCTCTGATTCTTCCTTACGGTTTCCTTACGCCTCCCTTACTGGCTTTTTTCGCGACTCCTATATAGTGGACACTGCAACACTACTCCACTCTACAGAGGAGCGAGGAAACAGAATGAGAATCAAGAACACAGGCAAAATCCTGGGAACGGTGGTCGTAGCGGGCATTGGAGCCTATTTCGCTACCAGCGGAGCGCAGTCGCAATCGGCTCCACCCCCCGTGCTGAATCGCTTTACCGGCTCGATCAGTTCGCAGCCCCTGGCTCTCGACGCCAACGGCACGCTGCTGGCCGTCGCCAATCCTGATAACAACACAGTCACCCTTTTCGACGTCGGCGCAGACCGCAACCGCCGCCTCCGCGAAGTCCTCGTCGGCAAGGAGCCCAACGGCGTTGCCCTCAACCCTCAAGGCACTCGCCTCTACGTCGCCAACACCGTCAGCGGCACCGTCAGCGTCGTCAACGTCAACCGCGGCTCGGCCAACGTCGCCCGCGTCGTCACCGAACTCAAGGTCGGCGCCGAACCCTACGGCCTCGCCATGACCCCCAACGGATCCAAACTCTACGTCACCAATCGGAGGTCGGACACCGTCTCCGTCATCGATGCAAACTCCAATCGCGTCGTGAAAACCATTCGCGACGTCGGCTTCTCCCCCACCGGCATCGCCATCACCAACGATGCCGACGGCGACGACGATGACGAGACGGTGTTCGTGACGCAGTTCTTCGCCGTCCCCCGCCCCGGCCGCCTCGATGGCGAAGACGACAGCAAACAGGGCCTCGTCACCGCCATCCGCACCGTCTCCGATGAAATCGACGGAGCCATCAACCTCCTCCCCATCGGCGACACCGGCTTCCGCGCCGCCGGCGATGCCATCGGCCGCGTCGCTCCTCCTGCCACCATCGATGAAGCCTCCCTCCGCTTCACCACCAGCGCCTATCCCAATCAGTTGAACAACATGATTGTCAAAGGCAACTTCGCCTACGTCCCCAGCACCGGCGCCTCTCCCAACGGCCCCACCCGCTTCGACGTCAACACCCAATCCCTGCTCCACGTCATCGACCTCGCCAAGAACGCCGACGCCGCTCTCACCATCAACATGCACAAAGCCGTCGCCGATCAGGCCGCCACACCCAAGCTGTTCGTCACCGTGCCCTGGGCCATCGCCGCCAAAACCCGCGAGGACCAGGCCTATGTCGTCAGCGCTGCCAGCGATGTCGTCATCAAGCTCACCCTCGACCGCGGCACCGGCCGTGCCACCGTCGTCAACTCCCCCGGCGTAACCCCGTCGCGCGTCCTCCAGATCGCCACCGGCAAGAACCCCCGAGGCATCGTCATCAATAACACCGATACCCGCGCCTATGTCATGAATTACGTCTCCCGCGATGTCACCGTCATCAACATCGAGCCCAACCAGGACACCGTCCTCGGCGCGGCTCTGCGCTCTGCCTCTCTCCCCGGGGCGGGCACCACGGAAGATCTCATTCATGCCGGCAAGGAGCTCTACAACGCCTCCGTCGGCGTCTTCGACGGACCCACGCCGCTCTCCCCGCCCATCCGCGGACGCATGTCCAACAATGGCTGGGGCTCCTGCGCCTCATGCCACCCCGACGGTCTCACCGACAACGTCGTCTGGATCTTCGCCGCTGGCCCGCGCCGCACCGTCGCCCAACACCAGGACTACGACCTCGACGATCCTTCCCTGCAACGCGCCTTCAACTGGTCCGGCATCTTCGATGAGCAGGAAGACTTCGAACTCAACATCCGCGGCGTCTCCGGCGGTCAGGGCATCCTCGTTGCTGCCGACGGTACTTCGCAGGATAACCCCGTCGCCGGCTTCACCCCCGCCAACGCCAATCGCCGCCAGCTTCGTATCCGCGGCTTCGGCGGCTGGGACGCCATCAAGGCTTACATCCAATTCGGCGTCCGCGCCCCCATCGCCCCTGTCGACAAAGAGGACCCCGATGCCATCGCCGGCGAAGCACTCTTCCGTCAGGCCAATTGCCAGAGCTGCCACGGCGGCCCGCAGTGGACCACCAGCAAAATCGGCCACACGCCTCCGCCCGACAACAGCCTGCTCAGCAACGGCCAGTTGATCGGCCAGTTGAAGAAGGTAGGCACCTTCGACGCTTCCGTCAAAACCGAAGTGCGCGCCAATGCCGCCGCACCCCTCGGAGCCGACGGCTACGTCCCGCCCTCTCTTCTCTCCATCTCCGCCTGGCCCGCTACCTTCTTCCACAACGGCTCAGCCAATTCGCTCGAGCAGGTCATGGAAAACGTAACCCACCGCTCCGCCGGAACCAACGGCGTCGATACCCTCACTGATCCCAATCAGCGAGCCCAGATCGTCAAGTTCCTCAAGAGCATCGATTCTACTACCCCACCAATTCCTCCTCAGTAAGCGCAAGCTTCCTGAGACTGGATTCCACGGACGCGCGTGATCCGGGCAACCCCCCGGCACACCGCGTCCGTTTTTTTTACCCTCCAACCGCCGCCTAAACAAACAATTCCCGCAGCACCTTCCCGTTATCCGTAATCGGCACCGGCCGCTCCCCTGCAAACAGATTCTTCCCTGGATCGATCCCCAGCGCCGCATGAATCGTCGCGTGAAAATCCGCTACCGTGCACAACGGCCCCACCACCTTCTTCCCCAATTCATCGGTCTCCCCGACAACCCTCCCAGTGCGCAATCCCCCGCCCGCCAGCACCCCGCTGAACGCCACGCTCTGATGTCCCCGCCCGCCCCCGGAATCGAATTCCGGCGGCCGCCCGAACTCCGTCGCAATCACCACCAGCGTCCGGTCCAGCAATTTGTTCTTCTCCAGATCCGTGAGCAAGGTCGCAAACGCCTGGTCCAGATCCTGGATCAGCAGGTGCTGCTTCAATTGCCCTTCGTTATGTGTATCCCAGCCCGTCCCGTTCAGGAAATTCAAGTTGAAGCTCACCTCCACAAACCGCGCCCCAGCCTGCACCAGCCTGCGCGCCAGCAGACACCGCTGCCCGAACTCTCCCCCGTAAGCCTGCCGCAGCCCTTGCGGTTCCCGCTTCAAATCGAACACGTTCAAAAACCGCGGCCCCGCCATCTTGAACCCCTGCCGGCTCACGTCAATCTGCCCCTGCACCACCGGATCTCCTGCCGCCCGCGACCCATACCCCTGCCGCATCCGCTCGAGCAGCGTTTCCCTCCTGTCCTGCCGCGCGTTGCTCACATCCGGAGGCAGTGTCAGCCCGTTCGGACCCGTCTCCACCTGCGTCAGATACACATACCCGTACTTCGCGCCCAGAAACCCCGGATCCCGCATGATGTTCGGATACCCCATCACCACATAGGCCGGAACCTCTTCCGTCTTCGTCCCCAATTCCTTCGCCACAATCGAGCCGATGCTCGGATAGAGCAGCGTGCCGCTCGGCAGCCGCCCCGTGTGCATCAGATTCGATGCCGCCCCGTGCTCGCTCACAATCGAATGCGACAGCGACCGGATCAGCACCGCCCGGTCCAGCAGCGCCGCCGTCCTCGGTAAATGCTCACTCAACTGCACACCCTTGATCGCCGTCCCGATCGGCCCGTAGTACGACCCCGCCTGCTTCTTCCCGTCCCCCTTCACCTTCGGATCGAACGTGTCGATATGCGCCGCCCCGCCGCCCAGCCATAAAAAGATACAGGCATCCGCCTTACCCTTGGGCGCGGGCGCCGTCTCCGAAGCCAGCGCCGTCGCCGCCGCCGTCTGTAGCAAACCCCTTCGAGTCATCATCGCCATTACCTCCCCTACGGCAGCAACACAAACTCCGGCGAATTGAACATCGCCCACAGCATGTCCTCGTAACGCTCGCGGAACTCCGCCGTCAACCGTTTCGTCGGCGCTTCGCCCATCCGCAAATTGCGCTCCTCCTCCATCCGGATCAGCGTCGCCTCCGCGCTCAAATGATTCGACCACGATACGCGATTGTCCGTCTTCAGCGACGCGTTCGTCGCCACCGCCCCCGCCACCTGGCGCTTCAAATAATACGGCTCAAGATAACCATGGAAATACCGCAATTCATCCTCCGCCGGCTTGCGCGAAAATACGCGGAAATACGTGTCCCGAATCAAATCGTCCAGCGGCTGCTTCTCCAACGCCATCTTCGTGAACGCGCTCTCATCCGATAACCGCACCACACGAGTCCCCAAATTCCCATTCGCCAGAATCAGCGTCTGCATCGGACTCGGAGCATCGTCCCGCGCCGATGCCGGCGCCTGCCGCGATTGCCTCCACCCGAACGTCGTCAGCATGTCCACCAGCGATTGCGCAATCGGCAACGCCAGCGCCGGCCGGTCCCGTTCATTCGACAACGCCGTCATCTGCCACGCCCGCTCCGGCTTGCCCATATTCAAAAACTGCGTCGCCGGCCGGTCCCCCGCCGGGTTCAGATTCAGTTCCTCGCACGCCAGCGCCTTGCCCGCCGCCAAATGCAGCGAATCCACCAGTTGCTCCGCCGACATCTTCCGCCGCACCGGACCCGTGAACAGCCGCTTCGACGCCCCGCCTTCCTCCACTGCCGCCGGCTTGCGCTGGTAGGCATGCGACTGGAAGATCATCCGCGCAATATGCTTCACATCGTAGCCCGACCACACAAACTCCCGCCCCAGATACCGCAGCAACTCCGGATGCGACGGCTTCGTCCGCGCCCAATCGTCCACCGGATCCACAATCCCCGCCCCCATGTACCGTGCCCAAATCCGATTCACCACCACCTGCGCGAAACGCTCGTTCTCCGGAGCCACAATCAACTCCGCCAATTGCCGCCGCGATTCCACTTTCCCCGTCCCCGGAAACGCCGCCCCCTCGGATGCATGCGCCACCAACTGCGCAAACGGCCACTCCGGAGCAATCTCTTCGCCCGGCTTCAACGTCACCTTCACCGCCGGCCGCCGCGCCCCTTCCACAAACGGCACGCTGCTTGTCGCCGGCAATGTCACCGGCTTTCCCGCCAGCATCGCCGCCAGACTGAACAGATCCTTCTGCTTCACCGGATGAAACGGAGCATCGTGACACCGCGCGCATCCCAAATTCGCCCCCAAAAACGCCCGCCCCACAATATCCCCCTTCGCCGCCATCGGAGCATCGTTCAGCGTCGATTGCGAAAACGCCGCCGGAGCCCCCTGCGTCATGCTCCCTTCCATCTCAATCAGCTCCGTCACAAATCGGTCGAACGAAATTCCATCCGCCAGCGATTGGTGCAGCCACCACCGGAACGGCCCCGTATTATTCAAATCCGGCTTCAAAATCCCCGGATTCTCCGCCAGCACATCCTGCCAGTACGGCACCCAGCCATCGGCCCAACTCTCCGACGCCAGCAGCTTCTCAATCAAGTTCGCCCGCCGCTTCTCCGGCCTGTCGTACAAGTACGCCCGCATCTGCTCCGGAGTCGGAATCAATCCTGTCGCATCCAGTGAAATGCGGCGCAAAAACTCGACATCGTCCAGCAATGCCGTCTGCTTCGCCCCCGCCGCTTCCATCCGTGCATTCAAATAGCGGTCGATCCTGTTGTGCGCCGCCAGCTTCGATGCCTCCGGCTCCGCCACTGCCGGCTGCGTCCGCAGCCATTCCCGAATCCGTTCGTGCCTCCGGTCCCACGGCTCCTGCGCCGCCGCCGTAATCTGCCCGCGCCGCACTTTATTGTGCAGCCGCATCCGCTCCCGAGCCAGCGCCGTGTAGCTCTCCCACTCCGCATCCGTCAGCATCGGAGCGTCATCCGCCCCCAGAATCCTTTCCACCGCTCCCGGCTTGCCGATCCCCACCGTCAATTCACCGGGGCTCGGCATCAATCCCTTCCCGCCGATCACGGCAACCAACTCAAACCGGTGCTCCCCCTCGCTCAACGCAACCACCGCCACGACGTCCTGATGCGGATAGTGTGCCGGACGCCGTCCCGACGCATCGCGCACGGGAGGCTCGGGCACCGGATCGTCCCCGCTCGTATTCGCCTTCTGCGCCTTCGTCCGCAGCAACTCTTTCCCATCCAAATAGAGCACCGCCGCCCCTCGCGCCCGCAGCCGGATCTGCTGCCGCCCCCCCATCCGCCGCGCATACTCCGCCTTCAAGACAAATGGAGACGACCGGTCCTGCATCAAAGCATTCGGCGAATACTTCACCGGTATTTCCGGAAACGCGAACGTCGGTTCGCTATAGCGATCGACCGGCGCCAGTCCCATCAGCTCGAACTCCTGCCCCTTCGGCAGGTTCTCGTAAATGGATACGCTCACTTGCGCGCAGGCAAGCGCCGGAAGCAGAACGAAGGCCGCAAAACGCATTCCGGTATCATATCGCGCCCGCGCACCGATCACACCCGAGCACAACCGGCCATCCAAACCCATCCGCGTTCATCCCATTCATCCGTGGCCCAAAAACCCACCCCCACTCACAACAACAGCGCCACCAGCCCACCACCAC
>JAEUQG010000127.1 GCA_016789755.1 Bryobacterales bacterium
CCCCCCCCCCCCCCCCCCCCCCCCCCCCCCCCCCCCCCCCCCCCCCCGCGCCCCCGCGCCCGGGGCCCGGCGGGGGGGGGCCTGGGGGGGGGTGGTGGGGCCATGTTTGGGGCGTCCCCCCGTTTTGTGGCTGTCTTCCGACTCCCCAATACCGCGAGATGCCCCCAGGTCACAAGCAGTCCAGGAGACCGCCTGTGCACCCCCTTCCGTCTCCTGACTTCAAACGCGAAGCGCTTGTCTAGTTTGCGTAGCGTAGGATTTCGGCGGCGATCTTGACGAAGGCTTCGTTGAGATCGGCGGCCTGCGGGGCGTAGACGTAGAGGCCTTCGAGTTTGTCGGGGTCGTAGATGGGGCTGTCGGGGTCGTTGGCGATGCGGCGGAGGCGGTTGTGGCCGTCGTTCCAGGCGGCTTCGGAGAGGCCGATGACGTAGACGACCGTGTTGAGGTTGGCGCCGAGGTCGTTGTTGCGGATGCGGAAGCCTACGTTGTCGAGGGCGGCAACGGCGGCGTTCATCATGTTGGTGCGGTCGCGGACGTCGATGCGGCCGGCATAGGGATGGCCGCCGGGGAAATTGGAGACCGTGGTGAAGGCTCCGTTGGGGCGTAAGGATGTGCCATACATATCAGTCTCGGGATAGTAGGCGATGTCGTATTGGGCATGGGCGGTGCCGGTGCCTTCACCGCTGCCGTCATGGCCGTTGCCGCCGCGATACCAGCAGTCGTTGGTGCGGGTGCTGAAGGTGGAATACTGGGCGTAGCTATTGGCAGGGTCCATGGGGTAGGAGACGGAACCGGAGGGATCGCTGAAGCCGGTGGAGACGAAGGGGACGATGCCGATGACGCTGTCGCCGGAACCGGGGACGCCCTCCTGGGCATAGACGGCTCCACGGAAGACCTGACGTTCGGGGGTGGGGTTCCAGGCGGGGTTCTGGACACCTGGGGAGGTGGTGGTAAACCAGCGCTGGCCGTGTTCCCAATCGAAGCAGCGGCTGCGCTTGTTGGTGAAGGTGAGGCTGCGGTGATCGGCGACGCGGGTGCCGTCGAGGGTGTTGACGGGCCAATTGGCGGTGATGGTGTTGGGGATACCGTCGGTGAAGAAGATGATGACGTTGAGGGCGCCGGGTTCGTTGATATTGGCGACCTGTTCGTAGCCCTTGAAGAGGGCCTGGGCGGAGCCGGTGCCGCCGCTGCAACTGATGGTATTGATGACCGCGGGGAGGGTGGGGCTGCTGGTCTTGAAATCCATGGAGGGGGCGTAGGAGAGCGCGTAGGAGATGCCGTAGGTGACCATGCCGAGGCGGTCGCGCTGGTTGGCGAAGAGGTCGACGAAGCCTTTGGCGGCATTGACCATGGCGGCGCAGGCTCCACCGGTGTTCATGGAACCGGAGCGGTCGAGGACGAGGATGACGTTGACGTCGCGGCGGGAGGCTTTACCGGAAGCGCTGATGTTGGTAGTGGTGGCGTTGGTGATCATGCGCATGAAGAAGATGGGAGTTTGCACGGTGCCGGTGACGGTGACAGTACGGGTGCGGAATCCGGTTTCGGCGACGACGGTAGTGGGATCGGGGGGAGTGGTGTTGAACATGCCGTCGGGGTAGTTGGCATGGAAGAAGGCGGTGGCGCGAGCACGGGCGGAGTCTTCCTGTTCGGCGATGGTGAGACCGACGGCGAGGGAGCGGGCCGCGGCGAGTGCGGCGGCGTCGACGGCCGACTGGAGGCGGGCCTTGACGGCGAACATGAAGCCGGCGTCGATGGCGAGGCCAACGACCGGGATGGTGAACATGAGCAGCAGCGCGGCTGTGAAGATGACGAAGCCTTTCTGGCGCTTGCTGATCGGAGTTGGGATGGGTTTCCTCATGGCGGCTGGCTCCTCAGGTGCTCTTAGAAATAGTTACGGGTATACAGGTTGACCGGGGCGTTGTGGTTGAGAAAGGAAAGCTGTGGAACGGTGAAATAGGCTTCGGAGACGAAGGTGCGCTCAGCGCTTTGGAGGGTCAACTGGCCGGCGGTGGGGGTGGGGCCTCCGGTGGAGAGGGTGTTGGCGCGGCAACTGGTGTCGGTAAGGTAGCCGCGGCCGGTGACGGAGTCTTTGGAGACGATGGTGCCGTCGGGCTTGAGGAGGGTGGGATCGGGGTTGCCGATGGCGCTGGTATAGAGGCCGCTGTTGCCGACGACGAGGCGCTGGGTGATGACCGGGTAGTACATGTTGGTGCAATTGGCGCCGATGAGTCCGGCGGCGGTGCATTCGGCGGGGCCGATCATGAGGATCTGGGTGAGGACGACGGTGCCGTTTCCTCCGGAGAGGGTCATGTTGAGGCCGCGGGAGAGGCGAACGATCATCTCCTTGTTCGGGGTTTGGGAGAAGTCGACCTGGCGGACGAACATGTGGCCGGCGTCGCGGGAGACCTGGGAGACCTGGATGGATTTGCCGAGGCCCATGCCTGTGGTGACGGTTCCCATGAACAGGGGGATGAGAAAGATGGAGAAGAGAGCGAATTCGAGCAGGCTGCTGCCCGACTGGCTATTACGGCGAAGGGTGCTCATCTTTGGTCGCATATGGATTCCTTGGGTCTCAGTAGTTTATGTCCGGGGAGGCAGAGCCATGTCTTGGGGCAGCGACTCCATGCGGTCGGAGGACCGGACATCGACGGGGATGGGGTTGGCGGAGCGCATCAGGGGGGCGAGGACGCCGAAGGTGTGGCCTTCGACGGAAACCTCGAGGATCATGCCGGGGCGGTTGGAGGCGGTTTCGAGGAGGTTGTTATTGGGGTCGAAGTAGCGGATGTGAATCCGTTCGGGGTGGGCGGCGAGGAAGCCCATGCTGTTGTTGAGGACGACCTGTTTGATGGAGGAGTCGTGGCCCATGCCGGCCTGGAGCTGGTAGGTGACTCCGGCGCGGACAGCCTCGCGGACGGCGTGCTGGAAGAGGTTACGGACGAAGATGGCCAAGCCGAAGTCGATGATGGCGAGGAAGAAGGCGAAGAAGGGGATCATGATGAGGGATCCCTCGAGCATGGTGTGACCGCGCTGCCGGCGCCGGCGGGGAGAAATCGGGGGCAGTTCCGTGTTCATTTGTTTGACATCATTCAGCGGCATGGTGGTAGACCTTGAGTCTTTGTGGTATCAGGAACAACACTCTGAGCCTAAGTTACACCTTTCAGGCGGAAGTTCCCATAGGAGAATCCTCCCGGAATCGGCCCTCTGGAAGTACCTAATTGAGGGTGGATTGGCGTTTAATACGTACGGGACGGATGGCGTTTTTATAGAACCGAAGTACGGTTCTGTGACTTGTGGCTTACGGTTCTGGTGTGGATATGGAACCCGACAGCTAAGAGTACTAAGGCCGTCCACTGCGCGGTGCTGAGGACCCAGCCGAAGGGGTTGGCTTGGTCGTGGGAGCGGAGGAACTCGACTGTAAAGCGGACGGCGGGGTAGAGGATGAGGTAGAGGGAGATGAGGCGGCCGGTGGGGGGGCGCTGGGAGGCGAGGCGGTAGAGGAAGGCGAAGATGAGGAATTCGGCGGCGGCTTCATAGAGCTGGGTAGGGTGGAGGGGTTGGAAGAGGGGGACGCCGACGAGGCGGTGGGCTTCGTGGTTGGTGAAGGTGACGGCCCAGGGGCGATCGCAGGCGAGGCCCCAGCAGCAGCCGGCGGCAAAGCAGCCGAGGCGGCCGATGGCGTGGCCGAGGGCGAGGCCGGGGGCGAAGCAATCGGCGACGGGGAGGAAGGGGAGTTTACGGGAGCGGAGGTACCAGATGGCGGTGAGCAAGGCGGCGATGAGGCCGCCGTAGAAGACGCCGCCGGCCTGGAGGGTGGTGAGGGAGAAGATTTCGGAGGGATTCTTGAGGTAATCGGGGAGGTTGTAGAGGATGAGGAGGAGTTTGGCGCCGGCGAGACCGGCGAGGGCGACGTAGATGCCGAGGTCGGTGACGAGTTGGGGATCGAGGGCGCGTTGTTTGGCGAGTTTTCCGGTGATCCAGACACCGAGGAGGAAGCCGAGGGTGACGAGGACTCCGTAGGTGGGGAGGAAGAAGTCGCCGATGGAGAAGATCTTGGGGAACATGGGCTAGGATCCGGGTTGGGGGTGGGCTTTCCAGAGGGTGAAGAAGAGGAGGCAGGCGCCGATGGAGATGGCGCTGTCGGCGACGTTGAAGCTGGGCCATTCATACGATCCGATGAAGACCTGGAGGAAGTCGGTGACGGAGCCGCGGACGAAGCGGTCGTAGAGGTTGCCGGAGGCGCCTCCGAAGACGAGGGCGAGGGCGGCGGCGGCGAGGGAATGTTGGGGCCACATTTGTTTGGGCATGCGCCAGAGCTGGACGGCGACGTAGACGAGGATGGCGCTGGAGAGTCCGATCAGGAGGAAGGCGCGGAGGGGTCCATCGGCCTGATTGAGGAAGCCGAAGGCGGCGCCGCGGTTCTGGGTGTGGACGATGTTGCAGACGCCGGGGATGACGGTGAGCGAGTCGAAGGCGGTGAGGTTCTGTTCGATCCAGAATTTCGAAGCGCGGTCGGCGGCGAAGATGGCGCCGGAAATCGCAAAGCGCGCTCCGCGCTGGATCATCCGAGGATATCCTTGAGGGCCGCGGCGCAGGAGTCGCAGACGGTGGGGAGGGCGGGGTCGAAGCCGATGGCTGTGGAGTATTTCCAGCAGCGTTCGCATTTGGCTCCGGAGGCACGCTCGACGTGGACGCTGAGGTCGGCGTCGGCGTGGTTTTCGAGGGTGACCTGGGAGGTGATGAAGAGGGCCGGGAGTTCGGCGAGGTAGTCATCGAGGAGCGGATAGAGGTCTTTGCCGGCCTGGAGGCGGACGCGGGCTTCGAGGGGTGCTCCGATGAATTTTTCCTGGCGGGCGACTTCGAGGGATTTGAGGACCTGTTCGCGGACGGGCATGAGGCGTTCCCAGTTGGCGACGCGTTCGCGCTGGGAGGGGGTGAGGCCGCCGGCGGCGAAGGAGGTTTCGGGGAAGAGGGTGAGGTGGATGCTTTCGGGGTCGGAGGGGAGGCGCTTGAGGTGGCGCCAGACCTCTTCGGTGGTGAAGGAGAGGATGGGAGCGAGGAGGCGCACCAGGGCATGGGTGAGCTTATAGAGGGAGGTTTGGGCGCTGCGGCGGGCGAGGGAATTGGGAGCGGCGGTGTAGAGGCGATCCTTGATGACGTCGAAGTAGACGGCGCTGAGATCGGTGGTGGCGAAGTTATAGAGAGCCTGATAGACGCGGTGGAAGGCGAAATCGGCGTAGTGTTTGCGGCAGGTTTCGGTGAGTTGATCGAGGCGGGTGAGGATCCACTGGTCGAACTCGAGTTGTTGGTGGACGGGGAGGATGTCGTGGGCGGCGTCGAAGTCGGCCATGTTGCCGAGGGCGTAGCGGAAGGTATTGCGGAGTTTGCGGTAGGCCTCGGTGAGGCGGGTGAGGATGGTATCGGAGATGCGGACATCCTCAGTGAATTCGACGGAGGCGGCCCAGAGGCGGAGGACATCGGCGCCGTTCTGTTTGATGACCTCTTCGGGGGCGATGACGTTGCCGAGGGATTTGGACATGGCGCGGCCGTCGCCATCGAGGGCCCAGCCGTGGGTAGCGGATTCGCGGTAAGGGGCGCTGCCCTTGAGGCCGACGCCGACGAGGAGGGAGCTATGGAACCAGCCGCGGTACTGGTCGCCGCCTTCGAGGTAGAGGTCGGCGGGCCATTCGAGGCCGTAGCGCTGGTTGAGGACGGCGAGGTGACTGGAGCCGGAATCGAACCAGACGTCGAGGATGTCGTTTTCCTTGCGGAAGGAGGATGATCCGCAGTGGGAGCAGGAGACGGGGTCGCCGATCAATTCGGCGGCGGATTTTTCGTACCAGATATCGGCGCTGTGCTCGCGGAAGAGATTGACGACGCGGTCGAGGACTTTGCGGTCTGTGAGGGGGTTGTGGCAGGTTTCGCAGTAGAAGACGGTGATGGGGACGCCCCAGGTGCGCTGGCGGGAGATACACCAATCGGGGCGGGAGGCGATCATGTTGGAGATGCGGTCGGCGCCCCAGGCGGGCATCCATTTGACGCGGCGGATGGCTTGGAGGGCGTTTTCGCGGAGGTTGTTGCAGTCCATGCCGATGAACCATTGTTCGGTGGCGCGGAAGATGGTGGGTTTATGGCAGCGCCAGCAATGGGGGTAGCTGTGGTCGATGCGTTTTTCGGCGAGGAGGGCGCCTTGTTGGCGGAGGATTCCGGTGACGATGGGATTGCCTTCCCAGACGGTTTTTCCGATGAGGTCTTCGGGGAGGCGGCCGGCGGCGCCTTCGGCATGAAAGAAGGACCCGGTGGCATCGACGGGGCAATAGGTGGGGATGCCGTGCTGTTGGCCGCTGACGTAGTCTTCCTGGCCGTGGCCGGGGGCGGTATGGACGGCTCCGGTGCCCTGTTCGAGGGTGACGTGATCGGCGAGGATGCCGAGGGAGTCGCGTTCGAGGAAGGGGTGGCGGAAGACGGTCTTATCGAGGCACTCGCCTTTGAAGGAGGCGACGGTATGGGGGTCGGCCCAGCCGCACTTTTCGGAAGTTTCTTTGAGGAGGTCGGAGGCGACGATGTAGACATCGCCGTTGACGTCGACGGCGGCGTAATCAAAGCGGGGGTTGAAGGCGATGGCCATGTTGGCGGGGAGCGTCCATGGGGTGGTGGTCCAGATGAGGCCGTAGACTTTTCTGGCGGCGAGGGCGGGATGGATGGCGGCGGGATCGGTGGTGAGGGCGAAGCGGACCCAGACGGAGGGGCTGGCGTGGGACTCGTATTCGACTTCGGCTTCGGCGAGGGCGGTGCGGCAGCGGATGCACCAATTGACGGGTTTGAGGCCTTTGTAGACGTAGCCTTTATCGAGGAAGTCGACGAAGGCGGCGGCGATATGAGCCTGGTATTCAGGGCTCATGGTGAGGTAGGGATCGGAGAAGCTGCCGAAGACGCCGAGGCGTTGGAACTCTTCCTTGTGAATGTCGACGAATTTCTGGGCGTATTTGCGGCAGGCGCGGCGGATCTGGGCGGGGGTCATCCCGGCTTTTTTCTTACCGAGTTCGGCGTCGACCTTGATTTCGATGGGGAGGCCGTGGCAATCCCAGCCGGGGACGTAGGGGGAATCGAAGCCGGCGAGGGTTTTGGATTTGACGATGAAATCCTTGATGATCTTGTTGAAGGCGGTGCCGAGGTGGATGTGGCCGTTGGCGTAGGGGGGGCCGTCGTGGAGGACGTAGCGGGGGCGGCCGGCAGAGGTCTTGCGAATGCTCTCGTAGAGGTTGGATTCCTTCCAGTGAGCGAGCATCTTGGGTTCGGTTTGGGGCAGATTCGCCTTCATTCCGAAGTCGGTCTTGGGTAGGTTGACCGTCTTTTTGAGGTCGACGTCTTGATGGGCCATGGCTGAGAAGAGGGTAATCTTTTATGGTAGCAGGAGGAACCGGTTCTACGGCTTGCTGTCAGGGAGGGCAAAGGCGACGTATTCGCCGTCGATGCGGACCTGGGTGGCGGGGGTCAAGCCGACCTGGGCGGCAGCGCAGAAGACGATGTACTGGCGGCCCTGCCATTGATAGACGGCGGGGATACCTTCGAGGGCCATGGGGAGTTGGTATTCCCAGAGGACGGAGCCGTTGGCGGCATCGAGGGCGCGCACCTTTTTATCGCGGGTGCCGGTGAAGATGAGTCCGCCGGCGGTGACGACGGGGCCGGCTTTGGGGTAATGGGCGCCGGTGTTTTTGAAGCCTTTGGCGGCGAGTTCGGGGACTTCGCCGAGGGGGATTTTCCAGAGGATGGTTCCTTCGTTCATGTCGTAGGCGGTGAGGGAGGTCCATGGCGGTTTGATGGGGGAGAGGCCATCGGAGGCGATCATGAAGCCGAAGCCGCTGTAGTAGCGGTCGCCGGCGGAGGCTTCGAGGAGGGCATCCTGCTTGGGGTCCTTTTCGAGTTTGAGCATGGAGGGGAGATCTTTGGAGACGACGAACATGCGGCCGGAGGTGGGATCGACGGCGGTGCCGCCCCAATTGGCTCCGCCGTTGTTGCCGGGCATCTGGACGGTGTTGCGTTTTCCTGGAGGGGTGAAGAGGCCTTCGTTGCGGGCGCTGAGGAGGTCGTCGCGGAATTTGGCGCGGTCGGCGGGGGTGAGGAAGGGGCTGAGGTCGTCGACAGTGAAGGACTGGCGGGCGAAGGGGGGAGGTTTGAGGGGGAAGGGTTGGGTGGGCCAGGTTTGCTCGCCGGGCATATCGGATTTGGGGACTTTGCGTTCTTCGATGGGCCAGAGCGGTTTTCCGGTGAGGCGGTGGAAGGCCCAGACAAAGCCTTGCTTGGTGACCTGGGCGACGATGTCCACCATTTTGCCGTCGTGTTTGACGGTGAGGAGTTTGGGGGCGGTGGCGTTGTCGTAATCCCAGATGTCGTGGTGGACCATTTGATAATGCCAGAGGCGTTTGCCGGTGCGGGCATCGAGGGCGAGGAGGGAATCGCTGAAGAGGTTGGCTCCGGCGCGGTCGACGCCGTAGAAGTTGTATTTGGCGCTGGCGGTGGGAGCGAAGAGGATGCCGTTTTTCTCATCGATGGACATTTCGCTCCAGACGTTGGCTCCGCCGACGCGCTGCCAGGCGTCCTTGGGCCATGTGTCGTGGCCGAACTCGCCGGGGCGGGGGACGGTGTGAAAGGTCCAGACGAGTTTGCCGGTGCGGACGTCGAAGGCTCGAATGTCGCCGGGGGCGGAGCCGTAGCCCTGATTGGTGGCGGAGCCGAGGATGATGAGGTTTTCGAAGACGCGTCCGGGGAAGGCGGACTGGACGAGTCTGATGGTGGCGGGATCGCGGTCGAGGCCTTGTTTGAGATCGACGCTGCCGCGGGCGCCGAAGGATTCGATGAGGCGGCCGGTTTGGGCGTCGATGGCGCGGAGGGAATGGTTGGCGCAGAAGAGGAGGCGGCGGTCTTTGCGATCGCTGCTTTGCCAGTAGTTGATGCCGCGATTGGTGACGGGGGTGGCGCCGGCGGGCTGGGTGTAGGTCCAGAGTTCTTTGCCGGAGGCGGCGTCGAGGGCGACGATGGAGTTGTTCTTCGCCATGACGTAGATGGTTCCGTCGACAGTGAGGGGATTGAAGGCGTAGCGATTGTGATCGCCGGCAGGGTATCTCCAGGCGATTTGGAGTTGGGAGACGTTGCCTTTGTGGATTTGTTTGAGGGCGGAGTATTGGGCGGAATCGGGGGAGCCGCCGTAATCGCTCCAGGAGTGGTAGGGCTGGGCCGAGGCAGAGGCGGCGAGGAGAAGGCACGACAGGAGTCGCATTCTTCTATGATGCGATAAAACAAGGGCTCCGCCCTTGATATGCCTTCGGGATATGGGAGACGGGAGACGGGAGGGGGATCAGTGGCTGTGAATTGGGAGTGGTTGGGTGCCGGAGGGGGATGGCCACGGATGAATGGGATGAACGCGGATAGGGTTTGGGGGGGATGGTGGTGGTGGG
>JAEUQG010000185.1 GCA_016789755.1 Bryobacterales bacterium
CCGGGCTCGCCATCCATTCCCATCCGGGTTAATCCCTTTCTGACGGGGACTGTAGCACAGACGCTTGATCCCGCGCCCTGTCACCCGACTCCCTACACACACGCACACGAACCCTCCCCCGGGCTCCCCCTCCAACCCCATCCGTGTTCATCCCATTCATCCGTGGCCCAAAAAACCCAACCACGAACCCTCCCCCGGGCTCCCCCTCCAATCCCATCCGTGTTCATCCCATTCATCCGTGGCCCAAAAAACCCAACCACGAACCCTCCCCCGGGTTCCCCCCTCCAATCCCATCCGTGTTCATCAAACACAAAAGGCCGGGCTTCCGGTCAGCACATGATTTGGTGGGAAATAAAGGTAGGGTTCTGGCAAGTCACTCAGCAGTCGAAGCCGTGAAGCGTTTCTCCAGTCCGGGTTGCCTTTGCCGGTAGCGTTTAGGTGGGAATGTGCTGACTTCTGGCAACCTCGGAGCCGCTTTCTTCTCGTCTCCTCACCCAGTAACGCGAAAAAAATCACAAGAACTAATCACTCCACCCAAACTTTTTTCTTAGTCCGTTTCCCTTACGTCAGGAACAATGGGCTACAGACACCTTGCTCTTCGGCCGATAATTCCCACAGGGCATCGATCCACTATGTTCGGCACCGTCATCATCGGCGCCAACGCACCGCGTCTGCGGTGGATGCAGGAACTCGCCCTCGAATCCCGCAAACTCCTCCTCGTCCGCACCTTCGACCGTTACCCCACCATCGAGGAAGCTTCCCGCCAGTTCGGCCCCTTGGCCCCCACCCTCGTTCTGCTCGACATGGAGGAACGCGACTACGCCCTCGCCGCCGCCCGCGCCATCCACACCGCTTCTCCCGGCACCGCCATCATCGCCTGCCAGAAATCAAACCCCGTCGAGCACTACAATGTCTCCGAAACCGGCATTGTCGTCGCCATCCCGTTCGAAGCTGAAGTCCTCCATCTCGAACGCGCCATCGCCGACGCCGTGCACCTGGTCAAGAACTCCGTCCAGCCGCATCTGGTTTCGTTCCTGCCCGCGAAAGCAGGCTCCGGCTGCAGCACCGTCGTCATGAACACGGCCATCGCCCTTGCCCGTTCGTTCGACAAGAACGTGCTGGTCATCGAAGGCGACCTCCGTTCCGGCGTACTCTCATCGGCACTCAGTTGCCCGCGCCGCGGCTGCATTCAGCAATCTCTACTCTCCGCGCACGAAATGGACGCCTTTCGCTGGAACCGCTTCATCACCGAACACGCGGGCGTCGATTGGTTGCTTTCCGACCGCAGCCTGCCCCCCAGCCCTCCGGATTGGAGCAACTACTACGCGATTCTGCAATTCGCCCTGCCCCGTTACGACTGCGTCCTCGTCGATCTGCCGGAGCTCGTCAATCCAGGCACCGCAGAAATCGTCCGCTCCAGCGGCCGCGTCTACGTCGCCACGACGCAGGAAATGGTCTCCCTCACCCTCGCCAACCAGCGCTTCGCCGACCTGTCCAGTTGGGGCATCTCCGCCGACCGCATCGGCGTCCTCCTCAACCGGCTCGACAACCGCATCCCCACTCGCGCCGACGTCGAACGCCTTCTCCAACACCCCGTTTCCGCCGTTTTCCCCAACGATTACCCCGCCTGCCAGAGGGCCATCTCCGATGGCACGCCCCCGCCCACCGACACCCCCCTCGGGATCGCCTTCACACAATTCGCCGCCCAACTGCTCGGAACCACGGCCATCGTCCCTCGCCCCAGGCAGCGCTTCCTCTCCAAGCTCCTTCACAACTTCTCCAGCGGCTACGCCTCGCAGTCCTGACGCTTACTTCTTCGCTGCCGGCTGCTTGGCGATGATCGAGTCCTTCACCTTCTCGTAAACGCCCTCCGGCAGCACCTTCTTCGACACCAGTTCGTTCTTCGCCCGGTACGGCCGCCCGTCGATAATCTTCTTCGAATACGCGTCCCCGATCCCCGGGATCGCCTTCAACTGATCCGCCGTCGCCGTGTTGATATCCACCAACTCCTTCGGAGCCGCCGCCGCTGCCTTCGCCGCCTTCCCCGCCTCGGCCGCCTTCTTCGCCGCGCCCCCCTGCGCCCCCAGCACCAGACCCGCGCCGACCACCGCCAGCGCCATCATCCGCAACATTCGCTTCATCGTTTTCCTCCCGTTACCTTCATCCCCCCGGATCGCCAATCCGTTTGGATCGCCCTATCGTATCATTAACGAAAGAGGGCTATCACCGATGTTCCGTACCACCCTGCTGTTTCTCGCTCTGTCTCTCTGCGCCAACGCTCAGTTCAACCTCACCGGCCAGTGGGACGTCACCGCCACGCCGGAAGGCAAGAAGCCGCTCAAGCTCGACGCGCAACTGAAGCAGGATGGCGACGGCCTCACCGGCCAGGTCAATAGCCCCATGGGCTCCGGCCCCGTCAAAAACGCCAACCTCGGCAACCCCGAAGTCGCCTTCCAGTTCCTCATCGGTAAATACCTCTTCGATGTCAAAGCCGTCGCCAACGGCGAAGAGCTCAAAGGCACCTTCAACGGACCCCGCAACATGAAGGGCGTCTTCCTCGCCAAACGCCTCAACGGTCCGCCTGTCTCCACCCCCGTCGAAGGCGTAGAAACCGGTAAACTCGACGCCGCCGAATACCGCATCGATATCCCCAAAAACTTCAACGGAAGCCTCGTCGTCTATTGCCACGGCTACAGCCCCAATCCCGGCAAGTTCCAAAAGGAGAAAGAGCCCAACGACCTCCTCAAGGCCTTCCTCAACCTCGGCTACGCCGTCGCCCAATCCGGCTATAGCAAAGGCGGCTGGGCCGTCAAAGAAGCCCTGGAGGAAACCGAAGCCCTCCGCAAACACTTCGTCTCCAAATACGGCAAACCCAAGCGCACCTACGTCACCGGCCACTCCATGGGTGGCACCATCACCCTCGCCCTCGCCGAAACCTACCCCGACGCCTACGACGCCGCCCTCCAGATGTGCGGACCCATCGCCCCCTCCCACTCCATGTTCCAGCGCCGCCTCTTCGACACCCTCATCGTCTACGACTACTACTTCCCCGGCATGATCGGCACTCCCGTCGAGATCACCGACGACGTCTTCAACCCCCTCGATCTCGTCCAGCGCATCCAGAAAGAAGCCACCCAATACCCCGACCGCCTCATGGCCATGCAGAAATTCGCCGGCTTCCAGTCCGATCTCGAAATGGCCCAGGTCATCGCCTTCTACGCCGCCATTCAAAAGGAAATGATGCTCCGCGCCGGCGGCAATCCCTTCGACAACCGCAACACCCTCTACCAGAACACCTCCGATGACCCCCTCGTCAACCGCGGCGTCAAACGCTACGCAGCCGCGCCCCAGGCCGTCGCCTATCTCAAAAAATACTACACCCCCACAGCCGCGCCGAAAAATCCCATCCTCTCCCTCCACACCACCTACGATCCCCTCGTCCCCGCCTGGTCCGTCAACGGCTACAACGAACTCCTCCACCTCAACGGAGGCGCTGCCAACTTCGTCCAGCGCTTCGTCAGCCGCAGCGGCCATTGCACCTTCACCCCACAGGAAACCATCAACGCCTTCAACGACCTCATCCAATGGAAGGAGTCCGGCACACCGCCCGCCCCAGGCGAGCAAAAATAGGAATGTGATATTCCTTCTTCTGTTGTCCCTCCCCGCCTTCGCCGCGGACCTCATCGTTCACAACGCGAAGGTGCTCACCGTCGACGGCAACTTCTCCGTCGCCCAAGCCATCGCCGTCACCGGCAATCGCATCAGCGCTGTCGGCCCCAACGCCGCCATCCTCAAACAGCGCACCGCCGCCACCAAAGTCATCGATGCCCAGGGCCGCACCGTGCTCCCCGGTCTCATCGATGCCCACGTCCACGCCGCCGGAGCAGGCGCCTCCGAATTCAAAGCCAAACTCCCCCCACTCGACTCCTTCGCCGCCGTGCAATCCTTCCTCAAAGCCCAGGCCGCCAAAACACCCAAAGGCCAGTGGATCGTCGTCCCACGCACCTTCCCCACCCGCCTCGCCGAAATGCGCATGCCCACCCGCCAGGTCCTCGATGTCCTCACCGAACACCCCGTCGGCTTCGATGCCAGCTACGTCTGGGTCGTCAATTCCTACGCCCTCAAAATCAGCGGCATCGGCCGCAATACCCCCAATCCCCCCGGCGGCGAAATCGGCCGCGACTCCTCCGGCGAGCCCAACGGCATCCTCCGCAACGCCAATCGCCTCCTCAAAGGACTCCGCTCCTCAGACCCGCTTCCCCGCGCCGATAAACTCGCCGCCCTCAAAGATCAGCTCAACCGCTATGTCGATGCCGGGCTCACCGCCATCGGAGACCGCGCCGTCGGCGACGAAGACATCGCCCTCTACCAGGAACTCGCCCGCGCCAACCAGCTCCCCTTGCGCGTCGTCATGACCTGGCGCATCGATTCCTCCGGCCCCACCGATGAAGTCGTCGCCAAAATCAGAAACTCCCCCTACCAGCCCGGACCCGCCGGCGCCGATTGGCTGCGCTTCGGTACCTTCAAAGTCACCCTCGACGGCGGCATGACCATCGGCACCGCCTTCCAGCGCGCCCCCTACGGCGAATTCGGAAAACAGCTCTACGGCCAGTCCAACCCCGATTCCCGCGGCCAGCTCTTCCTCGATCCCCCCAAACTCCTCGCCATCATGACCGCCGCCCGCGACCGCGGCTGGCAACTCACCGCCCATAGCCAGGGCGGTGGAGCCATCGATGCCCTCCTCGATACCTTCGAGTCACTCAACCGTCAGAAACCCATCGCACCCACCCGCTCCCACCTCATGCACGCCAGCTTTCAATCCCCCGAAGCCATCGCCCGCCTCGCCAAACTCGGCCTCCCCGCCGACGTCCAGCCCGCCTGGCTCTACAAAGACGGACCCGCCCTCAAAAAGGTGTTCCCCAATAACGGACTCCGCTACTTCATCCCGCTCAAATCCTACCGCGACCGCGGAGTCCTCCTCGCCGGCGGCAGCGATCACATGATCGGCCACGACAAAAACAACGCCACCAACCCCTACAACCCCTTCCAGGGCATGTGGACCGCCGTCACCCGCCGCATGACCAACGGCGAAGTCCTCTTCCCCGAAGAGCGCATCTCCCGTCAGGATGCCCTCCGCATGTACACCCTCTGGGCCGCTCACCTCCAGCAAGCCGAAAAAGAACGCGGCTCCATCGAAACCGGCAAATTCGCCGACCTCGTCATCATCGACCGCGATTACCTCACCATCCCCGACGACTCCATCAAGGACATCCAGCCCCTCACCGTCATCCTCGATGGCAAGGTTGTCCGGTAGTGCAGCGCTCGCCCCATCCTCGCTGGCGCCCGATTGGGACCCAATAGGGTAATATACTACCGAATTCAAACTAAAGTACTAGCAGAATAGCCCGTCTCTAGGTAAGCGAAACCGTTGACCTCCATCGGGCAAATCCCCTATCGTTGAACTAGGAAAGGATCTGCTGCTTGCCTTCCACTCTGATCCATTACAGCTATCTGCAACTGCTCGATCTCCTCACCACAATCGCTTTTCTGGTGCAGGGTGTGCAGGAAGGCAATCCCCTGGTCCGCTTCGCCATCGAAGCCACCCCATCCCCGCTCGCCGGCCTCTTCCTCGTCAAAGTCGCCGCCGTCCTCCTCGGAGTCTACTGCTGGCGCTCCGCCAAAACCCGCCTCCTAGGAAAGGTGAACGTCATGTTCGCCTTGCTTGTCGCCTGGAACCTGGTGGCCCTCATTCTCGGCTCCGTTTTTCCGGCCGCCCTGGCTGCCTGACGAAGCCCCAGTCCTCCCCCTCCACGAGTGCAGATCGCACTCGCAGCAATCGCTGCACCGCCCGCACTTCGCGCACAAGTGATTCTCGCACGCGTCCTTCGTGCAAAATACACAAATCCGCTGCGACGATTCCGAACAAATACTGCAAACAAACGTCGGCGTTGGGGTCACTTTTTCTCCTGCTGTTTCTTTCTCGGCCCGGTGATCGGCACCGGAGCCAGTGGATTCCGGTTCAGCTCCGCCTGGCAGCGTTGCGCCTCCCGCTCGGCTATCTGATACTCCTGCTCCTTGTTCACCGACAGATCCATCACATACTGCCGCAACTTCATTCTCGTACTCGTATTGTCCGATACAAGCTGGTTTAACGACGCCGCTTTGTCCGCGCTTTCATACCGGCTCACCCCCTCCGCCAATGCCGCCGTCACGCTCTCCAGCGCCTGCAGCCGGAAGTAAATGTCCAGCGCCAGCGACAGCTTCTCCGGAGCCTTCGACAATCGCTCCGCCACCGTCTTCAAATGCCCCACTTCCGCCAGCACCACTTCCTGCTGCTTCAAATACGTCTGCGACGCCTGCTTCTGATTCACCCACTCCACCACCGCCAGCTTGTCCACCGCCGTCCGGTACCGGTCCGCGTGCTCCGTCAGTTGCCCCAGCATCGCCTTCACATCCCAAATCGGAGCAATCCCGTTCTGCCCCATGGCCACGCCGCCAAGCAGCAAAAAAACAGCAATGGTTCTTCTCACAGGCATCTACAGAGTCAGTGTAGCGCTATCCGCCCTCACCGCGGCCGCGCAAACGCCGCATCTTTGAAACTCGACGCCGCCAGCATCGCAATCAGCTTCTCCTCATCCTCCCCAGTCATCGTCCGCCGCGGCGGCACCGGATCCCCGCACGCAATCCCGCTCCACGTCATCATCCTTTTCACCGCGCTCAGCGCCGGCACCCGCAGCGTCAGTTCAATCAACTCATTGATCCGCAACTGCGCCTTCATCGCCCCTTCGATATCCTTCGCCTGCATGCACCGGTATACCTCCAGAAACAACTCCGGAGTCAGGTTGTAAAACGTCCCGATCCCTCCATCGGCGCCCATCAACAACCCCGCCGCCAGCACTTCATCGTGCCCGTTGTACACCGTGTGCCCGAACCGTTTGATCCGCTCCAGCCGGTACAGATTCATGTCCGTGAACTTCAACCCCACCACGTTCGGAATCGTGCACAACTCCAGTATCTGATCGTGCGAGGTGATCGCCGGAGCCAGCGCCGGAAAAAAGTAAATCAGAAACGGCACATCCGACGCCCCCGCCAGCGCCTCGTAATACGCCTTGATCTCCGGAAACGAAAACACCCCGATCGGCGGCAGACTGCTCACCGCCGTCACTCCCACTGAAGCCGCATGCTTCGCTAACTCCACCGCGTCCGCCGTCCGGTGCGCCCCGATATGCACAATCACCTGCGAGCCCTTCGGCGAATTCGCCATCGACGCTTCCGCCAGCTTCTTCCGGTCCGCCACCGTCAACGACAAACCTTCGCCGGTCTGCCCCGCGACATAAATTCCATGCACCCCCGCCCCATAGACCCGGGCCAGCAGTGCTTCATAGGAAGCGAGATTCAGATTGCCTTGCGCATCGAGCGGCGTCACCACCGCGGGTAAGATTCCAAACAAAGAAGACATGCGATTCTCAGTCTACTCAAAATGCATGCCTCCCGTGGTAGCTTGAGGATTCTATGACCCGCCGCTCCTTCCTCGCCTCCCTCCCCTTGCTCGCCGCCACCTCCCGGCCCAACGTTCTGTTCGTCGTCGCCGACGATCTCAATAACGCCCTCGGCTGCTACGGCCACCCCGACGTCCGCACCCCCAACCTCGATCGCTTCGCCCGTCGCGCCGTCGTCTTCGATCGCGCCTACTGCCAGTTCCCGCTCTGCCAGCCCTCCCGCACCTCCCTCCTCAGCGGACGCCGTCCCGATTCCACCCGCGTCCTCACCCTCCAGACACCCACCCGCCAACACCTCGGCGACACCGTCTTCCTCCCCGAATTCTTCCGCAAATCCGGCTACTTCACCGCCCACGCCGGCAAAATCTTCCACACCGGCGATCATGCCGAAGACCCGCGCTCCTGGGACGAAGAAACTCGCGACTACGACAAGCAGACCCCTTCGGAAACCATCCTCGAACAAGCCAAAGTGCAAGGCCCCCGCGGCCACTCCTTCGCCTGGTCCTCCACCAGCCAGCGCGACGAAGATACCCCCGACGGCGTCTTCGCCCGCACCGCCGCCTCCTACATCGAGCGTGCCGCCAAAACAAAACAGCCCTTTTTTGTCGCCACCGGATTCCGCCGCCCCCACTCGCCTTACTCCGCCCCCAAACCCTACTTCGATCGCTACGACCCCCCCCCCCGCCCCCCCCCCCCCCCCCCCCCCGCCCCCCACCCCACCAAACACCCCC
>JAEUQG010000200.1 GCA_016789755.1 Bryobacterales bacterium
GACGGCGGCGGTGCTGTTGTGGCCGGGGTTCTTCACGGCGGAAAACGATGTGTCGCCGGTGCTATGGCTGGCGCTGGTGGTAGGGGTGGACGTGGCGCATGTGTATTCGACGCTGTACCGGACGTATTTCGACAAAGAGGAAGCGGCGCGGTACCGGACATTGTTGATATTTATTCCGCTGGGGTGCTGGATGGCGGGGATTTTGCTTTATTCGGTGGGGAAATTCGCATTTTGGCGGACGCTGGCCTATCTGGCGGTGTTCCATTTCGTGCGGCAGCAGTATGGATTTCTGCGGCTGTACGGGCGCAAGGAGGAGGCATCGCGGGCGGGGCGATGGGTGGATGGGGCGGCGGTGTACCTGGCGACACTGTATCCGCTGGTGTACTGGCACACGCATCCGCGGTCGTTTCACTGGTTTTTGCCGGGGGATTTCGTCGTGCTGGCGGCAGGGTGGCTGGAGAGCGCCGTGCTGGCGGTGTACGCGGTTGCGCTGGCGGCGTATGCGGGAAAAGCGGCGATGGATTGGCGGCGAATGGGCGCGGTGAACTGGCCGAAGCATCTGGTGCTGGCGGGGACGGCGTTGAGTTGGTACGTGGGGATAGTGCTGTTTGACGGGGATTTGACGTTTACGGCGACGAACGTGGTGGCGCATGGGGTGCCCTATATGGCTCTGATCTGGATGTATGAGCGGAAGAAGAGCGGGGCGGCGATTTACCGGCCGTCGATGACGCCGGTGTTCGTAGGGTTGCTGCTGGCGGTGGCTTACGTGGAGGAGGCGTTTTGGGATGTGCTGGTGTGGCGCGATCACACGCAGTTCTTTGCGTGGCTGGCGGTGCTGCCGCAGTTAGAAGAGAAGGCAGCGTTGTCGATTGTGGTGCCGCTGCTGGCGGTGCCGCAGGCGACGCATTATGTTCTGGATGGGTTTATCTGGCGGATCCGGAAGGGGGCGGTGGGTTTGTAGCACGCCGCTATCAGGCCGCCAATGCCGCTAGTCTGGCGCGGAGAAAGGCGAGGCAGCCGGGGACCTGGGCTCGGGTCAAGCCGTGGAGCAGGAGGGGGCCGGTGAAGCGATGAGCGCGCAGGAGGCGCATGTAGAGGGCGTAGTCGAGCAGGCCCTCGCCGGCGGCCTTGTGGCCTGCGTCGCCGTCGTGATCGAGGTCTTTGGCGTGGGCGAGAACGATGTCTTTGCCGAGTAGTGTGAAAGCTTCTTCGAGAATCTCCTTCATGCGGGGAAGGGTTCCGGCGGGGAAGAGATTGGCAGGGTCCATGGTGACTTTGAGGTGGGGAGAGGCGATCTCATCGAGCAGTTGGCGGGCTTTGCGGGCGGAATTGACGATGTTGTTCACTTCCGGCTCAAAGGCAAGGACGGAGTTCGATTGGCGGGCGATGGCGACGGCATCGCGAACGCAGGCGGCCATATCGCGCCAGGCTTCCGGGGAGTTGTTGGCGGGATGAGGGCGCCACATGCTGTTCGGATTTCGGGTTCCGGTGCAAATGTGGATGGGCATGCTGGGGAATGCCTGGGCCAGTGTGCGGAGACGGAGGAGACCGTTGCGGCGATGCTCGGGATCGGGGTGACACATGTTGAAGGTGCCCTGGACGCTGCCGATGGCGATGGAACGGGCGGCCGCTTCGCGCTGGATGCGGGCGGTCAGGCCGGGCGGGATTTCGCCGGGCATTTCAGGGAGGCCGGCGGCGGACATGCTCCATTGAATGCAGGAGAGGCCGTGAGCCTTGACTTCGTCGAGGCGGGACTCGATGGATCCGGAGGTGTAGGTGGTGGCGAGAAGGATGCCGATTTGGGGTGAGGGCGAATGGCGAGGGGTTTGGGCTGGGGTGGCTAGCGCGGAGGCGGCCATGGCGAGGAATTGGCGGCGCGGGGGATGGGAAGAAGTAGGCATGGCTGCTTTTCAGGATACAGCGGATCAGGTCAGGGTACTGGAGAGGGCTCGGATTGGCGCTGCCAGTGGAGCCAGCGGCGGAGGATGTGGATCAGATCCTGGAAGCTCAAATGGGTGTGGACGGCGCCGAGATGCTCGGCGATGAGAGGCAGGTCATGACGGAATCCGGTGAATCGCTGGTGTAGGTAGATGGGGCCTGGAAGCGCTTCCGCGGCGCTGCCGGCGAGCCAATCGCGGACGGCCTTGATGGCTTGGGCGGGATCGCCGTGGTGGGCATGCGGGTCCTGGCCGGCGATGTCGGAGAGAAACTGCTGGTAGCGGTAGGGTTCGGTATCGAGGATGAGAGTACGCTTTTTCTTGTGTTTGCTGCCGCCGTAGAATTTGCAGCCGAGGAACAGGCCGAGTTCGAAGGGCATGTTGAAGCGGGGGAGTTGGGAGAGGCCGCTGAGTCCGGTACGGGAGAGGTCATGAATGCCGAAAGCTGAGTGGGCGACGATACGGCGGATTTTCTCGATGCGGGTTTCGCCGGAATCCAATTCCTCGAGGGCACAACGGGGGTTAAAGCCGCAGGCGGCGAGGGTGAAGCAGATGGCTTGGAAGAGTTCCTCGTATTCGGCGTCAAAAGGGCAATTGATGAATACGTCGCGGTTAGCGGGAGGATTGAGGATGCTGAGACTCAAGTGAGTTTCGAGTTTGGAAAGCGGACTGGACGGCCTTGTCGATTTCAGCGTTGGAGTACTTACTTTTGTATGGCAAACGGGGGCTAAGGCGAATGGTATTCACTTCGTTTGCAACCCGTTTGGTCTGCTGCGCGGGTTTTGCTGAAGTCGCGGGCATCGGTTTCTCCTTTTATAGTAGACGGGGATGAGAGGAAAGTCTACTCAATGGACATATCGGTGGAAGGGGGGAAAGGATTAGGGGCGGGATTCGCTCGAGGAGGGAATCCCGCCGGATTGGTGGTTAGAACTCGACGCGGAGGTTGAACTGGATGACGCGGGGGAGGCCGCGCTGTCCGGTGACGCGTCCGAAGTTGCCGGAAGTCGGATCGGTGTTGGGCGAGGCGAAGTTGGTGTGGTTAGTGGCGTTGAGCAAGTCCACGGAGAACTTGGCGACGATGCCGCGTTCCATCTTAATGGGGAACATGCGCTCGATTTTGACGTCCCAGTTGCGGATACCGTCGGCGCGGAGTTCGTTGATGCGAGCCGGGAACATACGGACGTGGTAGCCACCGGGCTGCTGAGCGGCGCGGCCCTCGAACATGTTCGCGGGCAAGGCGCCGGCGCCGCGGAAGGCGAGGGAGCTGTCGAACCACTGGCGGATGTCGCGGCTGCGCATGTCGCTGCTCTTGAAGAGGCCGCCGAGGGCGCTGGGGTCGCCGTTGAAGAAGCGGTTGCCCCAATCGGTTGCGCCGCCGCTTTGAGCCTGATAAATCCAGCTCAGGTTCCAGTTGCCGATGACGTGGCTCAGGGGGCCATCCTTGACGAACGAGCGGCCTTTACCGAAGGGGGTTTCCCAAACGGTGGTCCAGGCCATGCGGTGCGGCAGGACGTTGTTGTTGATGCGCTCAGTGGGAGCGGCATCGAATTCATTGGCGTAGAAATCGGCGACATTGCTGGTGGCGCGGGTGTACATGAGGGACATGGTGATGCCGCGGGCGTAGCGCCGTTCGACGAGAACCTGGAGGTCGTGGTACTTGTTGTAGCCGAGTGAATCCTTGAAGTCGACACCGGGACGCACGCCAGAGATGTTGTTCATCTGCGGGTAGGCACGGAGCAGGCGGTTGCGGGCGATGACGGTGGAAGTGAACATTCCTTGTCCCGACAGATAGTTGAAGAGGGTCGGGTCGGAGGTACGCAGGGCGGTGAGGTTGTTGATGTTGAACGGATTGGTGACGTTGGCGTTCATCAAGTCGTCCTGGGCCTGGTTGCGGGTGTTGCCGGTGGTCCAATACTGGCCGGGGAGGAAGTCGATGCGCTGGTTGACGGGGATGCTGGAGTAGGCTCCGTTGTAAGAGACGTCTAGCAGGGTATTGGCCATGAGTTCACGCTGGACGCCGATTCTCCAACGTTGCTGGAGAGCGGGGCGGAAGTTCCAGGGCAAGGAACTGAAGCCGCGGCCGACGCGGGGCATACCGGCGAGTTTGTTTTGGAGTGGCTCATCGAAGCGGGTGCCATCGGCGCGGGTTGGGAACGGATTATTGATGGGGGTGCGTCCGGTGGCGAGACCTCCGGCGGCGCCGACGCCGCAGCAGAAGGTGAGTCCGGCATCGGTGGTGATGGGGGTACCGGTGGATTGGTTGTAGCCGAAGGAATCGGGGCGGGTGTTGTTGGAGTTCAAGGTATCCATGTACATGCCGTAGCCACCGCGGATGACGGTCTTGTTGTCGATCTGGTAGACCATGCCGAGCTTGGGCAGGAAGATATTGGTGCCCTTGGTAGCCGAGTCGAAGCCGTTGGTGCCGAGGTAGGCAGTGCCGCCGAGGACGGAGAACTGATTGGCGGCAAGCTGCGGAATCGGGTTGCGGGCGTAAGCAGCCTGGACGAGGTCGGTGATGGGGAGCTTCATGTCGGCGACGAAGGGAGCGGCGAT
>JAEUQG010000085.1 GCA_016789755.1 Bryobacterales bacterium
TCCGGGATTGACGGTGACGAACGCAACGCGGCAGGTTCACGCTTTGCGGCAGGTGAAATCGGCGTACGAAAAGCGGATGCTGCGATGGAGCGCGGAGGTGTCGTCGGAGGCGCATCTGGCCGGGATGCGGGCGGCGAAGCCGGGGGCGCAGGAGTACGCTGTGAAGGCGGCGATCGAAGAAGTGTACCGGAGAAGGGGGGCGCTGAGTCCGGGGTATCCTTCGATCACCGGGAGCGGCCCGAACGCTACGATTCTGCACTATGCCAAGGCGGGGCGGCGGATGGATGCGGGGGATCTGATGCTGGTGGACGCGGCGGCGAATACGGGTTATTACACGGTGGACATTACGCGCACCTATCCGGTAAGCGGCAAGTTTTCCGAGGCGCAGAAGGAGCTTTACCGGCTGGTGCTGGAGGCTCAGAACGAGGCGATGAAGGTGGCGCGTGCGGGGGCGAAGCCGTTCGATGTGCATCGCAAGACGGAGGACGTGATCAAAGCGGGTTTGCTGCGGCTGGGGTTGATTACGGATGCTTCCGGGGATCAGTTCCGCACGTGGTACACGCATGGGGCGGTGCATTACCTGGGCATCGACGTGCATGATGTGGGGGACAGCAATGTGCCGCTGGCGGACGGGCATGCTTTCGTGATCGAGCCGGGGATTTATGTACGGCCGGATGCGCTGGAGACGCTGGAGAAGACTGAGGAAAATGTTGCATTCGCGGCGAAGGTGAAGGGGGCATTCGAGAAGTACAAGGGGATCGGGATTCGGATTGAGGACTCCTTTATCCTGAATGCGGACGGGCTGGAGTGGCTGTCGAAAGGGGTGCCGAGGACGGTGGAAGAGATAGAGGCTTTTCTGGCGGGGCGGCGATGATGCGTTGGCTGGCGGCGTTGATTCCGGCGGTGCTGCTGAGCGCCGATCCGGCGGTGGTGCTGTTGTGGCCGCGGGGGGCTCCGGGTTCGGAAGGCAAGACTGGCGAGGCGTCGACGAGGATTGCGGGCGCGGGGGAGCGCGTGGTGAGCGGAGTGCACAAGCCTGCGCTGACGGTGTATTTGCCGGAGAAGCCATCGGGGGCGGGGGTGATCATCGCGCCGGGGGGCGGGCATCGGGAGATCTGGTCGGACCATGAGGGGCATTACGTGGCCCGATGGCTGAGCGAGCGGGGTGTGGCGGGGTTTGTGTTGCAGTACCGGCTGGCTCGGGAGAAGGATTCGACGTACACGGTGGAAGGGCATGCGCTGGCGGACATGCAGCGGGCGATCCGGATGGTGCGTGCGCGGGCGGCGGAGTTTCAGGTGGACGGGCAGCGGGTGGGAGTGATGGGTTTTTCGGCGGGAGGCGAGCTGGCTGCGCTGGCGGCGAGCCGGTATGACGCGGGGTTGACGGGAGGAGATGGGGTGGATGGGATGAGTTCGCGGCCGGCGTTTCAGGCGCTGGTGTATCCGGCGATTCCGCGGGGGATGAATCTGTCGAAGGAAACTCCGGCGGCGTTTCTGGTTTGCGGGGAGAATGACCGGCAGAATATTTCGCAAGGGTTGCCGGAGTTGTATTTGGCGATGAAGCGGGCCGGGGCTTCGGCGGAATTGCATGTTTATGCGGGGGTGGGGCATGGGTTTGGCTTGCGGCCCACGATGAAGGGCGCAGTGCGGGAATGGGTGGCGCGTTTTTATGAATGGCTGGAGGGGCGCGGGTTTTTGCAATCGCCGAAATAAATCTATTGAAGCGTGCGGCGCTTCGGGATTATGATGGGATTTGATGCGGCGGATACAATTTCTTCTGGCGCTGGTGTTGGTAACGATCCTAACCGTTGCCGGCCCGTGCCCGGCGTGTCCCATGCCGCAAGCGGAGAAATCGGCCCATGATTGCTGTCCGGGCGGGAAGACGACGAAGAAGGCGCCTTCCCAGGATGATTGTCCGCTGGTCGCGTATTATCTCGACGTCACCAAGCACGGCAAGAACGCGCAGGGTTTGACAGCGCTGTTGGCTGAGGCTCCGATGGCCCCGGCGGTTGCGTTGGCGGCGGCGGACGGCGGAGAGGTATTCGCGGGCGCGGCGGGCGTTGTGGCAAGCGGCCGGTATTCGTATCTGCGGCACGGCGTTTTGTTGATCTGATTTCGTTCCCTCCTTTTTTTCCAATCCCAAACAATTGAATTGCCCACAAGAGGGGGAATTATGTCCATGCGACTCCTCACTTGCGCGTTGGCATTGGCATGCACGTTGAGCGCGGAGACGCTCAGCCTGGCGGAGCTGATTGCCGAGGCGCTGGATCGCAACCCGGAGGTGCTGGCGGCGCAGAAGAATCTGGAAGCCGCGCGGCAGCGCCCGGATCAGGAAAGCGCGTTGCCCGATACGATGGTGTCGCTGGGGTATGCCAGCAGCGGGCGTCCGTGGCCGGGTGCGGGGCTGGGGCGTGAGCCGATCGCCAATGCAGGGTTGATGGTGACGCAGGAGTTTCCGTTCTTCGGCAAGCGGCGGCTGCGCGGCGATGTGGCGCGCAAGGAGGCACAAGCGGAAGCGGATCAGTATCAGGCCGTGCAATGGCGTGTGGCGTCGATGGTGAAGCAGACCTACTACGAATTGGCGCACGCCTACCAGTTGCGCGATGTGCTGGAGGCGAACAAACTGCTGCTGGACAAGATGCGGAAGGTGGCGGAGATCCGTTACAGCGTGGGGAAGGCGTCGCAGCAGGATGTGTTCCAGATGCAGACGCAGTTGTCGGTGTTGGAGGTGCGGCTGATTCAGACGGAGCGGGAACAGGCGACCAAAGAGGCGCAGCTTCTTTCGCTGGTAAATCGGGCGCCGCTGGAGAAATTGGGAGTGCCGGTGATGCCGGTGCCGAAGGCGATCGGCGTGGGTTTGGAGGAACTGCTGGCGGCGGCGAACGGGAAGGCTCCGCTGCTTGACCGGGACCGGAGGATGGTGGAGAGGAATCAGATTGCGCTGAACCTGGCGCGGAAAGATTACTATCCGGATTACGCGGTGTCGGCGGGATATTTCAACATGGGGCGGATGGCGGATATGTACCAGGTGCGGCTGGATATCAAATTGCCGACATCGTTTTTCCGCAAGCAGCGGCCTGCGGAGGCGGAGCAGGTATCGAGGTTGGCGGCGGCGCGGCGGATGTTGGAGGCAAATGCGCAGAGCCTGGCATTCCGGATCAAGGACGATTATCTGCTGGCACAGACTTCGATCCGGCTAATGAAGGCTTACGAGTTTGCCGTGGTGCCGCAGGCGAGCCTGGCGCTGGAGGCTTCGCTGGCGAGCTACGAGACCGGAGCGGTGGATCTGCTGACGGTGTTGAACAATGTGCGGACGATTCTGGAGTATCAGGAGAACTACCACGATGAAATGATGAACGCGCATTTGGCGATCGCGCGGCTGGAGGAACTGACCGGGCTTGCATTGGGAGAAGGAGCGGGGCAATGAAGACGCTTCTGGCGGTGGTCCTGATTGCGGCGGGCTTCGGAGCGGGATATTTTTTCCGCGGGCGTGGCGGCGAGGCGGGCAAGGAAGGCGAGCGCAAGATTCTGTACTGGTATGACCCGATGCATCCGGCGTACAAGGCGGATAAGGCAGGGATTGCTCCGGACTGCGGAATGCAATTGGTTCCGAAGTATGCCGATGAACAGCAGGCGGCGGCTGCGGCGGGGCAGGAAGGGCATGAGGGGCACGCGATGCCGCAGAGCAAAGTGGCGTTCTACCGCGATCCGCAAGCTCCGGAGTATCGTTCCGATAAGCCGGGGTTGAATCCGGAGACGGGGAATGAACTGGTGGCGGTGTATGAGGGGGACGCGGCGTCGATGGCGCCGGGGACGGTGCAAGTTTCGACGGAGAAGCAGCAACTGATTGGGATTCGGACGGCGGTGGTGGAATTGGGGCAGGGCTCGCAGACGGTGCGGGCGGCGGGGCGGGTGATGGCGGACGAGACGAGGATGGCGCGTGTGCATACGCGAACCGAGGGGTGGATAGAAAAAGTGTTTGCCGATTTCATCGGCAAGGAAGTGAAGCAGGGGCAGCCGCTGCTGACGATCTACAGCCCGGAGTTGCTGGCGACGCAGCAGGAGTACCTGCTGGCGTTGAAGGCGCAGGATGCGCTGGCGCACAGCCCGCTGGGGAGCACGCACGGGCAGATGAGCAGCTTGCTGGAGGCGTCGCGGCGGCGGCTGGAGTTGTGGAATCTGACGGCGCAGCAGATCGAGGAGCTTGGGCGGACGCAGCAGCCTGTGCGGAACATTACGGTGTATTCACCGGCGAGCGGATTTGTCATGACGCGCAATGCGTTTCCCAATCAGCAGGTGAAGCCGGAGACGGAGCTTTACACGGTGGTGGACTTGTCGCGGGTGTGGATCTTGGCCGATGTTTTTGAGAGCGATCTGCCACTGGTGCGGGTGGGGTCGCATGCGCGGCTGATGTTGGCGTCGATGCCGGGGCAGAGCCTGCATGGGCGCGTCGTGTACGTGCAGCCGCAGGTGCAGGCGGAGACGCGAACGGTGCAGGTGCGGCTGGAGGCGGAGAATCCGCGGTTGCATTTAAAGCCGGAAATGTTTGTGGATGTGGAGTTCGTTTTGGGCGGTGGGACGCGGCTGATGGCGCCGGTGGATGCGGTGCTGGACACGGGCACGAAGCAGACGGTGTTTCTCGACCGGGGCAACGGGTTCTTCGAGCCGCGGCGGGTGACGATCGGGCAGCGCTATGACGGGCGGGTAGAGATACTGTCGGGATTGCAGGCTGGGGATCGCATTGTGGTGAGCGGCAATTTCCTGCTCGATTCGGAGAGCCAGTTGCAGTCGGCGGCGGGCGGGGGGCACTCGCATGATTGACCGCATCATCGAGTATTCGGCGCGCAATCCGGTGCTGGTGATTTTGCTGATTGCGGCGGGAGTGTTGGGCGGAGTGTGGTCGATGGGGCACGTGCCGCTGGATGCCATTCCGGATTTGAGCGACACGCAGGTGATCATCTATTCGCGCTGGGACCGGAGCCCGGACATCGTAGAGGATCAGGTTACGTATCCGATTGTGAGCGCTATGTTGGGCGCGCCGAAGGTGAAAGATGTGCGCGGGTTTTCGGACTTCGGGTTTTCGTTCGTGTACGTGATCTTTGAAGAAGGGGCGGACATCTATTGGGCGCGTTCGCGAACGCTGGAATATTTGTCGGCGGTGTTGCCGCGGCTGCCGCAGGGAGTGAAGACGGAGTTGGGGCCGGACGCGACGGGGCTCGGGTGGGTGTTTCAGTACGCGCTGGTGGACCCGACGCATTCGCACTCGCTGGCGGATTTACGGTCGTATCAGGACTGGTACTTGCGTTACTACCTGAAAGCGGTGCCGGGTGTGGCGGAGGTGGCGCCGATCGGCGGGTTCGTGCGGCAGTATCAGGTGCAGGTGGATCCGCGGCGGATGCAGAGCTACAACGTTTCGATCAACAAAGTGGTGGAGGCAGTGCGGGCAGGGAATAGCGATGTGGGGGGAAGGCTGATCGAGTTTTCGGGGGCGGAGTATATGGTGCGCGGGCGGGGCTATGCGAAGACGCCGGAGGATCTGGCGAATATTGTATTGGCGACGGGCGCGGGCGGTGTGCCGGTGCGGGTGCGCGATATCGGCACGGTGACGCTGGGTCCGGATTTGCGGCGCGGGGTGAGCGATCTGGACGGGCAAGGAGAAGCAGTGTCGGGGATCGTGGTGATGCGGCAGGGCGAGAACGCGCTGCAAGTAATTGAGCGCGTGAAGGCGAAGCTGCACGAGATCGAGCCGGGGTTACCGAAGGGCGTGCAGATTGTCACGACGTACGACCGGTCGGATCTGATTTTGCGCTCGATCGACAATCTGAAGACGACGTTGCTGGAGGAACTGACGGTGGTGGCGGTGGTGATTTTCGTATTTCTGTGGCACATTCCGAGCGCGGCGATTCCGGTGATGACGATTCCGATTGCGGTAGTGCTTTCGTTCATACCGATGCGGATGATGGGGCTGACATCGAACATCATGTCGCTGGGGGGGATTGCGATCGCTATTGGAGCGATGGTGGATGCGGCGATCGTCGTGGTGGAGCAGACGCACAAGAAGCTGGAGGAATGGGAGCGGGGTGGGCGCGTGGGCGACTATCATCGCGTGGTAGTGGACGCGGTGAAGGAGGTAGGCGGGCCGAGTTTCTTCACGCTGCTGGTGATTGCGGTGGCGTTTCTGCCGGTGCTGGCGTTGGAGGCGCAGGAGGGGCGGCTGTTCAAGCCGCTGGCGTATACGAAGAACCTGTCGATGATTGTGGCCGCGGTGCTGGCGATCACTTTGGATCCGGCGCTGCGGATTCTGTTCACGCTGCGGGAGAACTTTTCGTTCCGGCCGCGGTGGATGGCGGCGGTGGCGAATGCGGTGCTGATCGGAAAGATTCATTCCGAGGAGACGCATCCGATCAGCCGGGTGCTGATCCGGTTGTACGATCCGGTGTGCCGGTTTTCGCTGCGCTGGAAGTGGGGCGTGATTGCGATGGCGGTGGCGGCGGTGGCGGCGACCGTGCCTGTGTATCAGAAGCTGGGTTCGGAGTTCATGCCGCCGCTCGATGAAGGCTCGCTGTTGTACATGCCATCGACGTTGCCGGGGATTTCGCTGACCGAAGCGAAACGGCTGATGCAGGTGCAGGACCGGATTCTGAAGCAGTTTCCGGAGGTGTCGCTGGTGATGGGGAAGGCGGGACGGGCGGAGACGCCGACGGATCCGGCGCCGTTGTCGATGATGGAGACGGTGATTCTGCTGAAGCCTCGCGAGCAGTGGAGGAAGGTGGATACGTGGTGGTCGAAGAGCGCTCCGGAGTGGCTGAAACCGGCGTTGCGACGGATCACGCCGGACCACATTTCGACGGAAGCGCTGGTGAACGAGATGAACGCCGCGCTGACGTTGCCGGGAGTGAGCAATGCGTGGACGATGCCGATCAAGAACCGGATCGACATGCTGACGACGGGGATACGGACGCCGGTGGGGATCAAGGTGTACGGGGCGGATCTGAAGAGGATTGAGCAACTGGGGACACAGATTGAGGCGGCGTTGAAGAACGTGCGAGGGACGCGGAGCATTTTTGCGGAACGCACGGGGGGCGGGTATTTTCTGGATCTGGATTGGGACCGCGAGAAGCTGGCGCGCTACGGGTTGTCGATCGACGATGCGCAGATGGTGGTGATGAGCGCGATCGGCGGGGATACGGTGACGACGACAGTGGAGGGGAGGGAGCGATATCCGGTGAACGTGCGGTATTTCCAGGATTACCGCACGCAAATGGATGCGCTGGGACGGGTGCTGGTGCCGGTGATGGAGGGCAAGCAGCAGATTCCGGTATCGCAGTTGGCGCGGATCGGGATGGCGAGCGGGCCGGCGATGTTGCGCAACGAGAACGGGATGTTGAACGGGTATGTGTACGTCGATGTGGACGGGCGCGATGTGGGCGGATACGTGCAGGAGGCCAAGCAGGTGCTGCGCGAGAAGATCGCGCTGCCTGCCGGATATTCGCTGGTATGGAGCGGGCAATACGAGGCCATGGAGCGGGTGAGGGAGAAGCTGTCGATCGTGCTGCCGGTGACGCTGTTTCTGATTATCGTGTTGCTGTACTTGAATACGCGGTCGGCGACGAAGACATGTATCGTTCTGCTGGCGGTGCCGTTTTCGGCGGTGGGCGCTGTGTGGCTGCTGTACGCCTTGGGTTACAACATGAGCATCGGCGTGTGGGTGGGGCTGATTGCGCTGTTGGGGGTGGATGCGGGCACGGGTGTGTTCATGCTGCTGTATCTGGAACTGGCCTACGAGGAGGCGAAGAAGGCGGGGCGGTTGCGCTCGCTGGCGGAGTTGCAGGAAGCGATTCTGCATGGGGCGGTGAAGCGCATCCGGCCGAAGTTCATGACCGTGGCCACGACGTTCATCGGCTTGGTTCCGATTCTGTGGGCGACGGGCGCGGGATCGGACGTGATGAAGCGGATTGCGGCGCCGATGGTGGGCGGGATCCTGACGTCGTTTCTGTTGGAACTGATTGTGTATCCGGCAATTTATGAGGTATGGAAATGGCACACAGAAGTAAAAAAACAATTGGCTTGATGATTGTTTTAGGCATGTTAGCGGCGGCCGAGCCGTTGCGGTTCGACGTGCGGCATGTTTCGCCGGCGCGGCGGATGCTGGGGAAGACGCGCGTGGGGACGGTTTCGTTCGGCGAAGAAGGGATGAGTTTCCGGGAAACGGAGAAGAGCAAGAAGCCGTTGTCGCTGGATGTGCCGTACCGGGAGATGCAGCAGGTGACGCTGGGGGGGAACAGTGTGTGTATCCGGCTGTACCGGGACCGGTCGGTGTGGAAGTTGGGTGCGGACGAGGTGTACTGCTTCGACCGTCCGAAGGCGGGCGATTTCCGCGCGCTGGACGGGTGGTT
>JAEUQG010000227.1 GCA_016789755.1 Bryobacterales bacterium
CAGTGCAACACCAACCTTCGCCAGATCGCCGCCGCGGTCCAAACCTCCTTCAACAACACCGGAAAATATCCGGCCAGCTTGGCCGAAGTCATGAAACAGGCGCGGCTTTCCGAAGATGGCGTAATGGACGGCTATCGCTACACGGTAGTCAAAGCGACCACCACCGAGTTTGAAATCGCCGGCAATCCCGTTCCCGGCGTGACCGGCACGGAAACCGGCAACCTCAAGTTCGTGCGCGGCGCCTTCAGCATCGCCTTCGCCCCCACCCCTGGCGCCGAACGCGGCCAGGCTGCCATGTGGGAGAAGCTCTACGAAGCCGGCGCGCGCAGCGTTAACTCCGTCGGATTGCTGCTCCCCTACGTCGAACAGGACAGCCTTTACAAGCAGGCCCGCCCCTACAGTTCCACCGCTGCCGCCGCCCAGGACGCCGCCGTCCAGTTCACCGACCTCAACGGCATGATCACTTTCCGCGGTGTCGCCAACGGATTGAACATCGCCATGGGCGACGGCTCCGTGCGCACCATCAAGTCTTCCCTGTGGAACTCCATCGCCCAGGCCCTGCAATTGGGAGCCAATAAAGAAAAGTGGGATATTCTGCCCGGCATCCGCAGCAGCAACGCCGTCGCCACCGATCCGGTGCTCTTCAGCACCTCGATGCTGCGGACGCTCACCGTCACGATGGTTGCCGATCCGCGGCTCGAAGGACTGCTCTTGCCTGCGGTCGATCAGGCAGCGAAGGCGCAGTCGGCCGGCGACGCCAGAACGGTGGCTGATGCGGTGGCAACCTTCATCAAGCAGGTGGATGCCGGAATCGCCAACGGCCAGATCACAGCGGACGCGGGCCAAACACTCGTCGCCATCGCCAAAACGCTGTAACCACCTGCTACAGTCCCAAAACAACAACAGGGCGGAGGCGACTCCGCCCTGTTTGCCGTTCCTATACCCTCAGCCGGGCCATCACTGTCGTGTCCTCCAGATCGCGCTTGATCTGAAACCCGAAGCTCCGGCAAATTCCCTGCATCGTCATGTTCTCCGAAGAGATTTCCCCGAACACCGTTTCCACCCCTTCGGCGCGCGCCGCCGCGATAATGCGCCGCAGCAGTTCCTTGCCGATTCCTTGTCCTTGGAAATTGTCGCTCACCACCAGTGCGAACTCCGCTTCTTTCTTCCCCCGGGCATAAGCTTGCGAGTCTTTGACAAGGCGCCCGACCGCGATGATCTCCCCCTCCCGTTCCACCACAAAAGCCAGTTGCCTCGAATAGTCGATGAAGCAGATCCGCACCAGCCGCTCATGCGCGATGCGTGTGCTCAGCTTGAGCGTCGACAGGTAGCGGAAGTAGACCGTGCGTTCTCCCAGCGTCTCATGAAAGCGCGCGATCAGCGGCTCATCCTCGGCGCGAATCGGCCGTATCGTAACCGTCTCCCCGTTCTTCATCTGCCACTCCGCCACGTATTCCAGCGGATAGGTGCGAATGGCCGGTTTCATCCGCGGCGGCGCCTCCGGGCCTAGCTCCGTCACGCTGACATCGCTCCCCGTCACCGTCACTGCCGCAATCTGAGGCTGCTCGAAAAACCGCGACAGGCGCACCAGCGCCCGCTCCCCCTGCTCGCTTTCGATACCTGCCTGCTGCAGCATCAGCCCGGCCAGCGTGGTGTTCAATGGGGGCAATCCGTAGACGCGCTGCCCGCGCTGGTCTTCCAGATACAGCACCGGGCCGAACCGCGCATCCACGTGTCCGCCCATGCGGAACGGGCACGCATCCGACAGCCCGAGTTCCTCCACCGTGGGGACGTCCACCCCTTCGGCCAGCGGCGTTTCATAGATCGCGCGAAGGTTCTCGTTGTATGCCCACATGTACAGGAACATGCGGACCGCGGTGTCGGGGTACGGGAACGTAGGAATCTCGGCCGCGCGCAGCACGGCTACCCCAGGTGAAACTTCCACACCTCCCATCCAACTCGCCAGCACGGGCTTGCCGCTCAGCTTCGCATACGGCTTCATTTGCTCCGCCGTCAGTGTCGGATCGGTGGCAGCCTGCGGCGCCAGCACCACCAGCAGCCCATCGCTCTGCGGATCCTTCGCCGCGATCTCCAGCGTCTTGGCGAAGCGTTCCGGCTTGGCGTCGCCCAGAATGTCAATCGGGTTGCGATGGCTCCATTCCGCCGGAAGGAAGCCGTTCAAGGCCGCAATCGACTCCTCGCTCAGCGGCGCCAGATCGCCTCCCCCGGCAATCAGCGCATCGGTCGCCATTACCCCCGGCCCCCCCGCATTGGTCACAATCGTCAGCCGCCTCCCGCGCGGACGCGGTTGCTTGCTCAGCACTTCCGCCATGTAGAAAAGGTCGCTCAATTGATTGACCCGCAGCACTCCCGCCCGCCGGAACGCCGCATCCACCACCCGGTCATCCCCCGGCATCGCTCCTGTGTGCGCGGCCGCAGCCAGGGCCCCTGCATGCGTCCGCCCCGCCTTGATCACAATCACCGGCTTCGTCATCGCCACTTCCCGCGCCGCCGACAGGAACGCCCCCGCGTCCCCGATCGACTCCATGTAGATCAGAATGCTCCGCGTGCGCGGATCGTTGCCCAGATAGTCGATCACATCGCCCCAGCCGATATCCGCCATCGACCCCAGAGAAACAAACGCGCTGAATCCCACCAATTCCCGCTGGCTCCAATCGAGCACCGCCGTGCACAGCGCCCCGCTTTGGCTGAGGAACGCCACGCTTCCCGGCCGCGCCATGGAGTGCGCGAACGTCGCGTTGAGTCCTGTCACCGGCGACATCACCCCAAGGCAGTTGGGACCCAGAATCCGCAGCGCGCCCTTGCGAGCCTCTTCGAGTACCTGTAGTTCCAGCGCCTCGCCCTGCGCGCCCATCTCCTTGAATCCCGCCGCCAGGATGATCGCCCCCTGCACACCTGCTTCCACGCACTCGCGAATCACTCCCGGCACCGTCGCCGCCGGCGTGACTACAATCGCCAACTCTACCGGTTCGGGTACGTTCTTCACCGACGGATACGAACGCATCCCCAGAACGCTGGCCCGCTTCGGATTGACCGGATACACCGTGCCGCCGAACGGAGAACTGATTAGATTCCATAGCGTGGTTCTCCCCACGCTGTGCGGCGTCTCCGTCGCTCCAATCACTGCTACCGATTGCGGTTTGAAGAAAACGTCCAGCGGGTATCGTTCCCGCCCGAACAAGGAGTGCGCCGGCTCCACCGGCGATTTGATCGAGGGCTTGCCCATCAGTTCCGATGGTAGCGTTACGCCGTGGCAGGACGCATAGGTCTCGCCGCCGGCGCCGGGCAACACGTTTCCGTGCACAACCCGGCTGGCTGACCTCCGCCCGCTCGCCGCTCGTCTACCAATTCACGAATCATTCGCACAAAGCTCGGATGCGTCCCAGCCGTCGCCGCCCGGCTCATCTCGATGCCGAGTTCCGCGCACAGATCTTTGGCCTCCGTGTCAAGATCGTACAGAACCTCCAGATGATCGGAAACGAACCCGATCGGAACCACGGTGACTGCTTTCGTCCCCTTCGCCTGCTCCTCCCGCAGAGCATCGAGAATGTCCGGCGCAAGCCACGGCACTTGCGGCGGACCGCTACGGCTTTGATACACCAGCCGCCACTGGTCCAGATTGAGCCGCGCCGCCACTGCGCCGCACGCCTCCTCCAATTGCTCCACATACCGGCACCCGTGCGCCATCGACAGCGGAATGCTATGCGCCGTGAAGAATACCGTGGACCCCGCCAGCAGAGCGTCGGTCGTTTCCTGGCAAATCACATCCAGAAAGCCCGGGTGATTGTAGAAAACCCGGATCTTGTCGATCTCCGGCGCCCCTTCGCCCACCGCCTCCCGCGCAGCCGCGATGTTCTCGCGGTACTGCCGGCACCCGGAATAGCTGCTGAACGCCGATGTCACAAAGGCCGCCGCGCGCTTCACACCGTCCAGCTTCATTTGCTGCAGCGTATCTTTGAGGAATGGATGCCAGTTGCGGTTGCCCCAATAAATCGGCAAATCCAACTCTTTGCGCAACGCCTCGATCAGCGCCCGGTTCTGGTCGTTGATCGGGCTTCGCCCGTCGAAATGATGGTAGTGTTCCGCCACTTCCAGCAAACGCTCCCGCGGCACATTGCGTCCGCGCGTCACGTTTTCGAGAAACGGCATCACGTCTTCAGGCTGCTCCGGGCCGCCGAAGCTGACCAGCAGAAATGCATCGTAGTTCATAGACTGCCTCGCAAGGCTTCCAAAGGTTTTTGTTGCAGAATGCGGTGGCTCGCGGCCCAGCCGGCGGCGTTCGCCAGCAACGCCGTCAGCCCTATGGCGATCGCATGGGGCACGGGGTCGAAGCTGTAATCCACCTGGAACAGGCGCTTCAACACCAGCAGCGAGAATCCCGTCGCTAGCAGGCTCCCCAGCAACCCCGCCGCAAGGCCCAATATGAGAAATTCCACCGAGAAGATCCCGCCGATCCGCCGCCGTGTCGCTCCCAGCGTCTTCAGAATCACAACCTCCCGCACCCGGCGGAAGCGCGTGCCCGCCACACTGCTGGCCAAAATAATCGCCCCCGCCAGGATGGCGAAGAACGAAATGAAACGGATCACCAGCGCGATCTGATCCACCACTTCCTGAATAATCGCCAGCACGTCCGCGCCGTTAATCACCGTCACTGTCGGGAACCTCGAAAACACCGCCCTCTGCAGCGGCGCAATCTGCCCTGGCTGCATCCGCACCGCGGCAAAATGCAGCGTCGGCAGCCCGTCCAGGCTCCCCGGGTTGAACAGAAAATCGAAATTCGAGCCGATGCGCACAGAGTCGCTTCTATAGATGCACACCACCCTGGCGGAGATGGATTTCCCGGAAGCGATCCACTCGATCGTATCTCCCGGTTTGGACGGAAGCGTCTTGGCCGCGTCTTCACTCAGGCAAATCGCCGCCCCTTTCGTCGACGCATCCCAAAACTTGCCTTCTACAATGTTCGATTGCGGCGGCAACTCCCGCGCCCAGCTTACCGAGCGCGTCTGCGTAAACCGCCTGCTGAATCCCTTCAATTGTCTGTCCCCGATCGGAGCCCCGTTGATCTTCACAATCCGCGCCGCCGTCAACGGTACAACTTCCGGCCTGTTCTGCATCCCCGGATGCCCTGCCAGCAGCGCCGCTACGCCGTCCCGCTCCTTCGCCGTAATATTGATCAGGAACACGTTCGGCATCCCCGGCGGAGCGCTGCTGGCAATCTGCGCCAGCATCGATTTCTGCACCAGATACACCGTCAACGTGAACATCACGCCCAACCCTAAGGCTACTAGCAGCGCCGCCGCCTGATTCCCCGGCCTGTGAATATTGGCGATGCCATGGCGAACCACCGCCGGCATTCTTTGCTGCGCCGAACGCGAAAAACGTTTCAATCCCCACAACAACCCCACCGCGATTCCCGCCAATATCAGCAGGCTCACCGTGAATCCGCCGACGAAATACAATCCCGTGCGCAGGCTCTCGCTCAGCCACCATACGATTCCCAGCACTCCCGCCAGAATCAGCGCCGTGGCCGCCATCGCTGCTTTCCCGTGCCGGATCCGGTCTCTCCACCCCGGACGCGTTTCCTCCATCTCACGCCGCAGAATCAGACTCGGTTTCACCCGCCGGATGGAAAGCAGCGGCGGTATCGTGAACAGCAGCGTCGTCAGCACGCCCACGGCGAGTCCTTGTACCGCCGAAAGCGGATCCCAATGAAAGCCCGGATCCAGATGGAAGTACCGCGCGATAAGCTGCGGAAAAATACGCTGCACCGCGATGCCGACAACTATCCCCGCTCCGCCGCCGAGCGTCCCCAGGATCAGCGTCTGAATCGTATAGATCCTGATAATCTGCCCCGAACGCGCCCCCAGCGATTTCATTACCGCAATCGAATCGAGCTTCTGCTGCAGGTGCGAATGCATCGCCATCGCCACCCCCAGCGCCCCCACGATCAGCGCGATCAGGCTCACCAGGCTGAGAAATTTCGTCGAACGGTCCAGCCCCCGCGTGATCAGCGGATGTGTCTCCCGGTAGTCGATGATCTGCGCCTCGGGAAACGCATCCTTTAGTTTGCCGCGCGCCTGCTCCACCCCCATCGCCCCGGCATCGAACCGGAAGAGATAGCGATGCGACGCACGGCTTCCTTCCACCATCAGCCCCGTCCGGTCCAGCCCCGCCCGGCTCATCAGGATCCGCGGGCCTACATTCAGTGAGCCCGCCATCCGGTCCGGTTCCACCGCCACCGTGGCCGCAATGCGGAAATCGGCCGAGCCGAGCCTCACGCTGTCCCCCAGCTTCAAATCCAGCCGCACCAGCAGATCGTCCGACACCGCGATCGCCCCGGCGTCCAGCGTCTCCACCAGCCGCTGTGGCGGCTCCAGCTTGAACTCCCCGTAAAACGGATAAACCTCCGGATCCACTGCCTTGATCGAAACCAGTACAGGCACGCTCGCCGTCGGCGTCGAAAGCATCGACACCGTCTCCGTGATCCACGTCCGCCGGATGTTCGGTAGCGCATCCATCGCCTTTACTTGCTCCCCGGTCGCCAGACTGAAGCTGCGCACCGTCATGTCCGCCGCCATCAGCTTGCGCGCGTCGCGCGTCAGCATCCCGCGGAACGCCTCGCTGAATCCTCTCACGCCAGTCAGAGCCCCCACGCCCAACGCCACCGCCAGAATCACGAACAGAAACTTCGCCGTCGAAGCCCTCGCCTCGCGCCACGCGATCTTCAGGGCCGTGCTATGCACGCAGATCGTCTCCCACCACCACGCCGTCCTTGAGCCGCAGGATGCGCCCCGCCTGCGCCGCCAGCGCTGCGTCGTGCGTCACCAGCACCAGCGTTGTCCCCTCGCGCCGGTTCAATGCGAGAAGCAATTCCAGCACGTGCGCCCCGTTCGCCGAATCCAGGTTGCCCGTCGGTTCGTCCGCCATCAGGATCGGCGGCCGCGCCATGAATGCCCGCGCCAGCGCCACCCGCTGCTGTTCCCCGCCCGAAAGCTGGATCGGATAATGATCCCGCCGCCCGGTGAGCCCAACGCTCTCCAGCAGTTCCAGCGCCCGTGGCCGGCCGTTGCCGCCACCCGCCAGTTCATGCGGCAACAGCACGTTCTCCAGCGCCGTCAGAGTTGGGATCAACTGGTAGCTCTGAAAGACGAAACCGATCTTGCGCCCGCGCACCATCGCCAGTTCGTCTTCGCCAAGCCCCGTGATCTCTTCCCCGTCCAGCACAATGCTGCCCGCAGTCGCCGAATCGAGCCCCGCCAGCAAACCGAGCAGCGTGCTCTTCCCGCTCCCCGACGGGCCCATGATGGCGATGAACTGGCCCTTGGGCACGTCGAAGCCCACGCCGCGAAGTATCTCCACGGTGTGTGCTCCGTTCGTGATCGACTTGGTCAGTCCGCGAACCTGGATAATTGGATCGGATGGCATGCGATGGATGGGTTTGTAGTTATTATGGCATTGCGTAGTCATGCGGCATTCGATCCTGTTACTAGCGTTCTTCGGGCCCCTGTTCTCCTGCGGTGGTCCGGCTAAAGACGAGGTGCGCCATCCGTCGCCCAGCCCTCCTCCGGCGGCTCAACAAAGCGCCCCCGCCGACACCCGCCCGGTCATCGTCGCCTTCGGCGATAGCCTCTCCGCCGGCTACGGCCTGGAGCCAGGACTAAGCTATCCCGACTTCCTTCAGAAGAACCTCGATGCCGCCGGCTATTCCTACCGCATCGTCAATGAAGGAATCAGCGGCGATACTTCCAGCGGCGGCTTGGAACGCGTCCCCTCCGTACTCGCTCACAAGCCCGCCATCGTCATCCTCGAACTCGGCGCCAACGATGGCTTGCGTGGAATCCCCGTCGCCCAAACCCGCGACAACCTCGACCAGATCCTTACCCAGTTGAAAGCCTCCGGCGCCTCCGTGTTGCTCGCCGGCATCACCCTCCCCCGCAACTACGGCGAACTCTATATCCGCGACTTCGACCGCATCTATCCCGGCCTCGCCGCCAAACACGGAGTCCCGCGTCTCCCGTTCCTCCTCGAAGGCGTGGTCCTCAACCCGAAACTCATGCAGCGCGATGCCCTGCATCCCACCGCCGAAGGCTGCCGCATCGTTGCCCGAAACGTGTTTACCGCCTTGCAACCGCTGCTGAAGAAGTAAGTCCCGTTTCCGTCCCGGCGGGGGCATCCTGCCGCCTCCATCTTCACACCCCCGTCCCAGGAAAGCCCATCAAACAAAAACGGGGTGCGAACCGCCCTCGCGATCCGCACCCCGTTTGGGCAACTACCTGGTAATCAGAACACAAAGCGCAAACTGATCTGCGTCCGCCGTGCATTCGTCCCATCCGGGAACCCTCCCGACGCCGTCGGCAACTTATACCGCGCAAACGGAGTCAACGCCCCGTTCGCCGCCGTATACGCCTGCCCGTCGATCAGCGTGTTCGAGATCACGTTGAACAGATTGAACGCCTCGAAGTTCACCATCAGGTTGTATCGCTCCGTGAACGGCAGCACCTTCGTCACACGCGCATCCGTACGATACGTCTGGTCCACATCCAGGCTCGCTGCCGGCAGGAACGGCACCCGGTTCGATCCTCCAAATCCGTTCAGCGAGGTCGTCACCGGAGCACCCGCAAACGGCGACCCCGAAACGAAAATCGTCGGCGTCTGCGGCTGCGTCGAAGCGAACGTCGAAATCTGGCTCACCTGCCAGTTGTTGATCAGGAACTTCGCCAGCTTCCCTTCCGACTTCGTGAACCGCGGCTGATGCTGCGAACTGATCACCAGCCGGTGGCGCTGATCGAGAGAGGACGAAGACTTGTCCTGCTTGAAGTCGCCGTTGAACAACGACCGCGGCCCGTTCGTGTTGAAGAACAGGTTGTCGGCGCCGCCGCCCTGGTTATAGTCGATCGCGTGCGACCAGGTGTAGGAAAGCCCGAACTGATGCCCCTTCGCCAGCCGCTGATTCAACTGCACCACCATCGCGTTGTAGTAGCTGTTTGCTCCGTTGTCGATCTGGTTCACGCGCCGCCATGCCGGATCCACGCGGTTCGCAATCCGGTACGTGGGCGTCGTATAGGTGCCTACTTGCGCCCCGCCCGAATCGAGAATCCGATACGTCACCGGATCCCCCAGCGGCCCGATATTCAGATCGCGGAACGTGAACAAACGCGCACCGCGGCTCCATACGTACGATACGTCCAGGCTCAGGTTGTTCGTCAGCGCATGCTGAATCCCCAGATCCGCCTGCTGCGTGTACGGGTTGCGGAAATCGCGCGCAGCGAATGTAATATCCACCGTTCCTGGAGGCGGAGTCCGCTCCAGGCTCGGCAGCGGAAGCGGGAACACAGGCCCCAGCGCCAGGTCCGCCGCCACCGCGCCGTTCAGCGACACATTGCGGCTGTAGAGCCCGTTCGTCTGATGAAATGTGTTGATCATCGATCCCGGGAACCGCGCGTAGAACACGCCATACCCCGTCCGCAACACCGTCTTGTTGTTGTTGAACGCATACCCCAGTCCGATCCGCGGCGCGAAGTTCTTCCCCGGCTGCCGGATCGATGCCGTCAGCGCATACGCCGGATTCGAGCTCTGCGGCTGCTTGAATTGCGCGTACTCGTACCGCAACCCGATGTTCAGCGTCAGGCTCTTGCCCAGCCGCATCTGGTCCTGCACATACCAGGAATAGTCGCGCGTGAATGTATCCACCACCGGATTGCCGAACGCCTGTGAAAACGTCTGCCACCGCTTCGTCCCCGCCGTATTCCCGCTGAAATCCAGTGCGAAGTTCGTGAAGTTCGCGTAGACATAGCTGCCGCGCCCGTTGAACAATTGATCGTAGTAATCGCGCGTGTGCATGATGTCGCCGCCGAACTTCACCGTGTGCTTGCCCACCGTCCAGGTCAGGTTATCCGCAATCTGATGCCGGTTTTCCGACGGATTCAAGCGCGGCATATAATTCGCCACCCCCAGATTCGCCTGCCCCTGCACCGTGATCGCCACCCGTCCCGTCGCCGCCGGAATGTATTCCGGATTCAAATCGTCGAACAGCCGGTCTTTGAACCAGCCGTAGCGTACTTCGTTCACTACCGTGGCGCTCGGAATCGCCGTCCACGAGGCGCGCCCATAACGGGTCCGCACCGTCGACATCCCGTTGTTTCCCAGCCCGCCACCGTTCGTCAACGATGCCGCGGTCTGAATCCCGTTCGGCGAGATCCACTTCAGATAGTTGAACGAAAACGAGAAGCTGTGCCGGTCCACCGGACGCCAGTCGATCTTACCGAAACCGAGATCGCTGTCCGCCGTGCGCGGCACCACCTGGAAATGCCGCCCCGTAATGAACTCCCGCGCCGCCGTGCACTGCGCCGCGGTCGCCGGAGCATTGCACTGCCCCACGAAATCCCCCGCAGCATTAAAAAGGTTCCCGCCGCGGATCGAAGCATCCAGCGGGAAATTCCTCCGCACCAGTTCCGCGTTGAAAAAGTAGAATAACTTGTCCTTGGCGATCGGCCCCCCGATCGACCCGCCATACTGATTGCGCGTCTCCTCCGGCGCCACCGTGTACGTCGCATACCGGTCGCGCGCTCCGAAATCCTGATTCCGGTAAAACCAGTACGCCGTCCCGTGCATATCGTTCGTGCCGCTCTTGGTCACCGTGTTTACCACGCCGCCCGATGCCCGCCCGAACTCCGCCGAATAGCCGCTCGACAGCACCTGGAACTCCTGCACCGCGTCCTGCGAGATCTGCGTCGAAATGCGGGTCCGCCCCGCGTTCTCGTTGTAATATTGGTTCGTCGTATCGTTCCCGTCCGTCAGGAACGAGTTGCCACCCGCAATCCCGCGGAAGCTCAGCAGCCCGAACGTCCCGTCCGACACCACCGCCGGAGCCATCAGTACAAACGAATCCACGCGCCGTCCGTTGATCGGCAGGTTCATGATCTGCGAGCTGTTCACCACCGTCGTCGTCCCCGTCTTGCCTTGTTCCACGATCGGAGCAACGTCCGACACGCTTACCGACGCCGTCGTCCCCGCAACCACCAGATCCACGCTTAAGCTGATCGTCTGGCCCACCTGAATCGTCACCGATTCCAACTTGTAAGTATTAAATCCGTCCCTCGTGACCGTCACCGAATAGCCTTCGCTTGGTACCAGTGCCGGAGCGTTAAATACCCCCGCATCGTTCGTCACCAGGCTCCGCCGGATGCCTTTCGATTCGTTGGTGACATCTACTTTCGCACCGGCCACTACCGACCCCGTCGCGTCCCTCACCACACCCGACATCGCTCCAAATCCCGCTGTTGCCTGTGAATAGCCGGCAACAGAAAAAACGAATAGCAAAAGGACCGCCTGTAGGCGTTGTCTCATGATGTACTCCCTCATCCGAAGCAAGTTTCTCTTCGCAATCTCAGGATATCGCAACAGTTGTGAATTGCCTATGACAGCGTGTTCCCGCCGGTTCCGAACCTCACTTAGCCTGCTTCTGCTTCCGCCCCGAGTGCCGGCCCGTGCCGTCCCCCTGGTCCAGTATTCCTCCCGCGGGGTTCAATTCCTCCAGTAGCTTTGCCAGCCGCTGGTGCGCCAGACGGGCACTACCGGATACTTTGTCCCGCGGAATCTCGGGTTCGGAAAACGGAGACTCCCGCATGTCGAACAACTGGCCCGCTTCATTCAACTTGTAGCTCGCGTCCCGGACATACCACTTCCGCGCCAATTGGATGAAAACCCAGTCGCGGGCCGGTTTACTGCTCTGCCCCAGCAAACTCGGCGCAAAGCTCCGCCCGTCGACCGTCGTCTTGCCCGGCAGCGCCGCCCCCGCCAACTCAGCAAACGTCGGAAGAAAATCGGTGGAGTCCACCATCTCCGCTGACACTTTCCCCGCCGCTGCCTTGCCCGGCCAATTCACAATCATCGGCACCAGCGCCCCACCCTCCAGCATCGATCCCTTTTCCCCCGATAAGGGACGTCCCCCGATGGTGGATCGCCGTGCATACCCCTGACCGGTGCCGTTGTCGCCGAAGAAGACCACCAGCGTGTTGTCCCGTAAGTTCAACCTGTCCAACTCCGCTACCGCCCTGCCCACCAGTTTGTCCATGTAACGGATGTTATCCGCATAAAGATCCGTGCTTTGCGCCATACTATCCGGCGTCGGCAGAATGTCTGCGTGAACGTGCGAAAGCGAGTAGTAGGCAAAGAACGGCTGGTTGCGATGACGGGCAAAAAAATCAGCCAGATGCGTGTGCATCACGTCCGGCAGGTATTCTTTGTCCGCGAGTTTCCGTACCTCCCCGTTTACCCAGTAGACTTCGCCTTTCTCCTGCGTGTTCCAATAGACGCCGCTCCCTCGGAACAGCAGCGATTCGTCGAAGCCGAAATCCGCCGGCTTCAGCGGCAGTTGTCCCCATTTGCCGATCATCGTCGATGCATAGCCGGCTTGCCGCAACACCTTCGGAATCATTGTCTCCACTGAAGGTTTCATCTCGCCGGTGGCGTCCTGATTCGTGGCCCCGGTCCGGAACGCGTATCTGCCGGTCATGATCAGCGCCCGCGACGGTCCGCAAAGCGGCGCCGTGTACGCATGCGTATAGCGCGTCCCGCCCGCCGCCAGTGCGTCGATCTGGGGTGTCCGGAACTGATCGGCCCCGTAGCAGCTCAAGCCCCCAATCCCCAAATCGTCGGCGAGGATGAAAAGGATGTTCGGCTTGCGCCGCGAAGCTTGTGCATAGGCCATCCCGGACAGCTTGAGAAACTCCCGCCGTTTCATGCCCGCACCCCCTTCCTGTTGTTCCCCTGCTGACCGGCCGGGCCCCCCGGCAACAAAACTCTCCTCAATTCCTGCATGATTCTTGGAGTTCCTCAAAATCTGACGAATAGTGAAAATTGCCAGTTCTTCGCTTCCGATTGCGTGTCGGTGATAGTGCCGAAAGCCCCCGACGTCGGATTCGTGTTCGGCGCGTTGAAGCTGGCCTGGTTAAACGCGTTGTACAGTTCCGCCCGGAACTGTACTCTTATCCGCTCCCGCACTGGGAACGTCTTGAACAGCGACCAGTCCGTGGCACGCTGCCCATCTCCGCGGATTCCTGAAAACCGCAGCGGAAAACTTCGATAATTGGACTGCAACTGCCGGTTTGTTTCGCGCACGAACAGGCTCGTGTTGAACCAGCGTTCGACACTGCGCTGCGCACCCCCTAATGCGACGGCTTTGATGTCCCCCGTGAGAATAGCATTGCCGAACCCCAATGGAGGGCCCGATTGAACGATCGTGACGCCATTCAACTGCCATCCTCCCGCTACGAATTCCATGGCCTTGGGCATCGCCGCCCCAAACCGGCGCCCGCGCCCGGCTGGAATCTCCCAGATTCCGCTTACCGTGATCCGGTGCGGCCGGTCTGAGTCTGAGATGCTGCGGTAAGGCGCGCTGTCGGCCGTGTTCAAATACTCTAACGCTTCCATGAACTTCGACCAAACATAGGAACCCTGCAAGCTGAACCCGTTCTTCATCCGCCTTTCCGCCCGAAACTGCAGCGAATGATACCAGGAGTAGCCGTCTGGCACGATCGCCGTCAAACTCCCGAACTCAGGATACGGCCGCAGCAGATTGGCGCGCGAGATGTTCGCCGGATACGAGGGCGACAAGCCGAAAAACGGATTGGGAAATGCCTGCGAGAGAGAATCCACCCGCCCTTGGTCTCGTGTCGCCGACCGGCTCAGGTACACTGCGGGTGTCGCGTTGAAATCCCGTGTAACCCCAAGCCGCGTGCCTCGATTGGCGACATAACCGATGTCCGCCAGCGCTTGCCCCGGCAACATCCGCTGCAAGCTCAGCGACCACCGTTGCGAATACGACGGCGTCAAATTCGAATCGTAAAAAGCGAAGCCCTGGCCAAGGCTCGTCGTCAACCCCCCCGCGGCGCCGCGGGGCGCAATCAGCCCGTTGGGGAATGGATTGGCGTTGCGGGCCACGAAACTGAGACCGTTATCGAGCGATGCCTGAATCGGAGTCCCCTGCGAGAATCCCGTCTGTTGCGCCGTCGTCCGGTTGACGCCGATGCTGTCGTAATAGATCCCGTATCCGGCGCGAACCACCGTTGCCTCTCCAAATCTGTAAGCCAGCCCGATGCGCGGCAGAAAGTTGTTCTTCTCCCCACGGAACGGGCTGCGCCCCCGTCCGTCCTGGTTGACGAAGATCAATCCCCCAGGCACGCGGAAGTTCGCCGCCGCGATTTCCGGCAGAGGATTGCGCGCATACGCCGCTTGCGCCTGCGCCTGTATCGGGTTGACCGCCGCGAAATCGAATCCCGCCACCAGCCTGTCGAAGCGCTCCGTGATCGGAGTTTCATACTCGTGGCGTAACCCCACGTTCAGCGTCAACCGCGGATGCACCCGCCAGTCGTCCTGCAAATATAGGCCGAAATACCGATCCTGGAAAGCGCTGGTGGCCGTACGTTCCATTTGGCCGTCCGGTATGCCCAATAACATTGCCGCCAGTTCCTGGCCGATCGGCGACGCAGCGGAATTGTCCAGCGGACCACGCGTGAACGTGTTCGCAAAGTTGAGGTCCGGCGAGTTCGCAAGTGGCGTCCGTGTGCCGAACCCGCGATACAATCGAGCATCCACCCCGTAACGCAACGCATGCCCCCCACGCGTCTGCGTCAGGCTGGCGATCCACGTGTGCGTCAGGCTCGAGTTCGCTCCGTCCCCATTGTTCCACTCCGAGAGCGGCGAATATGGCCCCGTTCGCACCCGCGGAACCGTCGCCCGCGCCGGATCGAGCAGGTTCGCCAAAGCTGCCGAAAAGCCCAGCGTCGTCAAATCGGTCCCCGCCGTCTGCCGCTCTTCCCCCATGTCTCCGTACGTCACACCATACCGCACATTCAGCACGGTAGAGGGGGTCAGGATCAGCACATCGTCTAGCGCCAGCCCGCGGCGGCCGGAACGGGTGTTGAAGCGCCCCACCGCTAGCCCATATCGATCCTGCCCGCTGCGCCAATCGTAGTTATGCACTCTGAAAAAGATGCGGTGGCCCTCCCGAAACTCATGATCCAGACGCCCCATGTTCGTGTTGTAGTCCTGCTTGCGGACGTCAACATAAAAATGATTCGCTGTCCCATCCTCTCGCCCCGCAATGTTCGGCAGCGGAAACAGATTCACCAGGTTCAGCCCCACTCGGTCCAGCCGCGCCTGCGGGATGACATTCCCAGGTATCGCATCGCGCTGATAACGGCCGCTCGAAATCAAACGCGTGCTTAGCGGGTCGTATATCTGATAGCGCGCGCCCAGCGGAAGCAGATTCCCGAAATCGCCGGTCCGTTGCCCCACTGCCGGCACCGTGTTCGTCGCCGTCGTCGGCCGGCCCCACTGGTTGCCCTCGTATGCGTAAAACCAGAATGTGCGGTTGCGCCCTGCATATACCTTTGGAATCCACACCGGACCGCCCGCCGACAATCCGTACCGGTTGTCCTGATACACCGCCGGTTTCGTGCCATTGCGGTTCTCAAACCAGTTCGGCGCATCCAACGCGGAGTTGCGGAACCAATAGCGCACATCCCCGTGCAACTCGTTGGTGCCGCCCCGTGTGCTGATATTGACCGTGGCCCCTGGTGTGTGCCCGAACGTTGCGTCATAGGGCGATACCTCAATCCGAAATTCCGAAATCGCGCTCGAGGGCGGGATGAACGCCACCCGCACTCGCCCGTCCCCCAAGTCGGCGGTCGTGTTCGTGATTCCGTCAATCTGGAACTCCGTGTTGAATCGAGGCCCGCCCGCCACCGAGATCTGTGAGGTCCCGCTCGGCGACGACGCCTTCATCGCCCGCAGGTTTGTCAGGTTCACCACTTGCGGCGCAAGCCGCGCCAGTTCCATCGGATTGCCCCCGCGCATCGGCAGTTCCTGTACGCGGCGCTGGTCCATCACCGTCCCCATCGAAGCCGTGCCGCTCTCCAATAGCGGCGGTGTGCTGTTGACCTCCACCGCCTCCGCCACATTGCCCAACTCCAGCCGCAACGGAAGGTCCACCGTCTCCCCTACCCGTACCTCTACCCGTTCCAGAACCAACTTCTTGAAACCTGCCAGCTCGGCCGTTAAGCGATAAACGCCAGGAGCAAGAAAAGGAAGTCGAAAGCCCCCTCCTTCTCCCGATTCCGCTCGGGTCACGATGTTCGTCTCGAGATTCGATACCTGCACCTCCACCCGAGCCATCGCTCCGCCGGACGGGTCGGAAACCACCCCTGCTATCACGCCTCTCGATTCCTGAGCTGCCGCGATTCCGTAAATCGCTACGCAAATGATCGCCACCCTGAGCAACATGGCATTAGCATACCCTCGGTCGAGCCACCCTACCAAGCCCCCTAACAGTTGTTGCAACAGGTTGCGAAATCCCGGATGTGGTTTTATTATGATTGAGTTATGACTTCGGGCGAAAAGCAGCACGCGCTCTGCCAAGTGCTCGATAGTCAGAGTTTCGCCCGCTCCGGACAACTCAAGAAATTCCTCCGCTACGTCTGCGAACTAGAGATCTCCGGCCGCACCGGCGAGATAAAGGAATACTCGATCGGCACGGAAGCCCTCGGCCGTCCCGCCGATTACTCCCCTGCCCAGGACTCCTCCGTACGCCGCCGGGCCTTCGAACTTCGTGCCAAGTTGGAGGAGGTCTACCAAGGCGAATTAGCCGCCTCCCCCATCCTCATCGAACTTCCCAAAGGCTCCTACGTGCCCGTGTTCCGCCCTCGCCAGGAGCCCCGCCGGCAGCAGGAGACCCCCAGATCACCCCTCGATTGGCGCTTCCTTGCCGTGTTCGCCGCCGGCCTGCTCGGCGGTATCGGGCTGACCTGGTTCATCCCCCCCAGCGCCGGCGCCGCTTCCGTGGTTCGTGAAGCCTGGGGTCCGATCGCCGCCGCTCCCAACAACGTTCTCGTCTCGGTTGCCGGCGGGTTTCATCTTGCCGTCCGCTCCGGAGAATTCTCCACGCAATCGGAATTACCCACATTTCCCGCGCCCCCGGAAATAGAGCCGCTTTTCGAGAAAACGGTGCCGCGCCCCGAACCGGGAGCCTTGTTGATGCGCCCTACTTTCAATACCACAACCATCGGCGCCCTCGGAGCGGTGAACGCCGCCGCCGCCAGTCTCCAGACCTTCGGAGTCCAACTGCAAATCCTGCCCGAACGCGTGACGCCGCTGGCCAGTTTACGCAACCGGAATGTCATCCTCATCGGTGACCCCCTCACTTCCTTTGCCGCTGGGCGCCTCTTGAGCGGCGCCAGACTGACTGTCGCCCTCGATCCCCAAACGAAACGGCTCGTCATCCGCGACCGGCAACAGCCCGGCGCTTTGCCCGCCTTCGCCCGCCGCACAGCCGCCGCAGGGCGCGAAACCATCGAAGTCTTCGGCCTCCTCACCGTGCTCCCTTCCGACGCTTCGCCGGGACAAAGCCGCCGTACCCTCATCGTCTCCGGCCTTTCCAATGCCGCCTTGCAGGGCGCCATGGAGTTCTTCACCTCCGCCTCACAAATGGCGGAACTGAAAACGCGCTTCCAGCAACAGGGGCATTCCGGCTTTCCTGACGCTTATCAACTGGTGGTCCGTTGCTCTACACAAGACAGTCTGCCTCTCTCCTGCCATTACGCAGCCCATTACGCACTCGCACCCCGCCCCTAGTTTCCCAATTGCCGCCGATAGTGTTAACTTCCCATCCGGCTTCCCCTCCGTATTCGTATTTTCATCTGTCCGTCCGTAATCCGTCACACCGGATTCGCTATCCTAGGGAATAAGTCCTTAAGGGAGGTCTCGTGCTTCGAAAAGCGCTTTATCTCGCGGCTTGCCTTGCGGCAGGCTCGTCTCTTCTTTCCGCCCAATCGGTCGCCGGTCTGGCCACCATTTCCGGTGTCGTCCGCGATACCTCGGGCGCCGTAGTCCCCAAAGCGAAGGTCACCGTTGCCAATGAATCGAAAGGCATCCGCCGCGCCTTGGAAACAAACGATGCCGGAGTCTTTAACGCCCCGGCGCTGGTCCCGTCGCCAGGATACTCCGTAACCGTCACCATGGATGGGTTCGCCAACTTCGAACGCCGCGAAATGCAGCTTCAGGTCGGCATGAACCTCAACCTCGATGTCGTGCTCCAGGTCAGCTCCGCCACCACCCAGGTGGATGTGCTCGCCGAAGCCCCACTCGTCGAATCCACCAAAACCGGCGTCTCCCAGGTCGTCAACGACCGCCAGATCACCAACCTCCCCATCAACGGCCGCCGTGTCGACTCCTTCGTTCTGCTCAGCCCCGCCGTCGTCTCCGACGGCACCTTTGGCCTCGTCTCCTTCCGCGGCATCGCCGGAGGCAACAGCTTCCTCACCGACGGCAACGACACCACCAATCAGTTCTACAACGAGAACGCCGGCCGCACCCGCATCACCACGCAGATTTCCCAGGATGCCGTCCAGGAATTTGAGGTCCTCTCCAATGGCTACTCCGCCGAATACGGCCGCGCCTCCGGAGGCGTCATCAACACCGTCACCCGCTCCGGCGGCAACGGAGTCCATGGCACCGGCTACTGGTTCTTCCGCAACCGCAGCCTCAACGCCCGCGATCCCTACTCCACCTTTAATCCCCCCGAGGTCCGCCACCAGGCCGGCGGCTCTATCGGCGGACCCATCAAGAAGGATAAACTCTTCTATTTCTTCAACGGAGAAGCCACCCGCCGCCGCTTCCCCCTCATTGCTTCCCTCACCCGCCCGCCCCTCTTCGATGGCAACGGCAACTTCGCCGGCACTTGCGCCGCCACCGCCGCCCAGTGCGATGCCGCCCTCAAGTTTCTCGGCCGCCAGTTCCAGGTGCTCGACCGCACCGCCGATTCCGAACTCGGCTTCCTCAAGCTCGACTGGCGTCCCACCGACAAGCACGCCGTCAGCGCCAGCTTCAACTACCTCCGCTGGATCTCCCCCAACGGCATCCAGACCCAGGCCGTGCTCAATAACGGAAACGGTGTCGGCAACAACGCCAACTCCACCGTCCGCACCCGCTACGGCCGCCTCTCCTGGACCGCCATCCCCTCCAGCACCATGGTCAACGAACTCCGCTATGGCTGGTTCAAGGATCGCCTCTTCGACGATGTCGCCGATAGCCTTATCCCCGCCGAGACCGGTCGTGTCCAGATCACCGTCCAGGGCCAGACCAACCTCGGCGTCGCCGATGCCTACCCCCGCCTCAATCCCAGCGAAAACCGCCACCAGATCGCCGATAACCTTACCTACACCCGCGGCAAGCACACCTACAAAATGGGCTTCGATTTCATGAATACGTTCGACTACAACGACATCATGAGAAACCGCAACGGCACCTTCGTCTACCCGACATTCACCGCCTTCGCCCAGGACTTTTCGGGTAACACCACCGGCGCCAAGCGCTGGCAGAGCTTCTCCCAACGCTTCGGCAATCCCATCGCCGAAACCTCCGTCCGCGATATTAGCTGGTACGTTCAGGATCAATACCGCGTCACCTCGAAACTGACCCTCAACTATGGCCTCCGCTACGAATATTCCTGGGTTACCCAGCCCACTCTGGTCAACCCCGACTATCCGCAGACCGGACGCATCAACCAGCCCGGCAAAAACTTCGCCCCGCGCCTCGGCCTTGCCTATTCGCTCAACGACAAGACCGTCATCCGCGCCGGCTACGGCGTCTTCTATGCCCGTATTCAAGGTGGCCTGGTCAATACCATGCATCTCGAAAACGGCATCTACCAGAAGCAGATCAGCCTCAACAGCGCCGTCGCCGCCGATCTCGCCATCGGTCCCGTCTTCCCCCGTATCCTGCCCGGCATCGATCGCAATCCGCCTGCCGGCACCATCGACGTCACCTTCACATCGCCCGACTGGCGCAATCCCTACACCCAGCAAGGCGACTTCGGCATCGAGCGCCAGATCACCCAGAATCTCGGCCTCACCACCTCCTACATCTGGTCCCGCGGCCTGCACCTCACCACCGTGCGCGATCTCAACGTCGGCGCCATCGGCCCTGATGTCACCTACCGCATCAACGATGCCGGCGGCAATCAGGTCGGCGCCTACACCACCCCCACCTACCGCCTCGCCAACCGCATTGATCGTAACTGGCGCCGCGTCAACATGGTCGATCACGGCGGCAATAGCTACTACAACGCCATGGTCATGCAACTCCGCAAGCGAATGTCGAAGTCTTGGGAAGGATCCGTGGCCTACACTTGGTCCCACGCCATCGACTTCAACCAGGGAGGCGGCAACAACAATATTTTCTTCTCCGGCGGTCCCGGCAGCCTGATGAACGGCGATTACCGGCAGGATAAGTCCTCCTCCGCCCTCGATCAGCGTCACCGCCTGGTGTTCACCACCATCACCTCCCCGCGCCTCATGAAGAGCGACTCCAAGTTCGCCAAATTCATCGCCAACAACTGG
>JAEUQG010000380.1 GCA_016789755.1 Bryobacterales bacterium
CATGACTTGGCGTGCAATGGTTGGTGGGATTCTTGGGATTCATTGGAAGCCTCGGATTGTGCACTCTGTAAGTTACCGATTCTATTGACGGCTCAAGCTTCCGAATCCCTCTCTCTCCGCCATTCAGCAAACAGGCGCCCACCCTGCTCGACATAATCGCCACCAAACAGGATCTGCAGGATCTTCTCCAACGACCTGTTGACGTTGTGAAGAAGCCACCCGTGAGCCCTTACTTCCGCCACACCGTCTGCCAGGAGGCGGTGGCCATTCGCTATTAACCGAAAACACAGTCGATAACCGGCTTTCCCCCTAAAACCCAACCACTGCCCGCCCACGCATTTCCCCGCGCCCCAGCCGTCCAATCAACTCCGGAGCCTCTCCAATCCCGTGCATCGAAACATGCGCCTTCACTCGCCCCGCCGCGGCCATTTCGAACACCCGCTCCAGATCCTGCCGTGTTCCGAGATAGCTTCCCTGTATCCGCAGCCCTTTCAACACCACCTCCGTCATCGAAACCGGGAACGCGTCGGCCGTCAACCCCACCAACACCAGCGACCCGCGCCGTTGCACCGTGCTCAACGCCACCGGAGCCGCTGCCGCCGCCGCCGTAAATACAATCGCCGCCTGCACTCCGCCCGTCTCTTTCACAATCGTCTTGCGAGCCGTATCCGGCAGCACCGCAATCTCCGCACCCAGGCTCCGCGCGAACTCCAACTTCTCCGCCGAAGAGTCGATGACCGCCACTCGCGCACCCATCTCCTTCGCGTATCCGCACGCCAGATGCCCCAGCCCGCCAAAGCCCACGATCGCCACCCACTGCCCGCGCTCAATCCCGGCTTCCCGCAAGGCTCCCATCGCCGTCCACCCCGCGCAACAAAGCGGAGCGGCTTCGCCCGGCGATAGCGCTGCCGGAACGCGAATCAAATTCTGCGCCGCCACCACTGCATGCGCCGACAACGCCCCGTGCCTCGTGTAGCCGTGATTGCTCTGCTTGGCGCAGTAGCGCGCATGCCCTGACCCGCACGCCGCGCATTGCCCGCACCCCGCCCCGAAATACGTGATGCCCACACGGTCTCCCACGCTCACTTCCGTCACTCCCTCGCCCGCCGCCTCGACAATCCCGATCCCTTCGTGCCCTAACACCAGCGGCGATAGCGGCAGTTTCTCCAAACCCGCGATCATTACATCGGAATGGCAGATGCCGCATGCCTCCATGCGCACGCGTACTTCTCCCCCGCCCGGCTCGCCGGCTTCGAACGGGCGAACTTCCACTGCGCCGCGCGGAGCGGCAAGACACACTGCATTGGCTCGATTCATCTCTCTGCTATTGTGCACCGCCCGTCGTCGCGATGGGAGTCTTCGTGTGATAAACCGGATACGCCGGCTTCTTGTGCACCGGCGCCGGGTTCTTTTTCATCTCCTCCTGAATCGCAGCGATCGCCCGCTCCAACTGTGTATCGCGCCCTTCGCGCCAAGCCTTCGGATCCAGCTCCACTTCAATATCCGGCGCCGTCCCGTAATTCTCCACTTCCCATTTCCCATCCGGATTCCAGAAGCCGAAATGAGGCGCCGTCACGGTCCCGCCATCCATCAGAGTAGGATACCCGCCGATCCCCACCAGCCCTCCCCACGTGCGCTTGCCCACCAGCGGTCCCAGCTTCGCGCGCCGGAACAGCCACGGCAGCATGTCGCCTCCCGAACCCGCATACTCGTTCATCATCATCACCTTCGGCCCGGGAATGTTCGTCGCCGGCGTCGTGTAATCTTCCCCGTCGCGCGAGCTCCAGTAATTCCATAACGGACGCCGCAGGTGGTCGATGATGTAATCCGCCGCCTTCCCGCCTCCGTTGAATCGCTCGTCGATGATCAGCGCCTTGCGGTCGTTCTGCGCGAAATAGAAACGGTTGAAGTAGGTGTAGCCGCCGTTCGCTGTGTCCGGCAGGTACACGTAGGCGACCTGACCCGCCGTCGCTTGTTCCACCTTGCGGCGGTTGCCTTCCATCCACGCCAGCCGCCGCAGTCCCGCTTCGTTGTCGATCGGAACCACCGTCACTTCACGCGAATTCGCACCGCTCGATTCCGCGCTCACCTTCAGCCGCACGCTCTTGCCCGATGTGCCTTCAAAGAACGAATAGATTTCATCGCTGCCCTGCACGTCGCGTCCGTTGACGGCCAGCAGATAGTCGCCTACAGCGACGTTGACTCCCGGTTGCGTCAATGGCGCGCGCGTTTCCGGATTCCAGTTTTCGCCGCTGAAAATTCGCCCGATGCGATAGCGCCCGTTCTCCACCTTGTAGTCCGCGCCCAGCAGTCCACCCTTGATCGCGCCCGCTTTCGGCGTGTCGCCGCCCACGATGTACACATGGCCCGTGCTCAACTCGCCCAGCATCTCCTTCCACAGATAGCTCAGATCCCAACGGCTGCTCAGGTTCGACAGATACCTCTCGTACCGCTCGCCGAGCGCTTGCAGATCCAGCCCGTGATGGTTCGGATCGTAGAAGAAGTCCCGCTCGATGCGCAGCACCTCTTTGTACATCTGCTTCCATTCGGCCCGCGGATCCAGCCGCGCCTCCAACTCCTCCGTCTTCAGTTTGCCCTCGCCCGGTTTCGGCGCCGAGCCCGTTCCGGCAATGATCCAGTTCTGCCCCTGTTGCAGCAGAATCTTCTCGCCGTTGGCCGCAACCTCCAACGCCATCACTCCATCGGCGAATTTCTCCGCCTTGCGTTTGGCCAGATCGAAGCGGTGCAGCGTCGTCGCCGGCGGGCCATTGCCTAAAATCGAAGGCAACTCCAACGCAAACAGAATACCCGTCTTTCCCGCCGCCAGCGTGTAGTAATTGCGGGCCGGCATCGGAAGCGGGATCGTCCGTTGCTCAATGCCCTCGAAGTCGATCTTTACTTCCGTCTTCTTCTCGTCCGGTTTCTTCTCTCCCGCCTTCTTCTCCTCCGCAGGCTTCTCTTCGTCGCTCTCCGGTGCGAGCGGCGAAGCATCCGCTTTGCTCAATACGGTTACATAGATGTGCCGCGACACCGGACGCTGGTAGGCCGACAGGTCCAGCGATCCCAACGCCGGGCCGATGTCCGTGCTCGCCGCCATATACAGATACTTCCCATTCCGGTCCCACACCGGGCTGATCGCATCGCTCATCCCGTCGGTGATCTGCTTCGATTGCCCCGATTCGACAGAGTAAACATGTACCGCCTTGAGATGATTGCGCAGTTGCTTGGCGTAGGCGATCCATTTGCTGTCCGGCGACCATGTCGCGTTGAACGAATCGAGCGAGTTCTGATAGCTGCTGCGGTCAATCTTCACCGGGCTCTTCTTCTCGATATCGAGATGCCAAAGCTGCAGCCGCTTATCGGCGTAACAGATTTTCCTCGAATCCGGCGACCAGACCGGCGAATAGAAGAACGATGGCGGATTGCCCAGCGAAATTTTTTGCACGTCGCCTTCGCCGTTCTGCGGCGCCAAATGCAGCATATATTCCCCCGATTCATCGGAAAAATACGCTATCCACTTCCCGTCCGGCGACCATGCCGGCGAGCGCTCCGCGATGCCAGATGTGTTCGTCAGATTGCGTGCGTTCCCCTTTTCCACCGGCGCCGTGAAAATCTCACCGCGTGCTTCCACCGCCGCCCGGACCCCGCTCGGCGAAATCGACCCGCCCTGTATGAACCGCGCCAGCTTCTCCATCCGCGGCCGTACTTCCGCCAGATCGCCGCTCAGCGTAATCGGCACCGGTTGCAATTTGCCGGTCTTCAAGTCGAAAATCTGAATCGAGCCGAACTGCTCCAGCACAATGCCGTCCGGCCCCGCGGTGGCCGACTTGAAATCGAGTCCCTTGTTGTCGATCGCCACGCTCACCTGCTTCGACTTGACATCGTATTTGAACAGCGACACTTTCCCTTGATTCCGGTCCGATAAGAAATAAACCTGATTGCCGATCCACATCGGCGAGTAGTCGTTAGAATCCTTCCGCGGAATCGCCGTCACACTCGAATCCGCCATCTGCCCGATCCAGATGTAGCTCGCCCGCCCCCCGCGGTAGCGCTTCCAGATCGTGTCCGCGCGCAGCAGCGGCATGTAGGCGATCTGCGACCCGTCGGGCGAGAACGCGCCGCCCGATGCCATGGGGAAGGGAAGGCGCTCCGGGAATCCGCCCACGGCCGCCACCGAATACAATTGCGGCGTCTTGTTGAAGGTCTCCCGCGTCGACATGAACAGCACGCGCTTGCCGTCCGGTGTCCACCCCGCCGCGTGATCGGTTTCCGGATGCGAAGTCAGCCGCTTTGGCACTCCACCGCTGGCGGGAATCGTAAATACATCCACATTTCCGTCATATTCACCCGTGAATGCGATGGTCGATCCGTCCGGTGAAAAATGCGCCTCGCCTTCCGCGCCGCGCCCGCTCGTCAGCCTCACTGCGACGCCTCCCGTTCGCGGAGCCGTCCAAAGATCGCCCGCAAACATGAAAACCACGTGCGTCTTGTTCATCGTGGGCGACTGGAACAGATAGGGTCCATCTGCCGCCATTGCCGCCGTGCAGGCCACAAGCAGGGTTACCAGGGTGTGCATGAATTCTATTGTAGGGCCGTTGGAGCCTCCCGGTTGCGAATACCGCACGTCACAAATCGGAATTGACAGCCCCCGCAGACTGCAACTACCATGACCCTACCTCTCATGCAACGACGCGATCTTCTTTCCGCCGCGGCGCTCGCCGCCTCCGTATCGGCCGCCGGCCTGCCCCCGGCCGCCGCCGCCCCCATGCCGGCCAGGATGAAATTGGGCGCCGTTCTGATGAGCGGCATGCGCGGCCGCGGCGAAGCCGGCGCACCCGGTGCAGAGGGTCCGCGCGGCGCACGTCCGCCTGCCGCGCCTCCCGCCGTGGAACGCATGCGCTCCATTGCCCCGCGCGATCCCGAACAGGGCTTCAAAGCCCTTGGCCGTTGGGGCATCCGCAATGTCGTTTCCCGCGCCCAGATCGCCGGCGGACGCTTGTTCGCCACCGTCGA
>JAEUQG010000444.1 GCA_016789755.1 Bryobacterales bacterium
GTTGGTGTGTGAGTGGTTTTCTGGGGTGGGCTGGTGGGTTGGGGGTGGTTGGTTTTTGGTTTTTTGGGGGGGTTGCGGTGGGTGGGGGGTTTGGGGAAGTCCGGGTGGGGTGAAGGCTGGTGCGGTGTGTGATGGGGTGGGCTGCATGGGTGGGGCTGGTTGGATTGTCGAGTTGTGATGGTTGCGGAGGGGGCGGGCTGGGGAAGTCCGGGTGGGGTGAAGGTTGCGGCGGTGGGTAATGGAGTTGGACGATTGAAATTGGGGCGGGCGGCGCGGTTTCAGGAGGCGCGGCGCAACTGGCGGCCGTTGAGGAGAGCCCAGATGTTGGGGAGGGCTTTTTCGGCGGCCTGGATGCCGGCTTCGATGAGGCGGGTGACCTGGCCGAAGTCGTCCCAACTGACGCCGTGGACGTCGGGAGTGAGGACGAGATCGGAATGGGCGCGCCAGTAGGCTTCGGTTCTGCGCTGCATGATCTGGAAGCAGCGGTTGACGACGGAGAAGACGCTGGATGGATCGGGGGAAACGAGGGGTGGAGGGAGGGCGACGCTGACCGTGGGCATGGGGCCGGCGTGGCGGAGGGCCTGGGCCGGGATCTCCATGCTGATGGCGCCGTCGACGAGGTAGCGGCCGTTGTGCTGGACGGGCTGAAAGAGGCCGGGGTAGGAACAACTGGCGCGCACGGGGGAGAAGATTTCGCCGTTGCCCTGAAAGAGCACGGGTTCGCCGGTGGAGAGGTCGGTGGCGACGACGGTGAGCGGGATCTTCATCCGCTCGAAGGTGTGCACGGGGAGTGCGCGGCGGAGGAACTCCTCCATTTTGTGGGTGGCCATGACGCCGAGTTTGCTGAGGCGCCAGCCGGCGACATCCTTCATCTTCATGGAGCGGGCGACGGCTTCGAGGTGGCGCGAATCGGCGCCGCCGGCGTAACCCGCGGCGACAATCGATCCGGCGCTGACACCGGCGATCCATTGCACGGGGACGCCTTCGCGTTCGAAGACGCGGAGGACGCCGACGTGGGCGATGCCGCGCGAGAAGCCGCCGCCGAGGGCGAGTCCGATGCCGGCGGGAGGGCCGGCGGCCGGCACGCCTCGCAGCCGTCCCCAGAAGGCGCTTGCGGCCTTTGCGAATGCGTTTATCGCCATATGCCCCTCCGATCCTCCAGGCCCCTTGCCGGGAAGAGGAAATCCTCTACGATAGAAAAGACGCCCGCCAGCGAATCCGGTTCACGAAATCTATCCATGCGCCTCCTTTCTCTCGCTCTTGCCATTGCCCAGGTCTGTTCGACAGAGCTGTGGGCTCAACCGAACACCTACAGCGCCGCCGAGATCCAACTGCGATTGCGCAAGCTGGCGACGCTGGGCTCCGTGCTGCACATTGCGGCCCATCCGGACGATGAGAACACGCTGCTGCTGGCCTATTTCGCCCGCGAGCGGAGCCTGCGCACGGGCTACCTCTCGCTGACACGCGGCGAGGGGGGACAAAATCTTATCGGCCCGGAACAGGGCAGTTTGATGGGGTTGATCCGGACGCAGGAGCTGTTGGCGGCTCGGCGGATGGACGGGGCGGAGCAGTTTTTCACGCGGGCGACGGATTTCGGGTTTTCGAAGACGGCCGAGGAGACGCTGCGCAAATGGGGACGCGAGGAGGTGCTGGGGGATATTGTGTGGGTGATCCGGCGCTTCCGCCCCGATGTGATTTTCCTGCGATTTTCGGGGACGCCGCGGGACGGGCACGGGCAGCATCAGGCTTCGGCTCTGCTGGCCAGGGATGCGTTTGAGGCGGCGGGAGACGGGTCGCGCTTTCCGGAGCAACTGGGGATGGTAAAGCCGCACCGGGCGAAGCGGCTTTTCTTTAATCTGTTCAATTTTACGCCGGAAATGGAGAAGGAAAACCGGGCGCCGCAGAATATCGAGATCGATGCGGGGGGGTACAATCCGCTGCTCGGGCTGTCGTACGGAGAGATTGAAGGGCGGAGCCGGTCGCAGCATGCAAGCCAGGGGATGGGGTGGCCGGAGCGGCGCGGGGCCCGGCTCAACCATTTGCGGCTGATTGCGGGGGAGAGGGCGGAGAAGGACCCGTTCGAGGGGATCGATACGAGTTGGAAGCGGGTGGCGGGCGGGGCGCGGCTGGCGGCGCTGACGGAGGAGGCGATACGGCGGTTCGACCCGGCGCGGCCGCAGGCGATTCTGCCGCTGCTGGGGGAGGCGCGGGGGCTGATTGCGGCGATCGGGGATGGGGCGGCGGAGGGGAAGCTGCGGGAGGTGGAGGAACTGATGGCGGCGTGCGCGGGGCTGTGGCTGGATGCTTCGGCGGCGCGCCATGCGGTGACGGCGGGGAGCCGGGTGGCGGTGAACCTGGAGATTGTGAAGCGGCTGCCGGCGGAGGTGACGCTGGTGGGGGTGACGGTGCGCGGAGCGGCCGCAGGGGCGGCGCAATGGAAGGACGCGGCGTTGCCTACGAATCAGCGGCTGACGGAGACGGTGACGGTGACGTTGCCGGAGGGGACGGGGTTGACGCAGCCGTTCTGGTTGCGGGCGCCGATGGCGGGGACGCTGTACCGGATTGCGGAGCGGGAGGAGATCGGGAAGGCGGAGAACGATGCGCTGTTGCGGGCCGAGTTCCGGTTCCGGATGGCGGGGGTTGAGTTCGGCGTGGAGCGGGCTGTGCATCACCGTTATGTGGACAACGTGCGGGGGGAGTTGACGCGGCCGCTGACGGTGGCGCCGGCCGTGGCGGTGGAGATTGCCGAAGCGGCGCTGGTGTTCGGCGATGGGAAGGCGAGGGACGTCGCGGTGACGGTGAAGGCGAACACGGCGGGAGCGAGCGGAGAGGTGGCGCTGGCAGCGGGCGCGGGGTGGCGCATCGAGCCGGCGTCGCGGCCTTATGCGCTGGGCAAGGAGAACGAGCAGGCTTCGTTGCGCTTTACGATCTATCCGCCGGTTGGGGAAAGCACGGTTCGGTTGCAGGCCACGGCTACGGGGGCGGGAGGCACGTTCCGGCACGGGATGCGGGTGATCGCTTATCCGCACATTCCTCCGATTACGTTTTTTCCGGAAGCGTCGGCGACGCTGGTGCGGACGGAGGTGAAGGTGCTGTCGCGGCGGATCGGGTATGTGATGGGGGCGGGGGATCAGGTTCCGGAGGCGCTGCGGCAACTGGGGCTCGAGGTGACGCTGCTGGCGGATGAGGAACTGGCGGCGGGGGAGTTGGGCCGCTATGACGCGATTGTGTGCGGGGTGCGGGCGTACAATACGCGGGCGGCGCTGCGGGCGAACCGCCAGCGGCTGCTCGATTACGTTTCGGCGGGGGGCACGTATGTCGTGCAGTACAACGTGGTGGAGGGGTTTGGGCCGCGGGCGGCGGCGAACTCGCTGGAGAGTATCGGGCCGTATCCGCTGACGGTGGGGCGGGGCCGGGTGACGGTGGAAGATTCGCCGGTGAATCTGGCGGATCACGCGTTGCTGCGTAGGCCGAATGCGATTTCGAAGCGGGATTTCGAGGGGTGGGTGCAGGAGCGGGGGCTTTATTATGCGGAGAAATTCGATGGGCGGTACAGTTCGTTGTTTGCGACGCAGGATCCGGGGGAGGACTGGCAGCCGGGGGGCATGCTGACGGCGCGGTATGGGAAGGGGGCGTTTGTTTTTACGGCTTATTCCTGGTTCCGGCAATTGCCGGCGGGGGTGCCGGGGGCGTACCGGATTTTTGCCAATCTGATAAGCGCGGGGAAGGTGGAGTAGGGGAGGGGCGGGTGGTTCGGCGGGGGGTGCGGGCGATGACGCGGGCGATGACGGCTTTGAGTTCGGCCGGATGGAAGGGCTTGTTGAGATAGTCGTCCATGCCGGCCTGGAGGCATTTTTCGCGGTCGCCCTTCATGGCGTTGGCGGTCATGGCGACGATGGGGGTGTGGCGGGGGGTGTCACCGAGATTTTCCAGGTGGCGGATGTTTTCGGTGGCGGCGAGGCCGTCGAGGTCGGGCATCTGGACGTCCATGAAGATGAGGTCGGGCGGGGAGGCGCGGAACATTTCCACGGCTTCGACGCCGGTGGCGGCCATGGAGACGGTGTGGCCGAGACGTTCGAGCAAGGCGCGGGCGACCTTTTGGTTGACGGGGTTGTCTTCGGCGACGAGGATGCGGAGGGACTGCGGGGAGGCGAAGCTTTCTTCCGAATCGCGGGACAGAAGTGAAGGGGGCGAAAGGAGATCGACGAGGGCGGCGCGGAGTTCATCGCGGCTGGCGGGTAAGGCGAGCGAGGGGATATTGGGGTCGTGGAATTCCGAGGCTTGGCGGAGGGCGAGGAGCGAGATGCCGGAGTCGCGGGCGACATAGCGGGGGAGCGACGACGAGTCGGCGACGATGGCGTCGGCGGGCAGGGGGTCTGAGGGCAGTATTCCGGCGGCGCCCAAGCGGGTCAGGTAGTGGGCGTAGTGGGTGGCGAGGGCGGCGTCGGCGAGGGCGAAGAGGATACGCTTGCCTTGCAGGATGGCGTCGGCGGGGGAAGGCTGCCAGAGGACCTGGCGGAACCGGACGCGGAAGTGGAAGGTGCTGCCTTTGCCGGGCTCGCTGTCGACTGCGATGTCGCCCGACATGAGTTCGACCAGTTGGCGGGAAATGGATAGGCCGAGTCCGGTGCCGCCGTAACGGCGCGTGATGGAGCCGTCGGCCTGGGTGAAGGATTCAAAGATCCGGCGGCGTTTTTCGGGAGCGATGCCGATGCCGGTGTCGCGGACGGCGAACTGGAGGTGGACGAAGCCGTCTTCGGAGCGGAGTACCGAAGCGGTGACTTGCACTTCGCCCTTTTCGGTGAATTTGAGGGCGTTGGAGATGAGGTTGCGGAGGATCTGCTGGAGGCGGCCGGGGTCGCCGATGACGCGCAAGGGGAGGTGGGGGCCGATGTCGTGGACGAGGGCAATGTCTTTCTCGCGGGCGCTGAGAGCGAAGGCTTCGACGGCTTGCAGGAGGGCGGCTTCGGGGGAAAATTCGATCTCTTCGAGATGGAGCTTGCCAGCCTCGACTTTGCTGAAATCGAGGATGTCGTTGAGCAGCGTGAGCAGGCTTTCGGCCGATTCGCGGGCCGATTCGAGGTACTCGCGCTGATCGCCGCTGGGAGCCGTGGCGAGGGCAAGGTGCGTCATGCCGAGGATGCCGTTCATGGGGGTGCGGATCTCGTGGCTCATGTTGGCCAGGAATTCGCTCTTGAGGCGGGCGGCGTCTTCGGCTTTTTCTTTGGCATGGAGCAGTTCCGCGGTGCGCTCGGCGACCTGGGCCTCGAGTTGTTCCTGATTGGATCGAAGCCTGGCGTCGCGGTCTTCGATCTGCTGGAGCATGTGGTTGAAGCAGTCAATGAGGCGGCCGGTTTCATCCTCGGGGCCGGGCAAGGCGCGGAGTGTGTACTCACCGCGTTCGGAGACCTCGCGGGCGACGGATTCCAGGTGCAGAATGGGTTGGGAGATGATGCGTTGCAGGCGGACGGCGAGGAGGAGGGCGACGGAGAGGCTGACCAGAAACACGACGGCGAGCATGGCGGCATAGCCTTGGAGGCGGGAGAAGACCTCCTTGAGGTTGGCCCGCAGATAGATCCAGCCCAGGGTGCGGTTCTCCAGTTGCACCGGGCGCATGATGTTGAGCCTGTCTTCATCGAAGGAATGGCCTTCGGCGAGGGGCACGTAGGAGGGGACTCCGCGCGAGGCCTCTGCAGGGAAGCGGGCGATCTCCTTGCCGTCGCCGTCCAGGATGACGGCGCGGATAATCCGGTTGTCCCGGCGCACAGCGCTCAGGATTTCGGCCGCCGTGCGGGCATCGCCGAAGCTGAGAGCGGCAGTGCTGTTGGAGCCGATGGTTTCGGCGACGGCGGTGAGATCGGCGACAACGCCGGCGCGGGCGATGCGGTATTCGTAGAGGAGCGAAGACGCGGCGGCGAGGCCGAGCGTGAGCGTGGTGGTGAAGCCAATGAGCAGGGAGAGCTTGGTTTGAATGGACTGGTGGCCGAACCATCGGAGGATCATGCTAGTCGCTGTCCTCCACGATTTTGGCGAGACGGATGAGCTTGGAACTGAAGCGAATGCCTTTGCGGCGGGCGGCCGAAGGGGAGAGTTCGAAGCCGACGCGGCCGCCTTCGACAATAATCTGGACCATGCCGCCCTGAGAGGCGAATCGCGGCTCGTCGCTGACGGTGAGGGCGGGGAGGTCCTCGAACTGGAGGCGGACGGATTCTTTCAGCGACGAGCCGAGGACGAGGACATGGCAGGCCTCGGCGTCGACATGCGTTTTGACCGGGAGCACCTGGACGGGTTTCCCATTCACGGTCTGGCCCCGGCTAGCCTGAGCGAGTGCTTCAAACCAGGTGCTCTTTCCCGCCAGACAGATGTTCAACGTAGGGGCTGCGGCGATGGCGACGGGAGGCCATTCGACGAAGCGGGCCAATTGGAGGATGACAGCGGCTTTGACGCGGTCCTCATCGTGGGGGAGAGCCTGGACGGGCAGGCACCATGCGAAGGAAAAAAGCAACCCCGCCCATCGTCTCGACGGGAGGGACAGCCGTGTTGTGCCGGAAGGAATCACCTCTTAAAACCACCAGGTAGCGCGGACATAGAAAGCACGCCGGCCGGGCTCCGGGGCGGGGCCCGGTTCGACGAAGAAGCCGGTGCGGTTGCCGGTGAGGTTGCGCACGCCGATGCTCCATTCGGTGGCCTCGCGGCGGTAGGCGAGGCGGGTGTCGATTTGGATGCGGGTGGGGAGCTCGGTCGGGGGAAAATGCAGCCGCTGGCCGTAACGGGAGTTGCCGTAGTAGTAGAGGTTCGAGTTCCAGTGCAGGGAGCGGGCCAATTGGAGGCTCGATTGGGTTTGCCACTGGTGGACGGGCGAGGAACGGGCGGTGGCGAGCCAGAGCACGTCCGTGCTGCCGGAGTGGAGGGTGTGGCGGATCCAGAGGCCGGTGTAGGAGCCGGACAAGCGCCAGTTGGAGGTGGCGTTCCAGGCAAGGGAGACCTCGCCGCCGCGGGCGCGGGCCTGAACGAGGTTATCGAGGAGAAACCAGGCGACGGGTGAGCCGGAGGAGAAGTCGACGGAATCGAGTTCGGAGCTGCGGAGGTGTTCGTAGCGGTTGCGGAAGACCGCGAGATCGAGGGTGAGGTTCTTGCGCAGTTTGGCGCGGTAGCCGGCCTCGTAGGCGATCAACTCTTCGGGGCGGAAACTGGGGCTGGTGCGGAAGCCGAAGCCGGAGTCGGGGTAGAGGCGTTCGAATCCGGTTTCGAGGCGGGAGGGGGCGCGGAGGGCGCGCGAGAGGGCAGCCCAGGCGGAGTGCGAGCGGTGGATGGTCCACTGGGCGCGGATGGTGGGCTGAACCGTCCAGCCGCTGAAGGTGTTGTGTTCAAAGCGCGCGCCGGCGGTGAGGTTGAGGCGGTCCTTGGCGAGGCTGATGCCGTCGACGACGGAGAATTGAGCGATGCCGTAGTTGCGCTCGGGGGGGAGGAAGCGGGCGGTTTCGGTACCCACGGTACGGTCGAAGATGGCGCGGTAGCCGGTGCTGAACGTGAGCTCATGGCGTGGGGAGATGGGGAGGCGGTGCTGTAGTTCGGCGTCGAGGATGTCGACGTCGAGGTCGACGCCGTTGGACTCGCGGTTGACCTCGTCGAAGTAGCCCTGAAGGGAGGTTGACGAGCCCGGCTTGTGGCGGATTTCCCAGCGTCCGAGAACGCTTCCCGAATTGCGATGGTTGCTGAGGCGCTGAACGGAGGAAGGGAGGAAGAAGGGATAGGAATCGTGCTCGAATTCGAAGCCGGTTCCCTGGGAGATGTCTCCCATGAAGAGGAGTTTCTGGTTTTCGCGCGGCTCAAAGCGCAGGCGGAAGCCGCCCTGGAGCGTGCCCCAGTAGGTATCGCCGAACTGGGGAACCGGGGATGGCAGGAAGCGGTGGGAATACTGGCCGTAGACGCGGTAGGCGCCGGTTTGTCCGAAGGTAGCGCCGTGGCGGAAGCGGGTGATGTTGCGTTCCTCGTTTCCGGCGGTGACGGTGAGCAGGTTGCCGACGGTATCGGTGGCTTTGCGGGTGATGATGTTGATGACGCCGTTGATGGCGTTGGCGCCCCAGATGGCGGCGGCGGGACCGCGGATGACCTCGATGCGGTCGATGTCGTCGAGCATGACATCCTGGTCCCACCAGACGCCGGCGTAGAGTGGGGAGAAGACGCTGCGGCCATCGATGAGGACGAGGAGTTTGGTGCTGAAGACGCCGTTGAAGCCGCGGGCGGTAATGGCCCAGGAGCGGCCGTTGACGCGGGCCACCTGGAGGCCGGGGGCGAGACGCAAGGCTTCCGGGATGGAAGTGGCGCCGCTGCGGCGGATATCCTCCTGCGTGATAACGAAGACCGCGGCGGCGGCATGTTCGAGCCGCTCGGGCTTCTTGCCGACGGATGTCACATCGAGCGCCAGCAGTTGTTCGAGCGACAGGGTGGCAAGGGGATCGGGGCTCTGTTCCGCGGACAGCGCGGCAGCACACAGCACGATAATGAGATTCGGCCACTTCACGATTTGCTTATCGGTTTGGGAAGCATCTGTTTACCCGGTATTTTGGCGGGCCGATGGGCGGGGGCGGAAATGGTAGACTCGAAACTGGCCGTAGGGCCTGAGACACATGGCTATCAGCAAAGAACTATTGGAGATTCTGGTCTGCCCGTTTTGTAAGGCAGAAGTGCAACTGAAGTCCGACGGCAGTGCCTTGCGGTGCGTCTCGTGCCGGCGGGTGTATCCGGTCCGCGACGGCATTCCGGTGATGCTGATCGACGAAGCAACGATAGAAGATTAGCGGCAAGGGATGGCGACGACGCTGGACCGGCTCGGCGAAGGCTCGCGAGTGGCGGTGGTGCGTTTACGTTCGCTGGGCGATTGTGTATTGACGACGCCGGCGCTGCATCTGCTGAAGAAGCACCGGCCGGATCTGCGGGTGGGGGTGGTGGTGGAGCCGCGGTTTCGGGCGGTGTATAGCGGCAATGCGGAAGTTGACGAGATTCTGCCGCCGGGGGTGGGAGCGGTGAGGGCGTTCCGGCCGGGGCTGGTGCTGAATCTGCATGGGGGGACGCGGAGCGCGGTGTTGACGGCGGCGTCGGGGGCGGGGCTGCGGGCGGGTTTTGGGCACTACCGGTACGGGATGCTGTACAACGTGCGGATTCCGCGGGCGCAGGAGATATTGGGGGTGGAGCGGAAGGTGCACACGGCGGAGCATGTGGCATCGGCGATGTTCTATCTGGGGGTGCCGCAGGGGGAGATACCGCGGGCGCGGCTGTATCCGTCGCGGGATCTGGCGGGGGGGCCGCCATATGCGGTGATTCATCCGTTTGCGTCGCAGGCGGACAAGGCATGGGCGGCGGAGCGGTTTCTGGAAGTAGCTGCGCGGCTGGAGGGGATGGGGATGGAGCCGATGTTTATCGGGACACCGGCGGATGGATTGTACGCGTTTGAGAAGTACCGGACGTTCACGCCGGCGCTGGAGGAGACGAAGTCGTTGCTGGCGGGGGCCTCCTTTTTCTTAGGGAACGATTCGGGTCCGGCGCACATGGCGGCGGCGTTCGGGGTGCCGATGGCGGTGATCTTTGCGGCGTCGGATGTCGAGGTATGGCGGCCGTGGAAGACGCGGGCGGAGACGATTGTGGCGGAGGAGGGGATGGGGTCTGTGGGAGTGGATCGGGTGGTGGAGGCGATGGAGCGGCTGGGGGTGCGGGGATGAACGATTTGAGACGTTTGTTGAGCTATGCGCGGCCGTACTGGGCTGCGTTGCTGGTGTCGGTGTTTCTGATGGCGCTGGCAGGGGCGGCGCATGCGATGATGGCGCTGCTGATCCGGCCGATTTTCGACCGGGTGCTGGATCCGGCGGCGGCGAACGCTCCGGTGCCGGTGACGACGATTCCGGTATGGCAGCGGACAGTGTATCTGCACGAGATCATTCCCATTCCGTTGCAGGATGTGTGGACGCTGGTGGCGGCGGGGATCCTGATTGTCTTTGTGCTCAAAGGTCTGGCCGATTATGCGGGGAATTATCTGGTGAATTACGCCGGATTTTCGGCGGTGACGGATTTGCGGCAGAAGGTATTCGAGCGGGTGGTGCGGCAGGACGCCTACTTTTTCGAATCGCACACGACGGGGCGGCTGATGTCGTCGATCATGAACGACGTGGACAAGATTCAACTGGCGACCTCGCATTTGCTGGCGGATTGGATGCGGCAGACGTTTTCGGCGCTGGGGCTGTTGTTTGTGGTGCTGCAGATGGACTGGAAGCTGGCGCTGGTGAGTTTGACGGTGCTGCCGTTCGTGTTTATTCCGACGGCGAGGATCGGGAGGAAGCTGCGGCGTTCGACGCGGCGGGCGCAGGACGATGCGGCGGAGTTGAATCAGATCCTGCAGGAGACGCTGACCGGCCATCAGGTGGTGAAAGCCTTCGGGGCGGAGAAGCTGGAGGCGGAGCGGTTCCGCAAAGCGGCGCACAAGCTGCGGACGTCGAACCTGCGGTATGTGGCGCAGCAGGCGCTGGCCTCGCCGATGATCGAGTTTTTCGGAGCGCTGACGATTGTGGGGTTGTTGACGTATGCGCGGACGCAGATCCGCGCCGGGCAACTGACGACGGGCGAGTTCACTTCGTTCGTGATTGCGCTGCTGATGCTGTATGAGCCGGTGAAGCGGTTGACGGGGATACACAACATTTTCCAGCAGGCGATCGGGGCGTCGCAGAAGGTGTTCGAGTACCTGGACCGCGATCAACTGGTGAAGGAAAAGCCGAATGCGCACCGGCTGACGGGGTTTGCGGCGTCGATTGAAGTGGAGCAGGTTTCGTTCCGTTATCCATCGACTCCGGCGGGGCACGTGCTCAAAGACGTGAGCCTGACGGTGAAGGCGGGGGAGGTAGTGGCGCTGGTGGGTCCGAGCGGGGCGGGGAAGTCGACGCTGGCGAATCTGATGGCGCGGTTTTACGATGTGACGGCGGGGGCGGTGCGGATTGACGGGCGGGATTTGCGGGATGTGACGCTGACATCGTTGCGGGAACAGATTGGGGCGGTGGCGCAGGACACGTTTCTGTTCAACGACACGGTGGCGAACAATATCCGGTACGGGAATCCGGAGGCGACGCTGGAGGCGGTGCGGGAGGCGGCGGGGCATGCGCTGGCGCACGAGTTTATCGAGCGGATGCCGCAGGGCTATGAGACGGTGATCGGGGAGCGGGGGATGAAGCTGTCGGGGGGGCAGCGGCAGCGGATTGCGATTGCGCGGGCGATTTTGAAGAACGCACCGATTCTGGTACTGGATGAGGCGACGTCGCATTTGGACACGGAGTCGGAGATGCTGGTGCAGCGGGCGTTGTCGAACCTGATCAGCGGGCGGACGGTGATTGTGATTGCGCACCGGCTGTCGACGATCCGGCGGGCGGATAAGATTGTGGTGCTGGACCGCGGGCATATCGTTGAGACGGGGACTCATGATACGCTCGTCAATTCAGGGGGAGTGTACCAGCGTCTGCACGAGTTGCAGTTTCTCGAAGCGGGCGCGGTTTCCGATTCATAATGGCGCAATTACGTTCGATGACCGGGTTTGCCCGCTGGCGGAGGGTTTCCGCGCAAGGGGAGATGGTGTGCACGCTGAAGAGCGTGAACCATCGTTCGCTGGACGTGCATCTGCATTTGCCGGCGGATTTGGACGCATTTGCCAATACGGTGCGCAATACGGTGAAGCAGAAAGTCTCGCGCGGGCACGTGGATGTGCGGATCACGTGGATTCCGGCGAGCAGCACGGGGTTGCTGGCGCTGAACCGGCCGCTGTTCGAATCGTGGCTGGCGGCGTTCCGGGAGGCCAAGGACCGTTATGAGCTGGCGAGCGAGCCGGACATTAACGCGGCGTTCCGGTTGCCGGGGATGTTGAGCGAAGGCGATGCGGAGCCCGATGGGGCGTTGGAGGCGCTGCTGGTTTCGGTGCTGGAGGAGGCGCTGGAGGTGTTCAACGAGAGCCGGGCGAAGGAAGGCACGGGGCTGGCGGTGGTGATTCGGGAGGCGAACGGGCGGATTGCGGCATCGGCGCAGGAGTTGGGGAGACTGCGGGACCAGGTGATGCCGGTGTTGCAGGAACGATTGCAGGAGCGGCTGACGGCGTTGCTGGGCGGGGCGGGACTGGAGCCGCAGCGGCTGGCGCAGGAGGCGGCGATTCTGGCGGACCGGTCGGATGTGACGGAGGAGATCCACCGGCTGTCGATTCATTCCAAGGACTTGTCGGACCTGCTGGGAAAGGGTGGGGAGATCGGCAAGAAGCTGGACTTTCTGATGCAGGAGATGGGGCGGGAGACGAATACGATTTTGTCGAAGACGAACGGGGCGGGGGAGTTGGGGCTAAGGGTGACGGAGTTGGGGATTGGGGTGAAGAGCGAGATCGAGCGGATCAGAGAGCAGAGTCTGAACATCGAATGAGCTGCGTATTTATCATTTCGGCCCCGTCGGGTTCGGGGAAATCGACGCTGGTGCGGGAGTTGTTGCGGGCGGAGCCGAAGCTGGTATTTTCGGTGTCGTACACGACGCGGCAGCCTCGCGGGCAGGAGGTTGCTGGGGAGAGTTATCAATACGTTAGCCGGGAATCCTTCATGGAGATGTTGAACCGGGACGAGTTTCTGGAGTGGGCCGAGGTATTCGGGAATTTTTATGGGACACACCGGTCGGTGTGGGATAGCGCGGTGGAAGAGGGGAAGGATTTACTACTCGACATCGATGTTCAGGGTGAGCAACAATTAAAGAAGAAGATCCCGGATGCTGTATCGATCTTCGTGCTGGCGCCCTCGCGAGCGATTCTGGAACAACGATTACGAGCCCGGTCGGAAGATGCGGAGGCTGTGATTCAGAGACGGCTGGCGGCGGCGGCGAACGAGATACGCAACTATCATGCCTACGACTACGTGATCGTGAACGATCAGGTGGAGGAAGCGGTTCGATCGCTGAGGGCGGTGATAGGGGCGGAGCGAGTTCGGCGGCAGAGGATGGAAGACCGGATCCGGCCGATACTGGAAACGTTTGGAGAATTAGAGTAGCCATGGACAAAATCGTACGCAACGCAACCAACGCCATTCCTGACGATCCCGAGCTGAGCACGTACCGCTTTATCATTGTGTCGGCGAAGCGGGCGCGGCAACTGCAGAGCGGGGCGCGGAGTTTTCTGCCGACGACATCGCGGAAGCCGACGGTGACGTCGATGGAAGAGGTGAGGCGGGGCTTGGTGAAGTACACGGATACAAATCAAGTGTTGCCTGAGGATTTTGTCGCTAACCAATTGTAACGTATGAACGTTATCCTCGGTGTCGGCGGGGGTATCGCTGCCTACAAAGCGGCTGAGCTGGCGCGTGCTCTGATGGAGCGCGGGGCGAATGTGCAGGTGGTGCTGACGGCTGCGGCGGGGGAGTTTATCCGGCCGCTGACGTTTGCGGCGCTGACGAACCGGAAGGTGATTACGGACCTGTTCGGCACGGGGAGTGCGGAGGAGGTGCTGTCGAGTTCGGTGGAGCACATCCGGGTGGCGCAGGAGAACGATGTGCTGGTGGTGGCTCCAGCGACGGCGGATTTGTTGGCGAAGTTTGCGGCGGGGTTGGCTCCCGATTTCCTGACGACACTGTATCTGGCGTTTACGGGGAGAGTGATCCTTGCTCCGGCGATGAACACGAACATGTGGGAGCATGCGGCGACGCGGGAGAACGTGGCGAAGCTGGCGGCGCGGGGGAACGTGGTGTTGCCTCCGGACGAGGGATTGCTGGCGTGCGGGACGACGGGAGCGGGGCGGTTGCCGGATCCGGCGTGGATTGCGGAAGCGGTAGTGACGATCGGGGAGCGGCGGAAAGATCTGGAAGGGGAGACGGTGGTGATTACGGCCGGGCCGACGCAGGAAGCGATCGATCCGGTGCGGTTCATTTCGAATCATTCGAGCGGGAAGATGGGGTACGCGATTGCGGCGGCGGCGGCGTGCCGGGGGGCTCGGGTGGTGCTGGTTTCAGGGCCGGTGAATCTGGATGTGCCTTATGGGGTGGAACTGGTGGCGGTGAAGAGTGCGGCGGAGATGCGCGACGCGGTGATGCGGCAGTTGCCGGAGGCGACAATCATTGTGAAATCGGCGGCGGTGGCGGATTACCATGTAGCGAACCCGGCGGCGCAGAAGTTGAAGAAGACGCCGGCGCGGATGTCGCTGGAGTTGGATCCGACGGTGGATATTCTGGCGGAGGTTGGGCGGAACAAGGGCGACCGGCTGCTGATCGGGTTTGCGGCGGAGACGCAGAATCTGGTTGCCGAGGGGCGGCGGAAGATGGAAACGAAGAATGCGGACATGGTGGTGGCGAACCTGGTGAGCAAAGAGGGGATCGGGTTCGGGTCGGATGTGAACGAAGTGACGCTGGTGTTGAAGACAGGTGAGGTGATCGCGCTGCCGAGGGCGACGAAGCGCGTGGTGGCGGACCAGATTTTCGACCATGCACTGCGGCTGCGGCTGGCATTGCACGCACGCTCATGAGCCAGGAAGCATTAGCAGCGATTCTCGCCTACTATCGCGATTTGGGGGTGAAGGATGTTTACCGCCGGGCGGTGGCGGTGAGTACGGCTGAGGTTGCGAAGGCTGAAGTGGTGGAGGTGGTCGAGCCGGTGAAGGTGGTTGAGCCGGTGAA
>JAEUQG010000445.1 GCA_016789755.1 Bryobacterales bacterium
CCCCCCAACATCCCCCCCAAACCCTATCCGCGTTCATCCCATTCATCCGTGGCCATCCCCCCAACCCCCGCATGGTGATTCACCGGCCCCGACCCGTTCCCCAACCCCGGGTTCGTCCGGATCGCCTCCGTGATATACCGCTTCGCCGCTCCCACCGCCTCCACCAAACCCACTCCACGCGCCAGGCAAGCCGTGATCGCCGCCGAATACGTGCACCCCGTCCCATGCGTGTGCCCCGTCTCAATCCGCTCCGCCTCATACTCGTAAAACACCCCATCCGCCGTATACAGCAAATCCACCGCCGTCCCCGCCAAATGCCCCCCCTTCACCAGCACCGCCCGCGCCCCCATCCCCCGCAGCCGCCGCGCCGCTTCCTTCATCCCTTCCAAATCCTCCACCGCCATCCCCGCCAGCGTCGCCGCTTCATGCAGATTCGGAGTCACCAGAAACGCCCGCGGCATCAGCCGCTTCGCCAGCGCCCCCCGAGCCTCCTCCGCTATCAGCGGAGCCCCATGCTTGCTGATCATCACCGGATCCACCACCAGCGGAAAGCGGAAATGCTCCGCCGCCCCTGCCACCGCCTCGATAATCCCCGTGTCCCCCAGCGCCCCCGTCTTCGCCGCCATCGGCGGCACGTCCCGCAACACCGCCTCCAATTGCTGCACCACGAATCGATCCTCCACCAGCCGCACCGCCTCCACCGTCACCGTGTTCTGCACCGTCAGCAGCGTAATCACCGCTTCCCCATACACCCCAAACTGGTGAAAAGTCTTCAGATCCGCCTGAATCCCCGCGCCCCCGCTCGGGTCCGATCCGGCGATCGTCAGTGCAACGGCTTTCCTCATTCCGCCGGAGCGTCAGCTCAGCCGCGCCACTATCACGTACGCCACCATCGCCGCCACCGCCAACCCCGCCGCAATCCGCAGCGGCATCGGAATAAGGTCCGCCTCCCGCTCCGTCTCCACTTCCACCGGCTTGCTCGCCCCTGCCACGGCCGCCGCCACCGGAGCTGCTGCCTCCGCCGTCGCAGGCGCAGCCGCGCTCGCAGCCGTAACCTCCTGTGTCACCGCCTCCTTTGGCATCGACTCCCATTCCTTACCGGAACTCTGATCCTTCGTCGCCGTTGCCGCCCACAAGGGCGCGGCAATCATCCATACGAGCAGCGTGCGCATGTGATTCCCCTTAAACTAGCTTAACATTTCAGCCCGTAACTTCAGCCCCCCAACGGACATCTTTATCACCGATAAGGAGTCCGTTTTTTACATGAAAAATCGATTGGTGACCCTCGTGTTAGCACTGGCCGTGTTCGCGATCTCGGCGTTCGCCGGAGACCCCAGCGGCAAATGGAAATATAGCTTCACCACGCCCAACGGCGACACCCGTGAAAGCAACATGACACTCAAAGCCGAGGGCGCCAAACTCACCGGCACCATGGAAGGCCGCGGCGGAGCCGTCGAAATCCAGGAAGGCAAAGTCGACGGCGATAACCTCTCCTTCGTCGTCGTCCGCAACTTCAACGGCAACGAAATGAAGATCAACTACAAGGGCGTCCTCAAAGGCGACGAACTCAAGCTCACCATGGGCTTCGGCGACCGCGAAATGGAAATTACCGCCAAGCGCGTCCAATAATTCCCTCCCGCCAGTGAGAAAACCGGGGCACTAATCCGTACCCCGGTTTTTTTGTGCCTTCTCGCGGTGGCATACTGTTGCGAAGGCGTTCTTCCATGCCGCACACGAACCAGCCGAACCTGCTCCGCCCCATCCGCACTCCCATTCTCGAAAGGCTATACTCGTAACCTCGCATGCTTCATCACGCGGTCACCATCTTCGTCAGCGCCTTCCTCCTCTTCCAGGTCCAGCCGATTATCGCCAAAATCATCCTCCCATGGTTCGGCGGATCCGCCGCCGTCTGGACCACCTGCATGCTCTTCTTCCAGATGGCCCTCCTCGCCGGCTACCTCTACTCCCACTGGAGCACCAGCCGCCTCGCCGGCAAAGCCCAGGCCACCGTCCACATCGCCTTGCTCGCCCTCAGCCTCGCCGTACTCCCCGTCGCCCCCGCCGATCACTGGAAACCCGCCGGCGGCGGCAATCCCACCCTCCAGATCCTCGCCCTCCTCGCCGGCACCGTCGGACTCCCCTACCTCCTCCTCTCCACCACCGGCCCCCTCGTCCAAGCCTGGTACGCCCGAGCCATGCCCGGCGCCTCCCCCTACCGCCTCTTCGCCCTCTCCAACATCGGCTCCATGCTCGCCCTCCTCGGCTATCCAACCCTCATTGAGCCCCTCCTCCCCACCCGATTCCAGGCCGGCGTCTGGAGCGGTGCCTACGTCATCTTCGTCTTCCTCTGCGCTTCGCTCGCCTGGCGCGCCAGAACCCTCGCCGTCGCCCCCGCCCAGGAACAGAGCATCGATCAGCCCCCCGCCGCACCTCCTCCCTTCACCCACTGGCTCCTCTGGACCGGACTCGCCGCCTGCGCCTCCGTCCTCCTCCTCTCCATCACCAACCACCTCACCGTCGACGTCGCCCCCATCCCCTTCCTCTGGGTCCTCCCCCTCTCCCTCTACCTGCTCAGCTTCATCCTCACCTTCGATAGCGAAGGTTGGTACAGCCGCAACTGGTATCTCCCCATGACCGCCCTCGCCCTCGCCGCCATGACCCACGGCATCTCCGCCGAAACCGAGCTCGATATCCCCAAGAAAGTCGCCCTCTTCGCCTCCGCCCTCTTCATCTGCTGCATGACCTGCCATGGAGAAATCGCCTCCCTCAAACCCCATCCCCGCTACCTCACTTCCTTCTACCTCATGATCTCCATCGGCGGCGCCCTCGGCGGCCTCTTCGTCGGCGTCATCGCCCCCACCTTCTTCGTCAACTACAGCGAATTCCCCATCGGTATCATCGCTTGCGCCATCCTCATCCTCCTCGTCCAGTGGGGCGACAAAAAGAGCCTCCTCCACCGCTCCCAGGGCGGTTGGGCCTGGGTAGTCGCCTCCGCCGCCACTCTCGCCATGGCCGTCCTCCTCGTCCAGCACACCCAGAAAAGCTCCGCCGAATACCGCACCCTCGTCCGTAACTTCTACGGCGGCATGCGCACCGCCGACTACGGCCAGGAAGGCGACGCCGATTGGTCCCGCAAACTCACCCACGGCGTCATCAACCACGGCGAGCAGTATCTCCACCCCTCCCGCGCCCGCGAGCAGACCAGCTACTTCGGCCCCAACGCCGGCGTCGGCCGCGCCATCCATTCCAAAGACCGCGATAAACCCCAGAAAATCGGCATCACCGGACTCGGAGCCGGCGTCATGCTCACCTACGCCCGCCAGGGCGACCACTACCGCATCTACGAAATCAACCCCCTCGTTGTCGAAATCGCCAAAAAGGAATTCACCTTCATCAAGGATTGCCCCGCCAAACTCGACATCGTCATGGGCGACGCCCGCCTCTCCCTCGAACGCGAACAGCCGCAAGCCTACGACGTCCTCCACATGGACGCCTTCTCCTCCGATTCCGTCCCCGTCCACCTCCTCACCCGCGAAGCCTTCCATCTCTATTTCAAACACCTCAAACCCGACGGCATCCTCGTCATTCACATCTCCAACCGCTACCTCAACCTCCAGCCCGTCATCGCCCGCGCCGCACAGGCCCTAGGCAAACCCAGCGCACTCATCGAAGACGGCGGCGACGAGGATCTCGGCTACTACGGCACCGACATGGTCCTACTCGCCAACAACAGGCAGGACCTCGAGAAACCGCGCCTCAAAGGCTTCCCCGCCCCCAAAGTCGTCGACAAGGTCCGCCTCTGGACCGACGACTACAGCAACCTCTTCCGCATTCTGCGCTAGCATTGGCCCATGGGCTATGCTGTCTTGCCGTACCGCGCACCGCTGTCCGCCTACCAGGACCTCGCGCACCGCCTCCAATCCGAACGCCAGTGCACCCTCGACGACGCTCAACTCGCCGTCGCACGCCTCCACGACTTCCGCGATTGGCCCGCCCTCACCGCCTACGTCCACGAAGTCTCCACCGATTCCCCCGTCTCCCGCTTTGAGGCCGCCGTCGAGTCCCTCATATCCGGCGACGCCCCCACCCTCCGAGCCATCCTCGCCGCCCATCCCGAACTCGTCCATGCCCGCTCCACCCGCATCACTCCCTTCGATCCTCCCCAGCACCGCGCCACTCTGCTCCATTACATCGCCGCCAACGGCATCGAAGGCTATCGCCAGACTACCCCTCCCAACGCCGTCGAAATCGCCAGCCTCCTCCTCGATGCCGGCGCCGATCCCAACGCCTTGGCCTCCTTCTACGGCGGCGAATGCACCACCCTCAGCCTCCTCGTCTCCAGCACCCCTCCCGCCCAAGCCGGATTACAAGTCCCGCTCACCAAACTCCTCATCGAACGCGGAGCCCACCTCGAAAGCCACGGCGAAGGCAACTGGATTTCCCCACTCGTCACCGCCCTCGTCTTCGGATTCCGTCAAACCGCCGACTGCCTCGCCGCCCTCGGCGCCCGTGTCGACACCATCGAAAAGGCTGCCGGCCTCGGCCGCCTCGCCGAAGTCGAACGCCTCGCTCCCGGCTCACCCCAGGAATCCAAACAACGAGCCCTCGCCCTCGCCGTCATCTCCGGCGAACTCGATACCGCCGCCGCGCTCCTCCGCTCCGGAGCCGACCCCACCCAAGTCCATCCCCCCGCCTTCCACGCCCACTCCACCCCGCTCCATCAAGCCGCTCTTGCCGGCAATCTCCCCATGATGCAACTCCTCATTCAACACGGCGCCCGCCTCGACCTCCCCGATCGCATCCACCACAGCACCCCACTCGGTTGGGCCGAATGGGCCGGCCAAACCGCCGCCGCCGGCTGGCTACGTTCCTTCCCCTCGAATCCCTAAGCCCGCGCCGCCTGAACTCCGCTGACGATTCGTTTCCATTCCACCTTCGGCCTCTGGAAGTTGACCAGCAGACACAGTGTCCGCCCGGAGGCACGCAAGTAGTTAAGGCACTGAGCCACGTGCTGATTGGAAAGGTGCTCGGCGCATTTCAACTCGATCACCAGCACATCCTCCACCAGCAAATCGGCAAGGTAATCTCCGATGGGCTCCCCCTTGTACCTCACTCCAAAGCGAGCCTCGGGAACCACCTTAAGGCCACGCAGCCGCAATTCCACCAGCAGAGCCCGCTGATACACTTTTTCCAGGAAGCCCGCGCCGAGCGTATTCGAAACCTCAAAAATCGCCCCCAAAACGCGCTCCGTCAAAGGATCGAACGATTCATTCGAAGAATCCATATCCACCCAAAGTAGTGCCGTCCTCTCAAATCCCCTCTCAACATTCTTCATCCGTGTTCATCCCATTCATCCGTGGCCAAACCCCACCCACGTAACCCCCCGATCACCCCGCCCCCACCCACCCCCAAACCAACCACATCCGTGTTCATCCCATTCATCCGTGGCCCAAAACCCAACCAACCACATCCGCATCCATCCCATCCACATGCCCCCAATCCCCAACCAACCACATCCGTGTTCATCCCATTCATCCGTGGCCCAAACCCAACCAACCACTTCCGCATCCATCCCATCCACATGCCCCCAATCCCCAACCAACC
>JAEUQG010000456.1 GCA_016789755.1 Bryobacterales bacterium
GGCAAGGCGGAGCAGGCGCTGGAAGATGAGGGCTGTAATCCAGGCGTCGCCCGCGGCCGTATGGCGGTCGTGCGGGACGACGCCGAACATGGTGCAGAGCCCGTCGAGGGAGAAGTTTCCGATCCGGTCGCGGCCGGCGAATGCGCCATCGCGCTCCAGGTGCAATGTGAGGTCCATCGTGTCGAGACTGCGGTTGCCGAGGGTGAAGCCGAAGTGACGCTGGTAGCCGGCATTGAATGTCGAGATGTCGTGGCCGATGTGGTGGCCGACGATCACACCGTCCTTGACGTAATCGAGGAAGAGTTGGAGGGCTTCGGGCTCTTCGAGGCCGCCGAGGCTTTCATCGCGTGTGACGCCGTGGACGGTGACCGCGCTGGTGTTGTGGCTGACGCGGAGCAGGGCCTCGAAGCTATCGCCAAGCAGGATCTCGCCGCCCTGCACGGCAACGGCGCCGATGGTGATGAGGCGCGCGGTGCGAGGATCGAGGCTGGTGGTTTCCGAATCGAGAACGACAAAACGAACCTGATCGATGGGAGTATCGGCGGGCCAGCTCACACGGCCTCCTTCCATAGGCCGCTCTCCATGAACTGGAGCAGGCGGACGATGGAGCGGAAGCCGCTCTTGAGCGCCTGGCGGTCATGGCGGCTGAGGATGGACGGAGGCAGTTCGGCGCCGTTCGATTCGGCGCGCAGCCCGCTGCGGGCCTGCTGATAAAGAACCACCTGAAGCGTTTCCGAGGCTTCACGGAAGACGCGCTCGTGCTGCGGCAAACGGCGGGTAGCGGCAGCGAGACGACCGGCGGTGGATGCGCCGAACGCCTGGCCCGCGGACATGCTCAAGACGCGGGCCACATCGACCAGCGGCCAGAGAGCCGAGCGCTGGAGTTGGAACGTTTCGAGTTGCGCGCCATGTTCGTCGACCACGTAGTCTTCGAGGAAGGCGATGGGCGGCATGCTGTTGAGGCAATCGTGGGCGAGGATCCGGACGAAGCTTCTGTCGGCTTCGATCTCGCGCTCCACGGCGAGGCGGAGCCGATCGCAGAGGGAGGCGTTGCCGGCCGCGGGGCTCATGTCGAAGAAGGGGCGGGCATCGTAGACCATGTTGAGGATGGGGTCGCGCACCCAATCCGCATAGCGTTGGGCCCATTCGGCGAGCGTGGCGCAGGCAAAGCCGGGGTCATCGGGCGGAGGGTCGAAGCGGCGGTAACCGCACTCGACGAACTGACGCACCACGTCGCGATAGATGTCCGAGGCTTCCTCGAGGCGCGCGGGATCGGAGACGATGAGGGCCAGGGCGGGCAGTTCCACGGTGAGCTTTTCGCCGCGGCCGGAGGCTCCGCTGAAGCACCAGCAAAGATCGCCGGAGGCGTGGCCCGACAGATCGAGGATGCGGTGGAGGATATGACGGTCGAACTCCGTGGCCCAGGAAGCCATCCAGCCGATGGAGGCGGGAGAGGTTGCCTGTTCGAGCAGGAAGGAGCGGGCGCGGCGGTGGTGCTGATGCAACTCGGCCGTGCCGGCGGCGGTGGCGACGCGCGGCAAACTGTCGAAAGGTGTTGAACCGAAAACAGCGGCCAGGCAATCGGCGTCGACGATGCCATCGAACTTACCGGACGGGGTTCCATCGCTGGTCATGGCGGCGAAGGTAGAACGGGATCTCGCCATGGCGAGAACGGTGTCGCTGACGGTGTGTTGCGGGGCGACGCAGCAGGGCGGCTGAATGGCCTGCGACACAGGCGAGGCTGGGGTGAGCCGTCCGGCGGCGATCCCTTCCAGGATGCTGCCCGGGGTGATGAGGCCCAGCACGCCATGAGCGGCATCGAGCACAGCGGCGGAATGGACGCCGGATTGCACCATGCGGCGGGCCACCTGTTGCAAAGTGCCGGAGGCGGAGCAGGTGACCGTGTTGTGGGTCCAGGCGACATCGTAGACCCGGATTTCGGATGGCAGCGCGCGGTGGCCGGCGGCGTGGAATCCGGCACTGACGGAGGCGTGGCTCTCGACGTACTTGGCGGCGGCGGGGTATTTGCCGAGTAAGGCTTCGAAATCCTGCGCCGGCAGCGCGTAGAGAATGACGTCGGAGTTGGTACGTGCGGAATAGAGATGATGCGGCGCGCCGAGGAACCGCTCGATGCCGAGCAAGTCGCCGGCGCCGCGCACGTCGCATAGTTTTTCCTGGCCGGCGGCTTCCTCGATGAGAGACACCGTGCCCTGCTGGATGACGAAGACGAATGGTCCGGGAGCGGATTTCTGCCAATAGACGAACTCTTCGCATTCGTGGAACTTGACGCGGCCGCGTTCGACGAGCGCGAGCAAGTCGTCCTCATCGATCTCCTGGAAGGGAGGGTAACGGGCGAGGAAGTCAGTGACTCGATGACGGATGGCGGAAGTCTGCATGAAAACGCGATTCTCCTGGGCAGGTAATCTAACGTGGACTTACCGCGATGAATTGGAAACTGACTAGTATACTGCACCGCGTCAGGCCGCCCGCGAGAGGACCGGGGGAGCGTTCTTGCCGCAGCAGCGCTTGTATTTGTCGCCGCTGCCGCAGGGGCAGGAGGCGTTGCGCGGAGTTTGCGGCGGAGTGGAGGCGGCCGGCGATTCTACAGGCTCGCCGTTCGAGGAAGGCGATGAATGGCGATGAATTTCGTCTTGCGGAGTATCGGAACAGGCGGTTGCAGCGGCGTAATCCACGTGGCCCATGGCATCCTTGGCGACAGGCACTTTGGCCGGAGTGGAGGCGAACTTGAGGATGGCCATGGCGGTACGCATGCGAAGGGACAAGGGCTGCGATTCGTCGTGGACGATGCTGGTGAGGATGGCGATGGAGGGGGCGACGAGGGCTTGCATGGCGTCCTGGATGGAGTCGATGCGGGCTTGCTTGACGGCGTCGAGAGTGTTGCGGAACTCGGGGATGACGCGGCACCAGTGATGGACGGTGGTGCGGTGAACGCCGGCGGCTTCGGCTGCGGCGGTGACGGTGAGTCCGGCGAGGATGCCCTCGATGACGCGGACTTGTTTGGGTGCGAGGAATTGACGCATGGTGTGATCTCCTGGCCAAGAGAGTAACAGGGGGGTAGTGCGGGGGCAGGATTGCGAAAGCCGCAGTTCGACTGCAAGTGATTGTAAAGATGGCAGAAAGAATTATTCGCAATTCGTGTGACGGGGGCCTGGGCTGAGACAGGGGAAGGCGGGTCACCGTGGGGGGCGATTTATTTCCCGTGCGGATTCATGATGTTGGCCGTTGCGCAGAGCGGCAGGGGAACAGTGCGAAGGTAGGCTCCGAATAGGAGGTAATTTCATGTCAGCTTTACCATATCCAACGTATGGACTGGCCCATCTATATGCCTTTCCGGTTTACCAGACGCGGGAAGAGTACCGGCAGAAGACGGGGATGGAGGCTCCGCCTTTCGATCCTTCAAAGCCGGTGAAGTCGTGGTGCGATCCGGCGGCGGCGGCAGCGACGCGGCGGAAGCTGGTTTACGACAACGTGATTGCGATGGCCGACAGCGGGCTGCCGCTGGCCGGGGCGGACGGCAAGCCGATGCTGGAGCCGTTGATGATCGACAAGGATTTCGCGGCTGTGGTGAACATTCCGGTGAAGGATTTCACGGGCGAGATTCCTGAGCAGAAGACGATCGGGGTGGAGATTCCCGTACCGCTGCGGGCGCTGGAGGAGGGTGAAGAACTCTACTTCGGTTTCGGCGGCGTGGTGATGATCCGCAATACGAAGGAGTTCGAGAAGATCGAAGTGGGATTTCTGCACGAAGACCGGCTGTTGCTGCGTGCCATCGCGAGCAAGTTGGGCGTTACGCTGTAGAAAGAAGATGGCGGGCAGATGGAGCGATCCGTTCTGCCCGCCATTTGTTGTTTGGCAGATCAGAAGAAGAAGCGGAGAGCGAACTGCATCTGGCGGGGGAGGCGGGCGGAGGTGAACTCGCCGAAGCGGGCGTTCACCTGGCGGCCCTGTGCATCGAAGCGGGCGGCGGTGTCGAAGCCGCTGAACTGGGTGTGGTTGAACGCGTTGTAAAGTTCCCAGCGGAGTTGGAGCCGCATGGGCTCGCGGACGGCGAAGTTCTTGAAGACGGCGATGTCCCAATTGTTGATGCCGGGTCCGCGCATCGTGTAGCGGGCGGAGTTGCCGACGGTGCCGACGGCCGGCGGGGCAAACACACCGGTGTCGAAGTTGCGGCTGAAGGTGCGGCCGGATTTGGGAAGGACGGGGTTGCCGGTGACATTGATACGCGCGCCTTGGGATGGGGTGCCGGTGATATCGATGGGGTTCACCAGAGCGAAGCCCGCGGCGGTGGGCGCTCCGGAGACGAAGCTGGTGATGCCGGAGAGTTGCCAGCCGCCGAGCACTTGCTTGGAGACGAAGTTGTTCCAGGCGGGGCGGGGGAGATCGTAGAGATAGTTGATCTTGACGACGTGAGTGCGGTCGAAGTCGGAGAGGCCGTAGTTCCAGATGCGGACGGGGACGAGAGCGGAGACGGTGTTGAGGTCGCCGCTGTTGAAGTCCATGGACTTGGACCAGGTCCACGAGCCGCCGAGTTGCAGGCCGCGGGTGAAGCGGCGGTTCACGGTAGTTTGCATGGAATGGTAGTTGGAAGAGGCGGCCCATTCGCGCATCTGCACGTCGTTGTATCCGGTGTAAGGAGTGAGGAATGACGCCGGGAGCGGCACGCGCGGGTTGGTGGGATCGGCGTTCTGTGGGAGGAAGTTGGCGCCCATGGGGATGGCGCCGAGGTTGCGTTGCCACAGCAGATGCCGGCCGAGGGAGGTGACGTAGCCGACGTCGAGCACGGTACCCCATCCGATGTTTTGCTGGATGGAGAGGCTGGCGTTCATGATGTTGGGGACGAGAGACTGGCCGTCCACTCCGATGATGCTTTGAGGGAAGACGAAGCCGGGCGATGAGGTGAGCTCACGGATGGAGCTGAAGTTGATCTGGGGGGTGCTGACGAGGGGAGGCTGGCCGCCGAGGAGGCGGAGCAACTGGAAGTCGCCGAGGTTGGTGAACATGCCGAAGCCGCCACGGACGGCGGTTTTGCCTTTACCGAAGACATCCCAAGCGAAGCCGATGCGGGGTGCGAATTGGAGTCCGGGGTTGGTGGTGAGGCCGCGGGGGTAGTTGGGATCGTTGCCGCCGACCATGCCGTTGGTGACACTGCCGGTGCCTGGGGCGATGGCGCCGATCAGGGCTTGGGGATAGGTTTGGCCGGTGACGGGGTGGATGCCGACGCGGGTGTTGCCGGACATGCCGGGGCGGATCAACTGGACCATGCGGGAGCGGTCGAAGCGGCCGGGGACGAAGCCGGAGACGCGGCCGTCTTTCTCATATTGGGGGATGATGAAGGCAAAGCGCATGCCGAGTTCGAGGGTGAAGCGGCGGTGGAGTTTCCAGCTATCCTGAGCGAACCATTCGACGGACTTGATGAAGATGCTGATGTCGGGGCGCGAAGTGGCTTCCTGGTAGACGTTGAAGACGCCGAACATGGCGTTCGAGAAGGCGTAGCCAGTGTCGATGGGGTTGTTGGCGTTACGGCCGTAGTTGATGGTGGCGTTGAAGGCGGAGGGGAGCTGCGCCTGGCGCATGTTGTGGTTGTAGAAGAAGCCGGCTTTGACGAGGTGAGTGGCGAAGTTCTTGGTCACGTTGTTGGTGACGTTGTAGGCATACTGCGTTTGATCGAGGGGAGTGCGTCCGTCCATGTTGAGGTTGATGGGCTGGGAGACGCCGCCGAAGTTGGCGTTGGGGACGAGGTTGAGGGGATTGGCGGTAGGGTTTAGTTGCGGAGTGACGAAGCCGATGGTGGTGCGCTGATTGCGCTTCAGTTCGGCATCGGGGATGCGCTCGCCTTCGGGGCGGCGGGAGTAGCCGAAGGTGAACTCATTGACGAGAGTGGGGGAGATGATCCACTGATTGCGTGCGGAGAGAACAGTGCCCTGGGTCCAGAAGGTCTTGCTCATTTGCGCCCAATTGGCGCCTCCGGTGGGGATGCCGTAGGGGCCGGTTTGTTCGTCTTTGTGGCGGGAGATGGAGAAGGCGAGCTGGCTTTTGGGGTGGACGTGGTAGTCGGCTTTGAAGGTTTCCAGGCGCTGCGGGGTTTCGACGTTTTCCTGGAAGACGTAGTTGTAGCGGCGGGCGGAGATAGCGGTGTTGGTGAAATTAGGCAGGGGGAACATGCTGAAGAGTGCGCGCCCGTTGGGATCGATCTGGCTGGTGGGGATGCGGTTGCCGGGCATGAGCTGGCGGGTGATGGGATCGCGGATAGGGATGAGGGCGCCGTTCAGTTCGACGGTTTGCGAGAAATCGCCGTTGCGCTCGAGTTCGGTGGGGGTGGTGAGCTGACCGATGGGGAGGGAGCTGGAGCGGGGCCAGAATTCCTGGCTCCAGAAGAAGTAGAGTTTTTCGCGGCCGGTGTTGAAGAGTTTGGGGATGTAGATGGGGCCGCCGATGTTGTAGCTGTAGGTATTGAGGCGGGTGCGTGCTTTGGGGAGTCCGGTGAGGTTGTTGAAGAAGGAATTGGCGTTGAATTGTTCGTGGCGCTTGAAGTAGCTGAACATGCCGTGGAAGTCGCGGGCGCCGCTTTTGGTGACGAGCTGGACGTTGGCGCCGGACATGCGGCCGTATTCGGCCTGGTAGTTG
>JAEUQG010000459.1 GCA_016789755.1 Bryobacterales bacterium
CCTCCAGCACCCCGATCATCTTCTGCAGATTCTTGTCCCCCGGGTCCCCCGCAGCCAGCGCCGATTGAGCCTTCAGATTACTCTCCAGATTGGCGATCGCATCTTTGTAACTCCCCGCCCGGAACTGCGTGTCCGATGTCGTCAGCAGATTCATCGCCAGCGCGCGCTGCGCCCCCATGTGCCGCTCCGTACGCGCCCGTTCCTCATCGGCCACTGCCCGCAGCCGCTCCGCTTCCACCTTCCGCGCCTCCGCCTCCGCCCGCTCGGCAATCGCCTGCGCCGCCGCCTGCTCCGCTTTGCCCCGCTGCTCTTCTGCCTCCACCCGCCGCGCTTCGGCAATCGCCCGTTGCCGCCGTGCCTCCTCCGCCGCCCGCATGCTGATTGCCGCCGCCCCAGCCATCGTCAGAAACACCACCGCCGCCCCCGCCAGCACAGCCCACCGCCGCCTCACAAATTTGCCCGCCCGGTAGCCGAAGCTGTCCCCTTGCGCCGCCACCGGTTCATTCGTTAGAAATCGCCGGATATCCCCCGCCAACGCTTCCACCGACGCATACCGCCGCCCAGGCTCTTTCTGCAGCGCCATCGCCGCAATCTTGTCGAAATCCCCCTTCAGTCTCCTCCTCCACCCAACCCGCGTCACCATGCTCGCCGCCGGCGCATCTTCTTCGCAAATCGACCGCATCACCTCATGCGGCAGCTTCCCCGCTGCCCCGAACGGGTGCGCGCCGGCCACCAACTCGTACAGCACGATCCCCAACAGAAACACATCCGTCCCCGTCGACACCGGCTGCCCGCTAATCTGCTCCGGACTCGCATACTCCGGCGTCATCGCCTGCAGTTGCGTCGTCTTCGCCGCCGCCCCCTCCCCATGTTCCGAAACAATCTTCGCGATCCCGAAATCGAGCAGCTTCACCTGCCCGCCTTCCGTCACGAAAATGTTCCCCGGTTTCAAATCGCGATGCACCACCAGATGCTGATGCGCGAATTGCACCGCCGCGCACAACTGCAGAAACAGGGCCAGCCGCGCTTCCAACCCCAGTTCCTTCTCCTTCGCGTGCGCGTCGATCGGACGCCCCTCCACATACTCCATCACCAGGTACGGCCTGCCGTCCGCCGTCTCTCCCCCATCCAGAATCCGAGCCACGTTCGGATGCTCCATCGACGCCAGAATCTGCCGCTCCACCCGAAACCGCTCTTGCAACGCGCTCGTCATCGCCGCCCCGCGGATCATCTTCAGCGCCACCCGCTTCTCAAACACATCGTCGGCGCGAACCGCTTCGTACACGACGCCCATGCCGCCCTGGCTCAGCACACGCTTCACCCGGTACGCCCCCGCCGTCTCCACAGGACGCTCCGCTTCCCCCGCGGCAACCACCATCGGCGTCGATAGAAAATGTCCCCGCCGGTCGTGTGCCTGCAGCAATCGCGCCACTTCCCGCGCCACCTCCGGCGCCCGTTCTCTCAAACCATCCAGCGCCGCTGCCCGCTCCTCCGCTCCCACACCCGCCAAAGCCTCAAACCACGGACGAACCTCGTCCGGCCGCATCCCATCCTTCTCAGGTTTCGATTGCAAGCCCATCCACCGATGCGCCCCATTATACTAGGGCTTGATGCAGGAGCCGAAAACGGGAGTCACCCGCCTCCTCCAGGACTGGAAAAACGGCGACGAAGCAGCCTGTGGCGAATTGATCGCCTTGCTCTACCACGAACTCCGCGGCATCGCCGGTTCCTACCTCAAAACCGAGCGCGAAGGCCATACCCTGCGCCCCACCGCCCTGGTCCACGAACTCTACCTCAAGCTCGCCGGCTCCAACCCCCTCGATCTCAAGGACCGCGGCCATTTCCTCGCCATCTCCGCCCGTCAAATGCGCCGCCTCCTGGTGGACTACGCCCGTCAGGCTTCCTCCCAGAAACGCGGCGGCATCCGGGTCGATCTCGATTTCGATCTCGGCCAATCCCCCGGCCTTGAAGGCGGCTGGGACCCCGTCGAACTCAACGCCGCCTTGGATAAGTTGGAACAGGTGGATGCACGCGCCGCCCGCGTCGTCGAGCTCCGCTTCTTCGCCGGTCTCACCGACGAAGAAACCGCCGCTGCCCTCGAAATCTCCCGCGCCACTGTCCGCCGCGACTGGGATTACGCCCGCGCCTGGCTTTTTGCCGAGTTGTCCGACACCCCAGATCTCCACAATCGCGCCTGATCCCACCCCATCCCGCTGTACAATGAAAGTTTGTCCAGCTCCCAGGTAAGCCATCTTTGATCAACAAGCTAGTCATTGAAAATCTCAAACATCGCTGGGTCCGCACATCTTTGAGCGCCGCCGCCGTGGGCGTCCAGGTCACCATGATCCTCACCCTCGTCGGCGTCAGCTACGGAACCCTCGAAGACATGGCCCGCCGTTCCCGCGGCGTCGGCGCCGATATCCTCATCCGCCCCCCTGGCAGTTCCATCATCAGCCTCAGCTCCGCGCCCATGCCGCAGAAGCTCCTCGATTTCGTCCGCCAGATCCCCCACGTCACCATCGCCACCGGCACCGCCGTCCACGCCATCGGCGGCACCAACTCCGTCACCGGCGTCGATCTCAACGAATTCTCCCGCATGAGCGGCGGCTTCAAATTCCTCTCCGGCGGCCCCTTCCAAGGCCCCGACGACGTCATCGTCGACGAGTACTGGGCTCGCCAAAACAAACTCAAAGTCGGCGCCCAAACCAGATTCCTCAACAAAACCTGGCGCGTCTGCGGCATCGTCGAACCCGGCAAACTCGCCCGCCTCTTCCTCCCCCTCCCCCTCGTTCAGGAACTCTCCGCCAACACCGGCAAGATCTCCATGGTCTACGTCAAACTCGACGATCAGGCCAACCTCCCCACCGTCCTCGCCGGGCTCAAAAAATCCCTCCCCGAACATCAGATCTATTCCATCGAAGAGTACAGCTCCCTCATCTCCGTCAACAATGTCCCCGGCTTGAAACCCTTCATCGGCGTCGTCATCGGCGTCTCCATCGTCGTCGGTTTCCTCGTCGTCTTCCTCTCCATGTACACCGCCGTCCTCGAACGCACCCGCGAAATCGGCATCCTCAAATCCCTCGGCGCAACGCCCCAGATGATCCTCGGCATCCTCGTTCGCGAAACCGTCGCCCTGGCCATCGTCGGCTCCATCGCCGGCATTCTCCTCACCTACCTTACCCGCTGGGCCATCATGCAATACGTCCCCGGCAACCTCACCCAGGTCATCGTCCCCGATTGGTGGCCCGTCGCCACCCTCATCTCCCTCACCGGCTCACTCACCGGAGCCCTCTATCCAGGCTGGAAGGCGGCCCGCCAGGACGCCATCGAGGCCCTTTCCTATGAGTGATCCCGCCATGCTCATTCAAGTCAAAAAGCTCGTCAAGAAATATCGCATGGGCGACGTCGAGGTCAGCGCCCTCCGCGGCGTCGATCTCAACGTCCAGAAAGGCGAGTTCATCGCCATCGTCGGCCCCTCCGGTTCCGGGAAATCCACCCTCTTCTACATCCTCGGCGGACTCTCCAGCGCCTCCTCCGGCACCGTCTTGATCGACGGCCGCGACCTCACCCAAATGTCCGACTCCGAGCGCACCGCCATCCGCCGCGAACTCGTAGGCTTCGTCTTTCAGCGCTACAACCTGCTGCCCACCCTCTCGGCCACCGACAACATCGCCATGGCCCAATACCTCGCCGGCAAGAAACACGAGACCGACGGCTGGTTCAAACAAACCCTCGATCTCCTCGGCATCGGCCACCGCCTCGGCCACAAACCGCGCTCCCTTTCCGGAGGCGAACAACAGCGCGTCGCCATCGCCCGCGCCATCGTCAATCACCCCGCACTCCTCCTCGCTGACGAGCCCACCGGCAACCTCGACAGCGAAAACTCCGAGATCGTCCTCAAGCTCCTTCGCGACCTCAATGAACGCCTCGGCCAGACCATCCTCATGATTACCCACAACCCCGAAGCCGCCGCCTATGCCCACCGCATCGTCCACATGCGCGACGGCCGCATCGTCGAACATCCCTAGCTCTGCATCACCACCGTCCGCACCGGGAACGGAATCTGAATCCCTTCCTTCCGGAACCGCTTCAGGATCCGTTTCCGCAGCTCATGCTGCACCGAAAACTGGTCCGCGAATCCCGCCACGTGGCATACCAGATTGAAGTTCAGCGACGAATCCCCAAACCCCACGAACCGTACCGCCGGCGGCGGATCGCCCACCAGCCCGGCCACCTCCGCAATCGCTAACCCCGCTTCCTCCAACAGCACCCGCTCCACATGATCCACATCGCTTTCGTATGCCACCCCAACCGCCACCGGCAATGCCATCCGCCCATCGGGAAACGAAAAGTTCGTCACAATCGCCTGCCCCAGCTTCGCATTTGGCACCAGAATCAGATTGTTCGCCAGCATCTGGATCGACGTGGCCCGCCAACTGATGTCCGTCACCACCCCTTCCTGTCCCGTGTCCAGCCGGATGTAGTCCCCCACCCGTATCTGCCCCGCCAGCGTGATATAGAACCCCGCGAATAAGTTCGACAACGTGTCCTGCAGCGCCAGCGCCACGGCGATGCCGCCTACTCCCAACGCCGTCAGCATCGGTGCGATCGACACGCCCAAATGCTGCAGCATCAGCAGCGCCCCGATCGACACCACAAACATCCGCGCCAGATTCTGCGACAGGCTGGTCACCGGCTGCGCCCCTGCCACCCGCCGCCCATACGCTCGCACCACTGCCGCCGCCACCCGTGACGCCACCATCGTCAACGAAACAATCCACAACAGCAGCAGCACCGTCGCCGATAACGAAACCACCCGCGCCGGCAACTCCGATACCTGCAAACTCAAATCGATCGCCAGAATTAATACCCACACCAGAAAGGGGCTCTCCAGCGATTCCACCAGCACATCGTCCAGCCGCCCGTCCGTCTTCGATGCCCACCGCCGCAAGTTCCGGAACAGTACCCCACGCACCGCCAACCCCGCCGCAAAAACCACCAGCAGCACCACCGCCGGAATCCAAAACTGCTCCCAATGGCTGCTCACGTAATCCGCCAGCTTCTGCACGATGCCTGTCTCCTTCAGCTCACAATCTTCTTCCGCACCGCGTACAGTACAATGTCCACCGCGCTATGCAGATCCAGCTTTTGCATGATATGCGTTCGATGCGTCTCCACCGTATAGGGACTCAAATTCAGCAGCGCCGCTACCTCCTTATTCGACTTCCCCTCGGCAAAGAGCTGGAAAATCTCCTTCTCCCGATCGCTCAACAAATCGTAGGAATCCTTCAATCCCCGCCGCTGCATCTGCTGCACGAAATCCTCCATCAGCATCCGCGCCACCGTCGGACTGAAGAACGATTGCCCCGCCGCCACTGACTCCACCGCCCGCTTCAAATCGAGATGCGCGCTCTCCTTCAGCAAATACGACCGCGCGCCTGCCCGCAGCGCCCGCAACACATACTCTTCATCCGAATGCACACTCAGAATAATCACGCCGCACTTCGGCAGCTTCTTCACAATCTGCGCCGCCGCATCGATCCCGTTCAGATTCGGCATCCCAATGTCCATGATGATCACGTCCGGCGTAAGCTGTTCGGCAAACTTCACCGCCTCGCGGCCGTCGCTCGCCTCCCCCACCACCTCGAAATCCGCGTGCTGCTGCAACTGCAGCCGCAGCCCCGTGCGCATCACTCCATGGTCGTCGGCAATCAGAATGCGAATCATAAGCTCACTTCCGAACCAGCCGCCAGCGGCACCGCCGCCTCGATGCTGGTCCCCTTTCCCTGCGAGGAACGGACCGTAATCGTGCCGCCCAGTTCTTTCATACGTTCTTCCATGCCTACCAGCCCGATCCCGCGCGAGGCAATCCGTTCCGGATCGAACCCCTTCCCGTCATCCTGCACCGTCAGCCGGATCGCGTCCTTCCCTCCATACAAGTGAATCCGCACGCTCTTCGCCGCAGCGTGCTTGGCGATGTTCGTCAGTGCTTCCTGCACAATCCGGTAGATCGCCGTCCGGTGCGTTTCCGGCAGCGCATCCAGCTCCCCGTCTAACTGCACGTCCACATCGATCCCGCTGCGCCGCGCAAACTCCCGCCCTTGCCAGCGCACCGCCGAACCCAGCCCCAATTCATCCAGCATCGCCGGCCGCAGCGACATCGACAGATCCCGTACGCTCCGCACGGTCTCGGTAATCAGACGCTGCGCATCGCTCAGCCGTTCCTCGAACACCTCCGGCGATGCCATCCGCAAAGAGGACAACGTGCCCACCTCCATCCCGATGAAAGACAGCTTCTGCCCCAGCGCATCGTGCAACTCGCGCGAGATCGCCTTGCGTTCCTCCTCCTGCGCCCGCACCAGCTTCCGCGACAACCGCCGCAGTTCCCCCTCCGCCCGTTCCGCCCTCACGCGCTGCAAGTGGTGTTCCCGTTCCAGATTATTCACCCGGTATATGCTCGCCAGCGACACCAGCAGCGCCACCGCTACCGTCACCAGCAGAATGTCCTTCAGAAACTGTTGGAACAGGTTCTGGCTTTCATCCAGCCGCCGCTGTTCCGAGGCCAGATTTTCCCCATTGATCCGAGCCACCTCCTGCGCCAGCTTGATGATCGAATCGCGCCGCGGCAACACCACATCGCGCAGAAACACGTTGCTCAAGATCGCCTTGCGTTGCGGACTCCATTCAAACAACGGATCCAGCGCCTTCCAATACCCGTTCAATTCCTCCGTCAGCCGGTCCAGCGACTCCTGCTGCCGCTTCGGCACCGTCCGCTCCAACACGTCCAGCTTCTGCTTCACCGATGTCTGCAAACGCCGCATCTCGCCCCGGTACAGGGGACCCGTCAGATGCGATAAATCGAGCAGGTAGTCGCGCACCAGAATCCCGCTCAAATACAAATCCGCCGGCAACTCTCCCACCAGCGAATCCGTCTTCAAATACGCGTTGTGCGTCGCGATGCTTTCATCGTGAATCGCCTCCGCTCTCCGCATCGCCCCTAATCCCATCAGGATGATGCAGGCGATCAGACTCCCAAAGCCGGCCGACAGAATAATCCAGGACCGGGACCTCATGGCGCTTGCTCCCCTCCGCACTCCTGTGGCAAAGTTGCGGTCGGATGCAGCATCTCGTCTTCTCCGACATGGACGGAACCATTCTCGATCACGATACCTACTCCTTTGAGCCCGCCCGTCCCGCGCTCGCCCGTCTCCGCGAAGTGCAGATCCCCGTCATCTTCACCACCAGCAAGACCCGCGCCGAAACCGAATACTGGCGCCATGCCATGGATTGCCCTCATCCTTTCATTGTCGAAAATGGCGGAGCGGCATTCATCCCTTCCAACCACGGTTACCGCATCATCGAATGGGGCACTCCCTACTCCGCGCTGGTCGCCGCGTTGCAGCGTGCCGCACAAGCCAGCGGCTGCCCGGTGAGAGGCTTCGCCTCCATGACTGTAGCCCAAGTGGCCGAAGCCTGCGCCTTGCCCCTCGACATGGCCGCCATGGCCGCCCGCCGCGAATACGACGAGCCTTTCCAGGTGCTCGATCCATCCCGCACCCCCGCCCTCGCCGCAGCCATCGCCGCCGAAGGTCTCCGCACTACCCAGGGCGGCCGCTTCTGGCACATCACCGGAGCCAACGATAAAGGACTCGCCGTCCAAGCGCTGCAGCGCCACTATCCCTCCCCCGTCCGCTCCATCGGCCTCGGCGACGGACTCAACGACGTGCCGCTCCTCCTCGCCTGCGACATCGCCGTGATCATCCGCTCCCCGCAATCCGATGCCATCCAACAACGGGTGCCGCACGGCGCCGTCACCCAACATCCCGGGCCCGCGGGGTGGAACGAGGCGATTCTCTCGCTGTTTGGGAACCGTCCTCTGTAGCCGGCCTACAAATGGCTCCACAGAGAGCGTTCGCCCCGTTCCTCGCGATGCAGCCTTCGCTCCTCCAGCATGTGCCGCAGGTTCCCTCCCGTGGCGATAGCCACCGCAATCGCCGCGGTCAGCACAGCGCCTCCGACAAGAATCACGAACGCCGCATAGAACACGTTGCGCGCAAAGTTCAGATGCTCCGCCGCAACCACAATCGCCACAAACATGATCAGCACCCGAGCCACCGCCGCCAGCCGCCGCGGCATCGGAAGCTCTTCGTTCACCGCCCACACCAGAAAGCCGCGCCCCAGATACTGGCTCAGCCAGGCCCCTGACAAAAGAATCAGCCCCGCCACCACCAGCTTCGGCAGCAGAAACACGAATCCCTCGATCATGTGCGTCGTCAGGTTCGTGTTGAACACGCTCAACCCCATCAGCAGCCCGCTCAACAGCAAAGACCAATATGCCGTCTCCGCCACCAGCCGCGATGCGCGCAGCCGCCCCGACCGGTCGATCATGTACGCCACTCCGCTTTGCCGTAGAAACTTGTCGATCGTCAGTCCCTTGAAAATCTTGTGCAGCACCCACCGCGCCAGCACGGCGGCGACATAGAACGAGAAAATCAGCGTCAGCGCCGCCAGCAGCGAAGGCAGGTAGGTGGTGGCGTGATAATGAAGGCGGTCACCCGCGCCCTGTAATACTTTGCTCACGATGTCGAACATGGTCCATTCCTCCTTCGGTTGCAGATCCGTTGTTCCAATGACGCCGCAGATACGGACGCAGCTCTTCAAACGTCAGGCAGAGATGCTCCACCCGATCCTCCACTTCGCTCGCCACCATCGCTTCCGTCTCGATCACGAAGGACGCCACCCGCGCCAGGTACAGCGCCGTCAGCGATTTCAAAATCAATCCCCGCGACAGCGGACTCCGCTTATACGCACACGCGAAATCCAGCACAATGCGCGCCCACAGCTCATCCTCCATGTGAAACCGCGACGGATCTCCCACGGCCTTGCCCTTCAATTCCTCCACCCCTGCCAGCGTCGCCGGATGCAAAGCCATCGCCCAGATCTCACCCAATTCCCCGGCGCTGCGCAGGAACGTCTGGATCATCCGTCCGACATTCACCTCCACTGGATCCAGTCCCACATCGAAGCGGAACCCGAATAACTCCGCCGGCGCTGTCGGCCCAGACTTCTCCCACACACTCTCGTATTCCTGCATCAACAGAAACACGCTCCCCACCACCTGCTGCAGCATCGCGCTCAGATCCGACCCCGGATCCTTGGCATCGTGCAGCTTCGCCCCCAAGAAACTCTGGCACACCCGGTAGCCCTCGGCAATCGCGATCGTGGTCATCCAGATATCAATCCCATAGCGCGCGACATCCGTTTCCCAATCCTCCCGCTGCAGATAACGCTCCACCAGCCGCGCCGACATCCCGAACTCCCCGCCGATCGGCTGCCGCACCCGCAACCCATACAGCGCTCGCGTCAGCGGATACACAATGCTGTTCGTGATCGTCCCGTCGTATTTGTGCCGGTGATAGTAGGGCGCGACGAAATCGTAGCCCGCAAACATCACCGGCCGCAGCAGCAGATCGATCCACTCCGGCGTAATCGACCGCAAATCCGAATCCACTACCGCGCACGCCTTTGCCCCAAGATTGCGCGCCAGTTGAAAAATCAGCCGGAAGGCGCTCCCCTTGCCCGGAATCCCATGGTAGGGCACCGACAGCCGGTGCGCCGCCACCATCGGTGTCGACAACAGCATCAGGTGGCTATCCTCCAACCTCGCCGATAGCACCGCATCGCGAGTCCCATCCGTCGATCCACCGTCCGAGTTGATCACCACCCCCGTCCATTGCGGAAAATACTTCGCCAAGCCCGCATACGCCGCCCGCACCACATGCCCGATCGTGCGCGCATTGTTGAAACTCGGTATCCCGATCACGATATCGGCGCGGTCCAGAAACTCCGTCGCGCGCCGCGCCTCATCGGGCAGAATCATTTCGGGCATGCGTATCCTTTATGCAAACATCGCTTCGCGATCCTTCGCGTCCTTGTCCACCGCGTCCAGCAGCAACTCGAAAAACTCGGGAATCGCCGCCAGCACACGGTTCCAGTTCGGGATGGGCGGCAACCCGCTCGGGTCCTCCAGAAATTCGTTCGCCGCCACCCGCAGGCTCCGCGCAAACGTCGCCACCGCCATCTCCTCCGCATGCCGGTCGAACTTCAGCCCGTTCAACATCGCATCGGCGTAGTAACGCGCCACCGTGTCTTCCGCCATCCGTACATAGCGCACCTCGAGCGAACGGAAATGGTCTGTCGTGAACGCCAACCCTTCCGCCGCCAGCGTACGGAACAGCGACTTCGCAATGTCGATCGTCATCCGCGACAATCCCTTCGTCGTATCGTCCGCCGACAACGCCTGGTGCTTGTGTTCGTACGTGTCCATCAGGTCCACCTGGCACGTGCGCGCAATCGCGCAATTGCGGAATACCTCCGCCAGCACCCCCACTTCCAGTCCCCAATCCGATGGAATCCTGTTTACCCTGGCAAGGTTCGCGTCCATCGCAAACTCGCCCGCCAGCGCATAACGAAAGCTATCCAAGTACCGCAGGAACGGAGTCCCCGGCACCATCCCTTCCAGCGTCCGGATCAGCGGCGTCATGAACAGCCGCGTCACCCGCCCGTGCATCCGGTCCGTCACCCGCGCGTAATAGCCTTTGCAAAACTCGAACCCCAGGTTCGGATGCGCCACCGGATAGCACAGCCGCGCCAGCAACTGCCGGTCGTAGTTCACAATGTCGCAGTCGTGCAGCGCAATCACGTCGCAATCGCCCGCCGCCAGCAGATACCCGTAAGCCAGCCAGCACGAGCGGCCCTTGCCGTCCCGCCCCGCCGGCAGCCCCCGGTCCTCCAGCATCTGCAGCAGCTTCTGGATCCGCGGGCTCTCCACCCAAATCGGACTCACCGGCGTGTAGAAATTGTCGAAAAACGATTTCGCCCGTATGTACTGCTCGCGCGTTGCGCGCCCGATCACCACTACGATCCTTTGCAGATAGCGCACCTTCTGCAAATCGGCCACAATGCGCTGCATCGCCACCGTCTCGAACTCCGTAATCAGCGCCGGAAGCACCAGCCCGATCGGCCTGCGCCGTCCAAAACTCTCCAGATCCCGCTCCAGCCGCTCCAACTGATTGCTGGTCAGCCGGTGCAGCGTCGTCACCATTCCCGTTTGATAGAAATCTGCCATCGAAGTGCGTGCCTCTTTACGAGACTAACCGTGGCACGCCCCAATGCCCATCCCTTGGCTGGGGTATTCGGCTACCGCAATCCCTGTATGCGCGCGTAACCGAACGTTAAAACACCAGGATCGGATGATACAGATTCGGCAGCTTCACCTCGCCGATCGCCAGCAAATCCCCACCCGTATCCAGAGCCCTCACGTACTGCGCCCCCTTCGCCACACGGAACGGCGATACTCGAAAATCCCGCCCCTGCCGGATCTGCGTCGCGGTAATCTGATCCACCACCTCCGCCGGAAACTGCGGCAGCAGTTTTCCCGCCGGCACCAGTGCTTCTACCAATCGGCCTTCCTTCGCCAGTTCCTCTAACTCCACCAGCGTCCGCGCCTGTTCCAGTGTGAAGTCCCCGCTGCTCGTCCGTTGCAACTCCTCCAGATGCGCCCCGCATCCCAGTTGCGCCCCCAGATCGTGCGCCAGGCTTCGCAAATACGTGCCCGCCGAACAATGCACATCGATCCGGATCCAATCCGGTCCCGCATCCAGCAAATCCAGCGCGTAGATCGTCACGTCCACCGCCGGCAGTTCCACCGCCACATTCTTCCGCGCCAGTTTATACGCCGGCGTCCCCGCAATCTTCTTCGCCGAAATCGCCGGGGGACGCTGCGCAATCACCCCGCGAAAGCCCGTCAGCGCGGCTTCCACCTCCGCCCGCTCCAGCGAAACCGCAACCCGTTCCGAAGTCGCTTCCCCTTCCCGGTCGTAAGTGTCCGTCGAATAGCCGAATCGCACCAGCGCCTGATATCGCTTGTCGCTGCGCATGTAAAACTGCGCCAGCCGCGTGGCCCGGTTCAACACCAGCGGAAGCACTCCCGTGGCCATCGGATCGAGAGTCCCTAAATGTCCGATTTTCTTCGTCCCCGCAATCCTTCGCATCTTCGCCACGACATCGTGAGAAGTCCAATCGGGGGACTTGTTGACTACAATCACACCATCCATGCAACAATCCAGAGTAGCACCACAAGAACGTGAAGCCTCTACTGAGCGTTGACGAACTACGGCGCGCCTACCGGCTGATGCTAACCTCCAGACGCCTCGACGACCGCGAGGTTTTGCTCAAGCGCCAAAACAAGATTTTCTTCCAGATCAGCGGCGCCGGCCATGAGGCCGTGCAAGTGGCCGCCGGTTACCTGCTCCACTCCGGCCGCGACTGGATCTTCCCCTACTACCGCGACCGCGCCCTCTGCCTCACCTTGGGCGTCACCCCCGAGGACATGCTCCTCCAAGCCGTCGGCGCAGGAGCCGACCCAGCCTCCGGCGGCCGCCAGATGCCCTCCCACTGGGGCAGCGCTCCCCTTCGCATCGTGTCGTCTTCCTCGCCCACCGGCACCCAGTTCCTTCAGGCCGCCGGATGCGCCGAAGCGTCGCTCCGCCTAAGCCAACCCGGAGAAATCACCGTCGTCAGTTCCGGCGACGGCACCACCAGCGAAGGCGAGTTCTGGGAATCCCTCAACGCCGCCTCCATGCGCAAGCTTCCCTTGCTCTACCTCATCGAAGACAACGGCTACGCCATCTCCGTCCCCATCGAACAGCAGACGGCGGGCGGCAGCATCTCGAAACTCGTCGCCTGCTTCCCCGGCCTTTTCGTCGAAGAGACCGACGGCACCGACTTCCTCCAGTCCTACGAAACCATGCAGCGAGCCATCGCCTGGTGCCGCGAAGGCAAAGGCCCCGCCCTCGTCCACGCGCACGTCATCCGCCCCTACTCGCATTCCCTCTCCGATGACGAGCGCCTGTACAAAACCGAAGCCGAACGCGACCAGGAAGCCCGCCGCGACCCCATCTTCCGCTTCCCGGAATGGCTCATGGCACACGGAGCGGCCGACCGCCACACCCTGCAACTGATCGGGCACGAAGTCGAATCCGAAGTGCAACAGGCCACCGATGCCGCACTCCGCGCCGCCGCCCCCCCATCGGGCAGTGCGCTCGATTTCCTCTACAGCCCCTCCGTCGATCCCTGCGGCCCGGCGTTCGATTCCGCTCCTCAACCCTCCGGCGAACCGCGCACCATGGTCGATTCCATCAACCTCACCTTGCATGAGGAGATGCGCCGCAACGAACATATTCTGGTCTTCGGCGAAGATGTCGCCGACTGCGGACACCGGGAAAACCTGAACGCCGTCAAAGGCAAAGGCGGCGTCTTCAAAGCCACTCAGGGCCTCCAGCGCGCCTTCGGCGACCGCTGCTTCGACACCCCGCTCGCCGAAGCCGCCATCGTTGGCCGGGCCATCGGACTCGCCGTCCGCGGCTTCAAACCCGTCGCCGAAATCCAGTTCTTCGATTACATTTGGCCCGCCATGATGCAACTTCGCGACGAACTGGCAACCATGCGCTGGCGCTCCAACAACGCCTTCTCCTGCCCCGCCGTCATTCGCGTCGCCATCGGCGGATACCTCAGCGGCGGCGCCGTCTACCACAGCCAATCGGGAGAGGTGGCCTTCACTCACATCCCCGGCCTGCGCGTCGTCATGCCCTCCAATGCTCAGGACGCCTGCGGCCTGCTCCGCACCGCCCTGCGCTGCGACGACCCGGTCCTCTTCCTCGAACACAAAAAACTCTACCGCGAACCCTACAACCGCGGCCCTCACCCCGGCCCGGACTACATGGTTCCCTTCGGCAAAGCCCGCCTCGTCAAACCCGGCCGGTCGCTGACGGTCGTCACCTACGGCGCCCTGGTGCAGAAGTCGCTGGTGGCGGCCACTCAGTTAGAGAAGCGGAACCCCGAATGGAGCATTGAGTTAATCGATTTGCGCTCGCTCCTGCCCTACGATTGGCCTGCCATCGCCGCCTCCGTGCGCAAGACCAGCAGGGTCTTGATCGTCCACGAGGATACGCGCAGCTTCGGCTTCGGCGCCGAGATTGCCGCCCGCATCGGCGATGAATTGTTCGACCGGCTCGATGCCCCCATCGCCCGCGTCGCCGCCCAGGATACGTGGGTAGCCTACAACCCGGCTATCGAAGACGAGATCCTGCCCCAGGTGTCCGATATCGTCCGCGAGGCCGAACGGCTCCTCCGCTACTGATCCGTCACCGTTCTCCGCAAAGCTCCTATGTCCCCACCGGACAGAGCGTTCCCGCCGTTCCGCGCCGTCCCCCGCGGCCGCC
>JAEUQG010000462.1 GCA_016789755.1 Bryobacterales bacterium
TGTGGAATCGAACGTGAATTACGACGCGCGGACGCCTGGCGATATCCGCACCGGGTTTGCCGATGTGATCGGGGCGGGCGATCTGACGGGACCGCGGACGGGTCCTGCTCCGTTCTATCAGGCGCGCGCCTGGGATCTGGATCTGCGGCCGCAGTTCACCAATCAGTACAACTTCACGCTGGAGTATCAACTCGGGAGAGGGACGTCGTTCTCGGCGGGCTATGTCGGCAACCGGGCGACACACCTGATTGTTCCGCACGAAGCGAATCAGCCGCTGCCGGGCACGGGTCCGTTCAACACCTGGATCAATCTCAATGACCGCCGTCCACTGGCGAGAGTGTTGCCCAACGTGGGCAATATTGCGCTGACTGAATCGAGTGGGACGAGCAACTACAATTCGCTGCAGGTGACAGCGCGTCACCGTTTGAGCGGCGGGCTGGAGTTGATCTCGGCATACACGTTCTCGAAGACATTGACGGACAACCTCGGCTACTACGGGTGTGCCGCAGTGAACTCCGACGGGGCCTACTGGCAGAACGCCTATGACCGGCGGGCCAATTTCGGACCGGCGTGTTTCGATGCGCGGCATAACTTTTCGATCGGGGGGCTGTACGCACTTCCGGTGGGGCAAGGCAAGAAGTTCGGTTCGGGCATCGGCCGCGCTTTGGACATGATCGCCGGAGGTTGGAGCCTGAACTATTTCCTGACAGCGCATTCGGGCTTCCCGGTGACGGTGAATGCGGCGGCGGCGCAGACGAACACGGGCCAATCGGTGCGCGGAAATGTGCGTGCGAACTACTACCGTCGGATGGCGATCACTTCGCAAACGGTGGATCGTTTCTTTGGGCCGGTGGATGCATCGAGCTTCTGCCCGGCGGGGGTGGACGATGGGAAATGCGCGTACGGCATTCCTGCTCTGGGCACGTTTGGGACAGCGGGAGTGGGCACGCTGCGCGCTCCCAGTTTCTTCAATCTGGACACTTCCATCGGAAAGAAGTTCCGGGTTAGCGAGCGCCAATACGTCGATTTCCGGGTGGAGTTTTTCAATGTGCTGAATCATGTCAGCTACGGGCCGCCGGGCCGGGACATCACGGCGGTGGGCACCTTCGGGCAGATCACGTCGCAGGTGACGCAGCCTCGCAATATGCAATTCGGGTTGAAGTATTACTTCTGAAGGAACACGCCCGCACAACGCGCCGGGTCTAGCGGCGGCACAGGAGTTCCTGAACATGCTGGGGGCCGCGCGCGGCCTGTGCGGGCTTCTGATCGGATTCGTTCGGGTGCTTGCGGGAGCGTGGCGGAGAGTCACCCCCTTGACGCCCCACCCGCAGAAGCTGCGAAATAGAACCATGCTGCGCACGCTGCGTTCCTGCTTTCACAATCGCCGGCCGCGATGGAAGCGTTGTTCCGCAATGCGCCCATTGCGGCTGGCCACAACGCCGGTCTGGCCGCCGCCGCGCACCCACCCCGTACGGTGGCATACCGCCCGTGGCCCTGAAGCCAGCCGTCTGAGCAGCCATCCGCCGCGCTAGCGGCCAGGCCAGCGCGACAGCCACAGGTCGGCATCGCGAATCGTCCGGGTGAAGTAGACCCAGCGTCCATCGGGAGAGACAGCCAGGGCATAGATCGAGTCGGAGGCGGAAAACAGGCCCTTCTCCCGCCTCAGCTTGCGATCGAACAGGAGCAGTTCGGTGCTGCGTGCAAAGACGAACCACCGGAGCCGCTCGCCGGGATCGCGCAGCCTGAGCCAGTGAGCAAATCTGCCTTTGAGTCCGGCGCTCTCCAGGCGCGCTTGCTCAAACGAGTAAAGGACGATATCGGATTGCGGCGTTGTGGGCGTCGTCTGGCCGATGGCGAGGCCGCCATTGGGCCCGTCCGTCCAATCGTTGAACATCAGCGCCCCGGCGCCAGCCAAACCCGGCGCGGCGGCGGGATGGACCACGGGCCGCGCCGCCCGCGGGTCAAGGATCACCGGGGGATCCGGTGATCGCGCCGCGAGCACCTGGCTTCCGTCCGGCGACCAGACGGCACTCTGCATGTTCGGATCGGCCACCGTGGTCAACGGACGTAGTCCGCTGCCGTCTTCGCGGATCACCCAGTTGCCGTATTCGCCGGAACGGTCCGAGAGGAACAGAATCTCCTTTCCGTCGGGAGACCACTTCGGCGCCCGGTTGCGCCATCTATCAGAAAGGAGCCGACGCCGGCCGGTGCCATCGGAATTCATGATCCAGAGCTCCTCGGAAGGTTCCCCGAGCGTGTCGAAGACGATCCGCATGCCGTCCGGGGAGAACGCCAGGTTGGAGGGCGCCTGTTCGGAGGCAACCGGTTGCGGCGGGCCGGCCGCGGCATGGGTCACCGGATCGAGCGGAATGCGCGCCAGGCTGTTGCGTTGCGAGGCGCTGGAAAAAAGCAGCGCGTTGCCGTTCCGGCTAAAGCTCAACGCGCCCACGTAGGGCGCGGGCACCGTCACCGGTTCGGGAGTTCCGCGGACACGTCCGGAACGCTCGTCGACAGCCACTCGCCAGATGTTCATGGTCCCACCGCGGTTGCTGAGGAAGTACAGATGATCGCCCGCCGGCGACCAGACGGGACACCAGTCGGTGGCGTCATCCGCTGTAACCGGAACGGGCGCGCCGTTTCCCGAAGCGGCCACCGTGAAGATATCGCGGCGTCCGCCGCCGGAAACGCCCCAGTACGCGATCCGGTCTCCGTGCGGCGACCAATTCGGTTGAATGGCATCGCCCGTCTTGAGCGTGCGCTCGGTGCCGCCCGCAAGGTCGACAATGAACAGCCGGCTAACGGGAAGCCCCCGTGCGCCGGGTATGGTGAAGGTGTCGATGGAATAGACAATGTGGCGATTATCCGGCGCCCAGGCCGGCAGATATCCGCGATGGCTGATGCGCCGCGGATCTTCGCCGGTCGACTCCATCACGAACAAACCGCCCCCGCCGCGTTCGGACCGGAAGACGATCCGCGCGCCGTCCGGCGACAGCGCCGGGTGAGTATCGTCGTCGGGAGTAGCCCCGGTCAGGTTGATCGGGGTGGCGCCGCCGGTGCGTTGCAGGTAGATGTCCCAGTTTCCCGAAAGGGCACCGGCATACACGAACTGCTTGCCGTCGGCGGACAGACTGGGCGATGCCTCTTCGCCGCCTAAGTCCGTCATTCTTTGAAACTGCACCGGCAGGGAGCTGACAGGGTGATTGGATGCGGTTGACCAGTACCAGGAGGCGAGGACGCCGGCGACGACCAGCCCCACCGCGGCCAGCAGTTTCGCGTCGAACCAGCGACGGCGCTCGATGCGCGGCGCGCTTGACAGCTCCAGCGGGGAGGAGTCCCGGCTGAGCCGTTTGCAGGCGCTGCGCAGATCGGCCGCCGTCTGAAAGCGGAGGCCGGGGTGCTTCTCGATCGCCCGCAGAATCAGGTTGTCCAACTCCGGGCCGATTCCTGGACGGAGTTCGGAAGGCGTCTGCGGCACGCGATTCAGGATGGCATCGTAAATGGCGCCGTCGGTGGGCCCGTCGAAGGGGCGCGCGCCGGTGGTCAGCTCATACGCCACCACGCCCAGGCTGAAGAGATCGCTGCGCGCATCCACCGGCTTTCCGGCAACCTGTTCGGGCGCCAGGTATTGGATGGTGCCCGCCAGCAGGCCGGGGCGGGAGCGAAACTCGAAGAACTCTCCGGGCTCGCTTGCCGGGCCTTCGAGCAGCTTGGCCAGTCCGAAGTCCAGCACTTTCACCAAGCCATCCGGCCGCACCATGATGTTCTCCGGTTTGATGTCCCGGTGCACAATGCCGGCTTCATGCGCCGCCTGCAATCCCGCGGCCGCCTGCCCGATTAGATCCAGGATGGTCTGGCTGTCGAGCCGTGCCGATGCGGGCGGAATGATCTGGCGCAGTGTCTTGCCTTCGATGAATTCGGCGGCGATGTAGTAGTAGCCGCGGTCGAAATCCGCTTCAAAGATCGAAACGATATTGGGGTGATTCAACAGCGAGGCGGCGCGGCTTTCCCTCTGGAACCGTTTGACCCGTTCCTCCCCTGGCTCGGCGAAAGGCACGGGCAGAATCTTGATGGCGACGCGCCGCCCCAAGCGTAAATCCTGGCCTTCATACACCTCGCCCATGCCGCCCGCGCCGATTTTCGGACCGAGGCGATAATTTCCGATCACGACGCCGGACGCCAGCGGTTCCCGCATGTGGAGGCTGTGCATTCGGGCGGCATCGGCGATCGCCTTGCCTCCCAGGAAGGCTTCGGCCTCCGCCTGCCGGTCGGCTTCGAGCAGCAGCAGAATCCGGGCATGCAATTCACGATTGCCCGCGCATTCCTTCTCGAGGGCAGCGGCGCGTTCGCCCTCCGGGAGATCGCGAATCCGGTGGAAAAGGCGGGCAGCCAGTTTGTGTTCGTCCGGGGTCATCTGGCGGCCGGAGTCACGGCGCCTCTGCGCCGCGTGTTGCCGGCTTGAGGCGGTCAAAGAGCCAGGCGCGCGCCACGCGCCAATCGCGCACGACCGTAGGCTCGGAAATACCCAGCACTCGCGCGATCTCCCCGTTCTCGAGGCCGCCGAAATACCGCAGCTCGACCACTTGGGCTTGGCGGGCGTCCAATCCAGCCAGGTCGTTTAACGCCGCGTCGAGATCCAGAAAGTCAATCGGGCGCGCCGCCTCGCCTGCCAGGTAGCTCAGATCGGAAACGGTGATGCGCTGCGCCCCCCCACCGCGCTTTCTGGTCACCTCCGCGCGCGCGAAATCAATCAGGATCCGCCGCATCAGGCGGGCGGAAACGGAGAAGAAATGGCCGCGGCTGGCCCACTCCGTAGGCGCTCCACCCAGCAGGCGGACAAACGCCTCGTTCACCAGTGCCGATGGCTGCAACAGATGCTGCTGGCGTTCTCCGGCCAAATTGAGCCGGGCCAGGCGATACAGTTCCGCGTAGACGAGGGGAGTCAACCGATCCAGAGCGGACGCGTCTCCACCTGCCCACGCCTGGAGCAAGCGCGTCAGTTCGTTCGGGGCCGGCCGGGGCGCCTCCACCTGGACATTCTAGCAGGGGCCGGGCCTGGGAAAAATGTGGAATTCTCCGCAAACATGATCGCCGCCGGCGCGAGTTCTCGCCTCACTCAATATGCGGCTACACCATGCCAGCCGTAGATTTGCACAACAAGGAGATTCGATGCAACCGGGAGTCCTCTTGCGGCGGGTTGCCGCAATTTTGATCGTGACAGGCGCGGCAGCCGCATTACCGGCTTCCGCAAGCGTGATTTACAGCAATTTCGGAACCGGCGGCGCCTTTGACGGCGGCAACGGTTGGATTACCAGCACCAGCCATGCCATTGCGGCACCATTTCAAGTGCAAGCTGGCGACGACGTTCAGTTCACCAGCGCCCTGCTGGCTCAGACATCGGCAGGCGGAGACTCGTCGAATGTCTTTCTCATGGCCGACTCCGCAGGCCAGCCCGGGACCGTTCTCGACACGCTGGTGGGACAGAGTCCGATCACCGGCACCCCATCCATCATCACCTACAACTGCACCTTGTGCCCGACGTTAACCGCGGGAAGTACCTACTGGCTCATCTCAACCTACGCCAACGGTCAGACCATCTGGAACTTCAACAACACCGGCAGTACCGGCGGCTGGGTGAACATGAACGGCCTCAGCAACAGCGGACCATGGAATTCGTTCGCGAGCGTTCCAAGGCCCGCGTTCCAGGTGGAAGGTTCCGCGCTGCCGTCCGCTGCCGTTCCCGAGCCGGCTTCGATCCAACTCCTGGGTCTGGCGATCGTTTCCCTGGCAATCGCTTCCCGGCGCAAACATACCCGACACAATCCTTGATCCGGACGGGGCCAGAGGGCCTCTTACGCCGGTGTAGAGTATTTCGCGCTACGTGACTGCCGGCCGCAGGCGATGCGCGATTGCCGCGAGGGAGAGTGTGCCGCGAACGGTTGAATCCACTGCTTGCGAGCATTTCTTCCTGCGTTTGAGGAACTCGCCCGCACAACGCGCCGGGTCTAGCGGCGGCACACGAGTTCCTGAACATGCTGGGGGCCACGCCCCGGCCTGTGCGGGCTTCTGATCGGATTCGTTCGGGTGCTTGCGGGAGCGTGGCGGAGAGTCACCCCCTTGACGCCCCACCCGCAGAAGCTGCGAAATAGAACCATGCTGCGCACGGTCGTTCTTCTCACTTTCGGGCTTGCTGCGTTCCTGCTCTCACAATCGCCGGCCGCGATGGAAGCGTCGTTCCGCAATCCGCCCATGGCGGCGCGGCCGAGCTTCTACTTTCTGCTTCTCAACGGTTATCTGAACCGGCAGTACCTGGGGACTGAGCTCGGGCAATATCGCAACGCCGGGTTCGGGAGTCTGACGCTTTTCGACATGGGAGCGCGTGGGGAGAAGGCGGCGCAACCGCCGGCGGGGCCGCCGTTCCTGAGTCCGCAATCGGCCGCCGATGTTGCTCATGTGATCCGCACGGCCGGCGATTTGGGAATGGATGTCGATTTCTCGGTGAGCAACTCCTGGGACATGGGCGCGGATTGGGTGAAGCCGCAAGAAGCGAGTATGACCTTGCTGTCTTCACACGTGGACATCGCAGGGGGGCGTACGGTGGACATGGAACTCCCGCTGCCGAAGCTTCCGGGGGAGACGCCGAAGAGCGCCGATGGCAGGCCGCTATTTCACAAAGAAATCGCCAC
>JAEUQG010000510.1 GCA_016789755.1 Bryobacterales bacterium
GCGGGCGGAAGGGGGCCCGGTTCTGGTTTCACAATCCGTCCACGTCGGGCGCCGAGGAGCATCCGGAACGGACGCTGGGGCCGATTTTGGGGACAATGTTTTCGGTGAACGGGGCGGTGCTGAAACTGACGGCGCAACTGGCGCCCGTGGGGGCGGCCGATCCGCAAACGGCAACGCTCGAAACGCGCAGCGGGGGCGGAGCCTGGCGGAAACGGGCGGAGGCACGGCTGGAGCCGGGGTTCCTTGCCGCGTTTCGCGTGGCGAAGTGGGACAGCACGCGGGATCAGGAGTACAGGGTACGATATGGCGCGGCCAGCTACGAAGGGCGCATTCCGCGCGATCCGGGAGTGGCGCGTCCGCTGCGAATCGGCTTCGTCAACTGCGTGATGACGGCGTGGCGAACGATGGATAGCGCGGTGTTCACGCCCACAATTCCGGGCGAGGCGAAGTTGGGGCGCTACACGAAGGCATCGGTCTATTTCCCGCATGCGGAATTGGCGGCGGGGGTGGCGGCGCAGCAACCGGACCTGCTGGCGTTCCTGGGCGATCAGATCTACGAAGGCAACCCGACGCGCAAGGATCCGGGTGAGAACCCGGCGATGGACTACCTCTACAAGTGGCATTTCTGGGTGTGGGCGTTTCGCGAGTTGACGCGCAACACGCCTTCGGTGGCGATGGTGGACGATCACGATGTCTTTCAGGGCAATGTGTGGGGGCATGGCGGACGGCTGGCGCCGGATCGCGAGCAGGAAGCGGGCGGTTATACGACATCGGGGCAATTTGTGAATCTAGTCGAGCGCACGCAGGCCAGCCACAATCCCGATCCGTTCGATCCGACACCGGTGAAGGAAGGAATCGGCGTGTATTTCTGCGCCTTCCGCTACGGGGGCGTGGAGTTCGCGATGGTGGAAGACCGCAAGTTCAAATCGGGGCCGCGGTCGCGCGACAAAGAAGAACCGCAACTGCTGGGTGCGCGCCAGGAAGCATTCCTCGAATTGTGGGGCGCCAAGGTGAAGGCGGCCGCGGCGAAGATTGTGTTTACGCAGACCATGTTCGCCTGCGTGCAGACATCGCCGGAGCGGGGGCCGCGGAAGGATTCGGACTCGAATGGGACTCCGAAACCGAAGCGGGATCTGGCGTTGCGGCTGGTCAAGAAAGCCGGAGCACTGATGATCTGTGGGGACCAGCATTTGGCGTCGGTGGTGCGGCATGGGATCGAGGAGCAGACGGATGGTCCACTGCAGTTCTGCGGTCCGGGGGGAGGCACGTCGTTCCAGCGCTGGTTCGAGCCGGAATCGGGGGTTCCGGCGGACTACACGGATGGGTATGGGAACAAATTCCGGGTGCTGGCGGTGGCGAATCCGAAGGTGAGCTTTGCCGAGTATCGCAAGCATAAGCCGCCGCGGGGGCAGGGGTTGGGGGACCGGAATCTGAAGAGCGAAGGGTATGGGGTGGTGATTGTGGATCACAAGGCGCGGACGTATGAGTTACAGTGCTGGGAGTGGAACCGGGCAAGGCAGTTTGCGGGCTGGCCGGTGAGGCTACGGTTCGATGAAGCGTAGGTGATTTCAGTCACAGACTTTCAGGGGATTCTTACTGTATCGTGGCCGATAGGAGGCTGTAGAAGGTACAGCTCAATTGATGAAGCACTCATTTATTCTCTTGTTGGGGGTTGCGGTATTGACCGGGGACGCGTGGGCGCAAGCAGCGGCTCCGGCGGTGAAGAAGATCGGCGGGGTGACGGTGCAAGGCAGCATTCGCACCCGTTTGGAAGCCTGGGATTGGTTTCAAAGCGACACTGGAGACGGCAGCTATGCGTACTCGGGGAATCTGTTCCGGCTGAGTTTTTCGAAGGCGGGGGAAGCGGTGGACTGGCAGGTGGAACTGGCCGTTCCGCTGCTGTTGGGACTGCCGGATAACGCGGTTTCGACAACGGGGGCGCAGGGTCAGCTTGGGCTGGGGGCGAATTATTATCTGGCCAACAACCGGTCTCGCAATTCGGCGATGCTCTTTCCGAAGCAGGCTTTTCTGCGGTTCAAGAACGTGTTCGGCGATAAGGCGCAGTCTTTGCGGGTGGGGCGTTTCGAGTATATCGACGGGACGGAGATGACGCCGAAGAGCGCGACGCTGGCGGCGCTGAAGGTAAGCCGGATCAACCAGCGGCTGATCGGGAATTTCGGATGGGCGCATGTGGGGCGGAGTTACGATGGGGTCCATTATGCCTATGCGAAGCCCACGGGAAATTTCACTTTTGTGGCGGGTATCCCGACACGCGGCGTGTTTCAGACGGATGGCTGGGGATGGAATCGCACGGGTTTCGGCTATGCGGCTTACACTAAGCCGCACGGGTCGGGGAAGCATGCGGCCGAGACGCGGCTGTTCGGTGTGTATTATCACGATTGGCGGCAAGTGCTGAAGGTGGACAACCGCCCGCTGGCGGTGCGGCGGGGGGATTTGAGCAATATCCGCACGGGCACGTTCGGGGCGCACTCGATTCATGCGATGGAGAGCAATGCGGGGACGTTCGATCTGGTGTTCTGGGGCGCGGGACAGAGCGGGCGATGGGGGCGGCTGGATCATCGCGGATGGGCGGCGCTGGCCGAGGCGGGGTTCCAGCCGAAGATTTGGCCGAAGCTGAAACCCTGGTTCCGTGGCGGATACTATCAAGGCAGCGGGGACAACGATCCGAACAACGGCGTGCACAACACGTTCTTTCAGATCATGCCGACGCCGCGGCCGTTTGCTCGGTTCCCGTTCTTCGACATGATGAACAACCGGGACGGGATGGCATCGATGGTGTTGCGTCCGCACAAGAACGTGACGGTGAGTTCGGAGTTTCATGCGCTGAGCCTGGCGGCGCGGAATGACCTTTGGTATCTGGGGGGCGGCGTGTTTCAGCCGTGGACGTTCGGGTATGTGGGGCGGGCCACGAACGGAGCAGGGTCACTGGCGAATCTCTACGATACGAGCGTCGACTGGCGGGCGCGTCCGGACACGACGTTCACGTTCTATTACGGCTATGCGGCGGGACGGGACGTGGTGTCGACCATCTATCCCAAGGGCAAGAACGGGGGGTTGGGGTATATCGAGCTGAACTACCGGTTTTGACGGCGGCACCAGGAACGCATGCTGGTGATCAACTCGTCAACGGGCAGATTCTCGATGTCGAGATCGGAGAAGCCTCGTGCTTGGAGGGCATCGTAGTTATCGCTCATGAATTCGTGGCGGGTTAGGGAAGGCCAGGCTTCACTGGCCGGCGGCGGCGCGCAGGCCGTGGGCGCCGAGTTCATTCTCGATGCGCTGGTTGATGCCGGAGCCGGCGAATTCCGAGGCCACGCGGATGGCGTTTTTCATGGCGTTGGCGTTGCTGCGGCCATGGCAGATGATGCAGACGCCGCGGACACCGAGTAGGGGGACTCCTCCGTATTCGGAGTAGTCGACGCGCTTCTTGAAATCAGTGAAAGCTTCTCTTGAGAGTACGTAGCCTATCTGACGGGTAATGGTGGCTTTGAGGCTATCCTGCAGCATATGCTTGATGGCCTCCACCAGGCCCTCGCTGACCTTCAGCACGACGTTGCCGATGAAGCCGTCGCATACGATCACGTCCACGGTGCCGGTGTAGACATCGCGCCCTTCGACGTTGCCGACGAAGTTGATGGGCAACTTTTTGAGGATGGGCGTGGCGGCGCGGGTGAGGTCGTTGCCTTTATGCTCCTCTTCGCCGATGGAGAGGATGCCCACCTTAGGGTTGTGGGTTTTGAAGATGACGCGGGAGTAGATTTCGCCCATGATGGCGAATTGGGCGAGCATGTTGGGGGAGGAGTCGACGTTGGCGCCGACATCCACCATGACGGCAGGGGTGCCTTTGACGGTGGGAAAAACGCTGGCAAGGGCGGGACGCTCGACGCCAGGGACCATGCCTTGCACCATTTTCGCGGTGGCCATGACGGCTCCGGTGTTGCCGGCGGAGACGACGCCGTGGGCGAGGCCCTCGCGCACGAGGCGGCAAGCGACGCGGATGGAGGAGTCCTTCTTGGAGCGGACGGCCTTGGCGGCGCTATCCTCCATGGTGATGACTTCGCTGGCGTGGCGGATCTCGATGGGCAGATTGGCCCACCCGGAGTGTTTTTTCAGTTCGGCGGAGACGATATCCTCTTTGCCGACCAGGATGACCTTAACGGGGTAGTGCTTGACGGCGTGAATGGCCCCGTCGACCTCGGCCGAAGGTGCGTGGTCCCCGCCCATGGCGTCAACCGCGATTGTGATCATGGGGATGTGTGCAAGCTGCGAAGTGCGGGTGGCGAGCCTTGCCCGGGGCGGCCATCTACTGCTGGGCCACTTCGATGACTTCGCGGCCTTTGTAGGTGCCGCAATAGGGGCAGACGCGGTGCGGCATTTTCGGTTCACCGCACTTCGGGCATTCGGCCAGAGAGGCGGACTTGAGGTGGTCGTGGGCCCGGCGAGTGCTGGTTCTCTGGGCGGAGTGACGGCGTTTAGGATTTGGCATGGCTAACTTCCCTCTATAATTTCTTCAAAGCTGCCCAGCGGTCGTCCGCCGTTTCGAGGCGGCATTGGCAGGCAGCTTTATTTCTGTTCTCCCCGCAAACGGGGCAGATTCCCTTGCAATCCTGGCGGCACACGATTTGCATCGGCAACTGCAACAGGATGAACTCGCGGAGGACATCGGCCAAGTCGAGACCGTCGCCCTCGTAGAAACCCATTTCCGCCTCGCCCTCGTCGAGTTCGACCTCATCCGCCGCGATGTCCATGTCGGCGGGGCGGTAGCTAAGGTCGAAATCCGTATCGAGGAGGATCGAAGCGGACTCCAAACAGCGGTCACAGGGAGCACCGAGGGTGACGCGGAGGTGGCCGCGAACCCTGATCTCTCCCAGCGTGCTGCTGAGCAATTCTGCCTGTCCCGCCGCGTGGAGATTCCCGGATTGGTTCAGATCCGGATCCAGGAAATCGATCTTACCGGAGGGAAGTTCGACCTCGAAAGGGATCTTCCGCAGTTCCAGATCTCGAATGGAAAAGAACACACAACTCTCCTGGCCCTCGCGGCTGGGCTCAAACTGATTATTATAGCGTGTCGCGGGCTCCGGCGGGAAGCGGATTCCTGTCACGGATTCCCCTTCCCATAGAAAATTTGCTCCTGTATGATGATTTCTGACTGGCTTTTGCGCGTTGATCCAGTGAGGCGTTGAATTGCGTAGGTAGAAGAGGTGGTGGCGAAAAAAAACCACCCAAAGATGTAACGAAAGCCGGCAGTCGAGGCACGATCTCTACAAGTAGGTACAGAAGTCCCGGCCCAACCGAAGGCCGGTCTGAAACGGAGTAGTACGCCATGCCAGCAGCAACAGGGCCAGGCCAGTTCGAGTATCAGGTGCACCCTTCCCCGTATGTAGAACAATACGTACGGCTTTTCAATTTTGACGAGGGCGTTGACAGGCTCAAACCGGAACACCGGAGGTTTCTTGGAACCCATCTGGCGCCGGTATTGCGGCGGCGGCGCTCAGGATACGTGGTGGTGGCAGGCGCGGCCGGACGGTCGGGCAGCCGCCAGGAACGCGGCGAAGTAGCACGCTCGCGGGCGATCCGTATTGCAGCTTATCTGGCTGGATGCGGAGTGCCGGCGGGAATGTTGCGGCTGCTTCCGGTGAGGGGCGGCGCAAGCGTGGAAGCACCCGGGGGAGAACCCTGGCGGCGTGCCGCGCAGATCGCGTATGTCCAACCGCCGGTGCAGTCCGCTGATCCGTTCGTGTTGCCTCTTGGGGCGATGTCGCGGAGGCGCATTGCGGCTCCGAACCGGTTTGCGATCCGCATTGGAGTCTCCATCGGCTCAGAACTGCCGATGATGGATGCGGGCTTCGCTTCGGCAACCTTCCAAATCCGGGATTTTGGCGCGAACCCGAAGACGGTGGTATACCGCTTCGCGGCGGGAGCAATCGGCGTCGGCGCTCCGGCGGCCTCGAAGTGGTGGGGGAAGTGGTCGGAGTTCAAGGCGCAAACCGACGATCTGCTGCAAGTGGACGATTTCGCGGGCATTCTGGAGTTGGCCGGCGCCGAGAACGATCCGCTGACGGGCAGCACGAACCTGATTCTTCATGGCGTCCCGGGCGGCGCTCCGATCACCATTCCGAACTTCGACACGGGGGCGGGGCTGCGGCTGGGCGGCAGCCAAACGCGGGGGATGATTGTGCCGCTGACGCCGGTGATCGAATACCCGCAATAGATGTGAACTGAGCGGAAACAAATTGCGTACGGACGCGCGTGCTAGAGTGTGTGTCCGGAGGTGCCATTCCGCATGCCTGCCATTTGGCTGTCGATTGCCGCAGCGTCGCTGCTGGCGCAAACCCCACAACTCGCACCGGTGAAGTTCAGCGACACGCGCCTGCCGAACGGGCTGCGCGTGCTGATTTCGGAAGACCATTCGGCGCCGGTATTTTCGATTGCCGTCAGCTACAACGCCGGCTCGCGCGATGAGCGGGCGGGACGTACGGGGTTCGCCCACCTGTTCGAGCACATGATGTTCAAGGGCTCAGAGAACGTGGGCCAGGGGGAACATCCGTTTCTGGTGTTCAATAACGGCGGCAACATGAACGGGACGACGAACGCGGACCGGACGCTGTACTTCGAGACGCTTCCCAAGAATCAACTGGATCTGGCGCTGTTTCTGGAGGCGGACCGGATGCGTTCGCTGGCGATCACGAAGGAGAATCTGGACAATCAGCGCTCGGCGGTGCAGGAGGAGCGGCGGCTGCGGGTGGACAACGCTCCTTACGGGAAGTCGTTTCTGGCGGTGTCGGAGCTGGCCTACGACAACTTCGCCTACAAGCATTCGGTGATCGGGTCGATGGAGGATTTGAACGCCGCCACGGTGGACGACGTACGGGAGTTTTTCCGCATCTACTACGCGCCGAACAACGCGGCGGTGGCGATTGTGGGCGACGTGCAGCCGGGCGAAGTGCTGGCCAAGGTGAAGAAGTATTTCGGGGGCATTCCGTCGCAGCCGGCGCCGAAGGCGGTGGATCTGGCCGAGCCGGAACAGACCTCGGAACGGCGGATGGTGATCGAGGACAAGCAGGCGCGATTGCCGCAAGTGCAGGTGGCGTACAAGATCGGACGGGGCGCGGAGAAGGAAACGGCGGCGCTGGAGATGCTAAGCCGGATACTGGGCGGCGGCGAAAGCTCGCGTTTGTATCAGCGGCTGGTGAAGGAAAAGGAAACGGCGGTGCAGGCGGCGAGCTTTATTCAAACGAAAGTGGGGCCGGGCTTGTTTCAGATTGTGGCCTTTCCGCGGGCGGGTAAGCCGGCCGAGGAGACGGTGGGGGAGATCGGTGAGGAGATCGCGAGGCTGCACAGCGCCACCGTGACGGCGGAGGAACTGAGGAGAGCGCGGGCCATGACTCGGCGGATTGCCGTGAGCAGCCGCGAATCTTCGCTTTCCCTCGCCGTGCAACTGGCCGATAACGCCGTGCTGTTCAACGATCCGGGGCGGATCAATAGCGAGTACCAGAAGCTGATGTCGGTAACGGAGCAGGACATTCAGAACGCGGTGAAGAAATACCTGCGCAGCAGCAATCGCAGCGTTATCGTCACGATGCCCGCCGGCGGAGCGGCGCCGGCTCGAAAGAAATGAGGCGCGTCATGAAATTGGCATTTATTCTGTGCGCGGGGATGGCGCTGGCGCAGCAGCCGGGCCAGGTGGAAGGCCAGCAGCAGGAGTCGTTGAAAGGCGTGGTGAAACTGAATCGCGCTCCGGTGAGCAAGGAAGTGCTACGGGTGAACCTGCCAAAGCCGGTGGAGCGCAAGTTGCGCAACGGACTGCGCGTGGTGATTGTCGAAGATCACAGGCTGCCGACGGTGGCGATGCAAATGGTGCTGCCGGCATCGGCGTTGCGCGATCCGGCGGACCTGCCGGGACTGGCGTCGGCCACGGCTTCGAGTCTTCGTTACGGGGCGGGCAAACGGTCGTCGCGGGAGATTGCGGAATCGCTGACGGAGATGGGCGCCACGTTGAATGTGACCGCGAATTATGGCGCGCGGTCCACGGTGCTGGGCGCTTCGGCTCTTACGGAAAGCCTGGATGCGGTGCGGGCTTTGGTGGCGGACGTGCTGCTGAGGCCCTCGTTTCCGCAGGAAGAATTGGACAAGGCACAGAAGCGAATCCTCACGCAGTTGCAGCAAGCGCGCGGATCGGAGCAGTTTCTCACCGAGGAATTGCTGCACAAGGTGCTCTATGCGGGGGACGGGCGGGCGATTGTCGCGCCAACTCCGGACGCGATTCGGAAGATCACACGGGAGCACATGGTTGCCTTCCACGCCGCCAACTACAAGCCGGCGGGTGCGCTGTTGGGAATCACGGGCGATGTGAAGCCGGCGGAGATGATCGCGAAGCTGGAGAAGGCATTCGAGGGTTGGACCGGGGGGCCGGTGGAAGAGGCGAAGGCGGCGGCCAGGACGCCGATCGGGGAAAAGAGAGTGTACCTGGTGAATCGCCCTAATTCGGTGCAAACACGGCTCACGCTGGCCAATCACGCGGTGGACCGGGCGCATCCGGACTATTTCGCATTGCAGGTGATGAACCGGATTCTGGGGGGCGGCCCCTCCGGACGGCTGTTCATGAACTTGCGCGAGGCGAAGGGGTATACGTACGGCGCATCGAGTTCGATTGCTAACGAGGATTTCCGCCACCACTTTTCAGCGGCTGCTTCGGTGCGCACCGAGGTGACCGAGGCGGCGCTGGAGGAGTTTCTGAAGGAGTTCCGGGCGATTCGCGATCAGGTGGTGGGGACTGAGGATTTGGAGAACGCAAAGCGAGCCCTGGTGGCGAACTTCGCGCTGAGCCTGGAAAACCGGCCGGCGGTGCTTTCGCGGCTACTGTCGCTGCGGGAGAAAAATCTTCCGCTGGATTATTGGGATACGTACGCGGCGCGGGTAATGGCGGTGACTGCGGCTGACGTGCAGCGGGTGGCGAAGAGATATGTGCCGGTGGACAACTTGCAGTTATTTGCAGTCGGCGATGCGACGAAGATCCGGGCCGTGCTGGCGAAGTTTGGAGTAGTGGAGGAATACAACGCGGACGGCGCGCGGCAGTGAACGCTGGGGTTGAGGATGAGCGCGGTTGAGGCTACTGCGGGGGGCGCAACATGGGGAGAACCGGCGGCGACGAGCCGGCACGGATTTCGCCGAGGAGTTCGAAGCCATGGCGCCGGTAGAGCGTGACATTGCGCGGGTTGGAGGATTCCAGGTAGGCCGGCAACCCTTCGGCATCGCACCGGGCGAGAGCGTGCCGGAGCAGCGCCGCGCCAAAGCCGCGATTCTGCGCCGGCGCGTCCACGCCGATGAGCGGGAGATACCAGTGCGGTTGAGTAGGATGAAAGGCGGCCATCTGCTCGAAGACGGCGAACAGGTCATGACGGATTCCCTCATCCACCGTGGTGTTCAGGATGCGCATGAGTTCGTCCTCATCGGGAGCGACATCGGGCGGTAGCCACAGTGCGGCGGCAGATCCATCGCCCGCCATGTGAGCGCTGCCGTGGTGGAACGCCTTGCCTCCAAAGGCGCGCACGAACCTGGGGAAGTGCAGCAAGTATTGTTGCGGGTCAGGATACATCCAACGCGCCGCAGGGTCGCCGCTGAAGGCCATCACCACGGTGGCGACGGCTGTCTCGGCTTCCCCTGGTTTCACTGTCCGGACGGTTGCCGGTTCATTCATTGGGATCAGCTCCTCTCGATGGAAAGCCGCGAGAAATGGGGGTGGAATCGGATCAGGGATTGACAGTTCCTGCGGCTTGTGTTAACTATAGTAAACATGATTCGATTGCTGGGCATAAACCGAATTTCATTCATGCTGCTTTTGTGCCCGGTTGCCGCCCTGACGCAATCCACAGGCTCGCTTTCGGGCCGCGTGCTGGATCCTTCCGGGGCAGCTATCCCTAGCGCAGTCATCACCGTATCGAACCCTGTCGGGGGATTTACAAAACGAACCCAAGCCGCGCTGGACGGGAGCTACTCCTTTTCCAACCTGCCGCTGCAGAGCTATGACGTCACTGCGGAACATGCCGGGTTTCAGCGGGTGCGGCGGATGGTGGCCCTTCGCTCGAACGTTCCGGCCGTGCAGGATCTGACGCTGGCCCTCGCTTCCGACAGGACAACGGTGGACGTGCAAGCGACGGGTAGTCTGCTGATTGAACCGGCGGACACGGGCACGCGGGCGCAGATCAATCAGGCCGACATCGAGCGGCTGAGCCTGCAAGTGGGGAATCGGGGATTGGAGGCGGCGCTGCTCACCTTTCCGGGCTTTTCGCAGAACGCGAACGGCGCCATTCATCCGCGCGGGGCGCATAATCAGATGACGTTTGTGGTGGACGGCATGCCGATCTCGGATCAACTCACGGGGGCGTTCGCCAACGCCGTCGATCCGAACGTGGTGCAGACGGTAGAGCTGTTTACGGGCAATATTCCGGCGGAGTACGGCAACAAGGTTTCGGCGGTGGCGAATGTCACCACGCGGGCGGGGTTAGGATCGGGACGCGTGCTGGGAGGCACGTTACTGCTGAGCGCGGCGGAGTTCGATACCGTGAACTCGCTGGCGCAGGTGTCGGGAGAGAAGGGGAAGTTCGGATATTCGGCATCTTTGAGCGCGATGAAATCGAATCGCTACCTGGATCAGGTGAGCCTGGACAATCTGCATAACGGAGGGAATCTGGAGCGCGGGTTTGCCCGTGCCGACTATCAGCCGAACGGCCGCGACGTGTTTCGCACGCACTTCATGGCGGGCCGGTCGGCGTTTCAATTGGCGAATCTGCGTTCGCAACACGCCAACGGCATGGCACAACGCCAGGGGCTGCAGGATGCGAGCCTGATGCTGGCTTGGGTGCGGACATTGAACCCGAGTTCGACCCTGGATGTGACGGCATCGCTGCGGACGGCGGAGGCGACGCTGACACCGAGCGAGGGCGACACTCCGGTGACGGCGGAGCAGAGGCGAAGGCTGAGCACGTTCACGCTGTGGAACCGCTTCAACAGCATTCGCGGGGCGCATACGTTGAAAGGCGGGGTGGACTACCAGTATTTTCCTGTGCAGGAGCAATTCGGGTTCGCCATCACCGCCGGCGGCTTCAATCCTCCGGAGAGCGAGGAGTATCTGGAGACACTGCTGCCGCACGATTTGACGCGCGGCGGGCGGCCGTTCCAATTTGCGCGGCGCGCGGCGGGCGCGCTGTACACGGGGTTCGTGCAGGACAACGTGCGCTGGGGGCGATGGCAGATGGCGCTGGGGCTGCGCTACGACAATTACCGCTTTCTGGCGAACGGCAATCAACTGCAGCCGCGCATTGGTGTCAGCTATCACTTGCGGGAAACGGACACGGTGTTGCGCGCTTCTTACAACCGCACATATCAGACGCCACCGAACGAGAACCTGCTGCTGTCGGGCAGCGTGGAGGCAAGCCGGCTGGCGAGTCCGGTGGTGCGGGCAGCGCTGGGCGGATCGGTGGCGACGATTCGTCCGGAGCGGCAGAACTTCTACGAACTGGGAGTGCAGCAGGCGCTGGCGGGGCGCTTCAGCCTGAACGCGTCGTTTTATCACAAGAACGCCCGCGACCAGCAGGATAACGACAATTTCTTCAACACCGGCATTATTTTTCCGATGACTTTGGCGAGGATTCGCGTGAATGGCGTGGAAGGAAGGGCCGTTTTTCCGGAATGGCGCGGCTTGCGGGCCACGGTCAGCATGACGCATGCGCGGGCGATCTCGACGCCTCCGTTCACGGGCGGTTTGTTTCTCGGCAGCAGCGCGGTGGATGCGCTGAGCGCGGGACCGTTCGTGATCGACCACGACCAGAAGCTAAGCGTGCAGAACGTGACGCAATACACGTCGCGGAAGGGCTATTTCGTGACCGTGACCACGCGGTACGACAGCGGACTGGTGACGAATCCTTCGGATCCGGAGGAAGTTGCCGCCGATGCGGACTACGCCGATCTGCTGCCGTATGTGAATCTGCGCGCAACGCCGCCGCGGACGCGGCCGCGCACGATCGTGGACGCGGCGGCCGGTTACGAACACAAGCGCAATGACCGCAAGTTGTGGGAATTGACGGTACAGACTTCCAACCTGACGAATCGCACCGCGCTGTACAATTTCCAATCGCTGTTCGCCGGCACCCGGCTGGTGCAGCCGCGGACGGTGGGGGTGAGGATGCGCTGGTTTTTCTAGCGGGGTAAGATCGGGGCATGAAGATGCCCGTGTTCGCGCGTGTGGGAGTTGCCGTAGCGGCGGTGCTTGCGCTGCTGCTGTGGTTCGCGGCGGCGGAGAATCCGGTCACGGGGATACCGGTGGCGTTGTTATTCACGTTCGCGGCAATGGGATTGTGGAAAGGCAAGTGCTGGAGCGGGTACGGTCCGGCGTTGCTCATTCTCATCTTTGCGGGGGCGGCGATCGTACGTCTTCGCGATTCGCCGCTGCCTCCGGGGCAACTGGCAACAGCGATGAGCATCGCGCTGGCGGCGGCAGTGCTGCTGTTTGTGGCGGGACGTTCGGTAGCGGTGCGGGGCCGGTCGAGTCCGGCGCCCTGGCTTACGGTGTGCGCGGCGACGGTGGCGTTTCTGTCGCTGTTTCAGCCCATGATTGTTCCCACGGGGGCGATGGAAGATACGATTCTGCAAGGCGATTCGCTGCTGGCGAGGCGTGTATTCAGCGCCAATCCGGCGCGCGGCGAAGTGGTGCTGCATCGATATCCCGTCGATCGGCGGCAGGTGTTTTTGAAGCGCGTGGTGGGATTGCCCGGCGACCGCATTCGCCTCCAGGACAAGCGGCTGTTTGTGAACGGCGTGGAAGTGCCGGAGCCCTACGTGAAGCACATCAGCGAGTACCTGGATCCGTATCGCGATCAGTTTCCGAAGAACGAACCGGCGTTCGATTTGTTTCCGGGCGGAGAGGCGATGCTGCGAAATCACGTGCGCGGGGGCGAAGTGGTGGTGCCCGAAGGCAAGCTGTTCGTGCTGGGGGACAATCGCGACAACTCGCTCGACAGCCGCTACTGGGGCTTCATCGACAGGGGAATGATTACCGGGAAGCCGGTGATGGTTCTGTTTTCGGCCGATCTGTCGCCGCAGGACCGCGGTTCGGGGATGACCGGCCTGCTTGCGCCGCTACGCCACGCGCGATGGGGCAGGACATTCAAGCTGCTTACTTCGATTTGACGCCGACCTGCGACAGCACCTGGCGAACGGAGCGGAACACGGTTTCCTCCACTTCTTCGCTGAACTTGCCCGGCTGGCCGTAGTAGATCATGCTGGTCTCGCCTTCGTAGCCGCCTTCGCGCAGCACGCGCAGGGAGGGGATGTAGCACATCACGTCATTCGAGTATCCGGCGACGATGAGGTCCGTGTCCGCGTATTCCTTCTTGGCGCGGAGCGAGTAATCGACGACAACTTCTCCGCCGAGAGCGAGCAGGGCGACGCCTTTGGCGAAGCGGACGGCTTGCACGGGATACGGAGTGCGGCGAATAGGGCGGCGTTCGTCGTAGGCTCGCAACATCTCACGGGCGCGCGAAGCCTTGAACTTGTTTTCGTCCTTGCTTTCCGACTCGAACTGTTCGCGAGTGTGCGGGGCGAAGGCGAGTTCGGTGATCTGGAAGGCGGTACGCAAATCGAGGGCGAGCGGTTTCGCCGCAGGCAACACGCGGTTGACCTCAGAGGCAAGCGCTTTGCCGTACTCTTCGGCGTGTGCCACGGCGCCGCGCGGATTGGGATTCTGGTCTCCGCCGCATAGCAGCAGGAAGAGCGCGGTGACGCCGGGCTGCAGCCGCTCCAGTTCCGTTTGCGCGTAGCCGGCATAGTCGCCCGACACCTGATAGTAATCGCCGCCGAGGGTTGTGTTGTGGCAGGCGTAGCCGAACAGCACCGCCTTCAATTTCCCGTCGCTTGTGTGGGCGACGATGGTGGGAACATCCTGATCGACGGGTCCGCCTTTGGTGCGGCGGTTGTGGGAGAAGCCAACCGTGCCGTGTGCGATGGAGAGCTTTGCGGGAGCGAGGTCGCGCAGAGCGGCGCCGACAACGGTATTGAGATGCTCCACCAGTTGATCGCGATAGACGTTGACCGCGCGCTTCTGCTCTTCGGTGAGGAAGTACATGGTCATCAGGTTAGGTGTTACCACCGGCCCGGCGTGGGTGTGGGAGGAGTTGAACAGCAGGCGCGAGCGGTCAAGGCCGTATTGCTTGGCGAGGGATGCGGACACGGGCTCCGTGACGGAGCGCGGCAATCCGATCAGGTCGGTAGTAACGACGATGAGCCTTCCGCGGCCTCCATCTTCGATGGCGAGCGCTTTGGCGAACAGCTTGTGCGCCACGCCTTCGGAGGGTTTGGTGCGCGCGGCGTAACCGGAGAGCCAGATTGGGCCGGGGGGCGTGATCTCCACTTTGGCAACGCCGACACGCACTTGGCGCGCTTGCGCCAGCGGCATCATCGCCAGCACGAACAGCATCGAAACCATGATTCGGGACATAATAGTGACTGACTCCTCTTCTACCTATTCCATGCCGATATCGTCAAGCGGGATTCTTGTACTTATTTTCTGTCTGAGCGCGGTGGGACAGACCAGAAGCACCACGGGCGACATTCAAGGCACGATAACCGATCCGGCGCGGCTTGCGGTGGCGAACGCATCCGTACGGTTGTCGAACCCCGATACGGGAGTGATTCGCAGCACAACCTCAGACGGCGCGGGGGCGTTCCTGCTGCCGCTGTTGCCGCCGGGCCGGTATCGCATCGCGATTGAGGCGGCGGGCTTCGCAACAAGAACGGTGGAAAATGTTCCGGTGCGAATCGGAGACTCAGTGGTGCTGCCGGTTGGGTTGGAACTGGGCGGCGTGGCCACGGAGATTGAGGTGAGCCCCGACCCCACCGACCCGGCGCGCACGCAGCAGGCGGCGACCGTTACGCTGGGGCAGATCCGGCAACTGCCCATCAACCGGCGGAACTACCTGGATCTGGCGATTCTCGCTCCGGCGGTAGTGGAGACTACATCGCTGGTGGAAGACGTCAGCTACCGGCCGAGCGGCTCGCCACATTCGGGGCTGAGCTTCGGCGGGGGCAACGGGCGGGGGAACGGTTTCTACATTGACGGTGGGGAGAACTATAACAATTCGGGCGGGGTGCGATTGAACCTGACGCAGGAGATGATCGAGGAGTTCCAGATCAATCGCAATTCTTATTCGGCGGAGTTTGGCAATGCGAGCGGCGGCATTGTGAACATCGTATCGAAAAGCGGGACGAATCAATGGCACGGAAACGCGTTCGGGTTTCTGCGTCACCGCTCGATTCAGGCCCGTAATTACTTCGACGGGGGGAAGAGTCCGTTCACGCGGGTGCAGGCGGGCGGCACGCTCGGCGGGGCGATACGAAAAGACAAGACATTTTTCTTTGCCGGCCTGGAGCGGCTGGACAGGCAGGAGAGCACGTTCATTCCGCTGCTGCAGGACAGGGGGGTGTTTTCGCGGCTGACGGCATCGCAGCAGCGGATGGTGGATTCGTTGCGGGCTTCGGGCAACAGCGCCGGGGCGGAGAGGCTGACGCAGATCCTCACGCCCGCCGGGAATGCGGCGCTGGTGCGGCAATTCACGGTGAACAGCGGAGTGTTTCCGTTCGGAGAAGATCTGACCACTTTCGGAATGCGATTCGATCAGCGCTTTTCGGCGCGCCACGATGCGTTCTTTCGGGCCAATACCGCTACCGGCTTTCTGGCCAATTCGAGCTACGGCGCGCTGGATGCCTACAACCGCGGGCGCAGCATCGAGACGCGCGACGCAACGGCGATGATCGGCGACACGCTGGCGCTGAGCGCGAACTGGCTGCTGGAAACGCGTCTGATGTTCAACTACAACACGCTGGGGATCGATCCGCTGGATGCGCATGGTCCGGAGGTGAACGTTGCGGGCTTTGGATTGTTCGGGCGGCAGATCTTTCTTCCCTACTACGGTATTGAACGCCATTATCAAGCGACGCAGAACTTCAGCCGTGCCGCGGGCCGCCACCATGTAAAGTTCGGATACGATTTCAACCCGATGCGAAACTCGTTCGTGTCGGCCACGTTTCTACCGGGGCGGTTCACGTTCGGCGGCGGAGTGCCGTTGTCGACGGCATTGACGATGGCGGATCCGGGGCTGCAGGCGGCGATTCCGGAACCGGCGCGGGCGGGTTTGAACGATCCGCTGACAGCGCTGCAAGCCTATCACCTGGGCATCCCGGCGGCCTTCCAGCAAGGCTTCGGCGATCCGAACTACGTCAATTTCATCAAGCGTCTTCATTTCTACGCGCAAGACACGGTGCAGGTGAAGCAGGGTCTCACGCTGAGCATCGGCCTGCGTCATGAGAACGAGTTTCACAATCCGATCGTCCCGCCGGATCGCGACAACATTGGTCCGCGTCTTGGCTTCGCCTATTCGCCGGGTTCGGGGCTGGTGCTGCGCGGCGGCTACGGGCTGTATTATTCGCAGGTCACTTCCAACATTGCGGGCACCGCCGATCCGTTGTCGGGGCGATTCATCAACCAGATTTTTCTGCCGCAGGCGGGCATTGCGGGGATCAACGATGCCCGCACGGGGCGCACGCTGACCCCAGCCGATATTTATCAGACGCTGCTGCGGCAGGGCGTGATCGGCTCGCGGCAAGTTGCGGAGCGGGACTTGCTTCAATTCGGGCTGCGTCCTGCGCCGGGGGCTCCGTTGTCTGTGATCTTCGGCGTCGATGCCGGGTTTGAGAATCCATGGGCGCATCAAGCGAGCTTCGAGATGGAGAAAGCGATGGGGAGCTACACGGTTTCGGCGGGCTACACGTTCAACCGTGCGGCGCACATCGCGCGCATCCTGGGGCGGAACGTCCAGTACACTGGACAGCGTCTGGCGGATGGGCGGCCGACGTTCAGCCGCATTGAGCCGCTGGTGCTGCAACGCAATTTGTTCTTTTCCAACGCCAATTCTTTCTATCACGCGGCTACTGTGCAACTGAATCGCCGCTACTCGAACGGATTGTCGCTGAACACGCACTACACGTTCAGCAAGGCGATGGACGAAGTGACCGATTTCAATTCGGATTATTCTCCCAACGATCAGCTAAACGCGCGGGCCGAACGCGCGCTGTCTCCGTTTCACCAGCGGCATCGCTTCGTGTTGAGCAGCGTCTATGAGCGAAGGCATTGGATGTTCGCTCCGATTGTGAGCGCGAACTCATGGCGTCCGTTCAATGTGCAAACGGGAGTGGATCTTCCGTCGGGAGGCGACGGCTATGCGAG
>JAEUQG010000591.1 GCA_016789755.1 Bryobacterales bacterium
CGCAGCGTGAGCGAAGTGTTGATGCATGTTGCGGTGGGCAACTACTGGCTGCTGGCGCAGGCTGGGGCGAAAATTCCCGGCAATACTCCGCCAATCGCGCCGGATCTGGAGAAGAAAACGACGAAAAAGGATGATGTTCTGCGATGGCTGGGGAATTCCTTCGCGGCGGTTCGGGCGGCTTATCCGCAGGCGGACAAGGCGAAAGCCGTGAAATTTGCAGGGCGGGCCTCGACGGCGGAGGCCGTGTTTCTGCGGCTGCTAGTGCACAATCATGAGCACATGGGGCAGATGATCGCGTATACGCGTTCGATGGGGATCAAGCCCCCATGGTCGAAGGATTAGGGCGGACGCCGGTTCAGGTTTCGGTGTAGGGCTGAATGACGGTCTGGCCGAGGCTGAGAGTGGGATCGAAGGATGTTCCCTTCCAGCGAAGCGGGTCGGCGGTGACTTCGGCGGCGGTGGGGGCAAGGGCGCCGCTAATGGGGAGCCCAAGGGGGTTGAACGGAGAGATGACGATATCGCCCGCCTTGGGTACGGACGGGGCGCTGTAGGGCGACTGCGGGGCGGGAGTGGCCGTTACAGGGGCCGTTGGGTCCGTCGCTGACGAATTTCTGCCGTTGGCGCGGCTACGGTTTGCCGTCACCTGGCGCGCGGCATCGAGGGCCGAGGAGAAGCCGGGCCCTGTGCGGCGGGCTCTATTTCCTTGCGCTAGAGCAGTTTGGGTGGTTTGCGGGGTTTGTGTTGCGAGTGTAGGTCGAAGAATCATGGCGACACCTCCGGGGAGGTTTATTGCAAGCCACTTGCCAACAAGCGCGAAATGTTGCATGATAGGCCCTTCAAACATTCATGGGCGAAAATGTCGTAGATCGGGAGCCTCTTACAGATCGCCTCATCCGCGATCTGAGCCACCGCTATGACGAACTGCAGCACGTGGCGCGAGTGCTTCACGAGGACATCGGGCAAGTTCTGACGGTAGCGGGACTGCACCTGGAGGTGCTGCGGCAGGATGTTTCGCGGCATGCTCCGGAGGCTGTGGAGCAGGTAACGGATGTGCAGCAACTGCTGGAAAAAGCTGTTGACGACGTGCGCGGGCTCAGCTACCGGCTGAATCCGAGCCTTGTGCCCCGCTCCGGATTGCGCTATGCATTGGACAACATGGTGGGCAGGATGCGGGAAGAATCGGGGGCGACGATCCGGTTTCTGATGGATTCGAAGGTCCATCCGCCGCTGGCGGCGTCGATGGCGCTGTATGAAATCGCCGAGGAATCGCTAAGAAATGCCTTGCGTCATTCCCGGGGTAATCTATTTGAATTGGTGGTGCAGCCGAGGCAGGATTCTATTATCCTGATAGTGAAGGATAATGGGGTCGGATTCGATCCGGGGCTGGCGGCGCAAGGGGACGGGTTTGGTCTCCAATGGATGCGATACCGCGCCGCGCAAGCAGGAGTTGCCGTGCAGATTGCCAGTTCGCACGGCGGCGGGACCACCGTCGAAGCGGTCTTTCGCGAAGGTCCGCTTCCCGAAGAAAGCTGAGGAGGTAGGCATATGCCATTCGACATCCTCTTGGTGGACGACCACAAAATCATGCGGGACGGCATCAAAGCCATCCTGAAGACCGGCAACGAATTTCACGTTGTTGGGGAGGCCGAGGACGGGGCTGAAGCCGTTGTCCTGGCGAAGAAGCTGCGTCCCCACCTTGTGTTGATCGATATCAATTTGCCGAAATTGAATGGAATTGAAGCGACCGGGGAGATTGTGCGTCACTGCCCCGAAAGCAAGGTGATCATCCTTTCGATGTATGACGATGAGAATTCGGTGGTCAGCGCGATCAAAGGGGGGGCGCGGGCGTTTGTGCTGAAGCGGGCCTCGGACCACGATCTGCTGGACGCGCTACGGACGGTGGCGAGGGGCGGATCGTACCTGAGTCCCCAGGTTTCCGACCGGCTGCTGAACCGGATCAAGCGGGGGGATCAGGACGACCGCAGGACGGTGCAAGCGACGGACGGTCTTTCGCCGCGGGAGTTGCAGGTGCTGCGGCTGGTGGCGGAAGGCAAGACGAGCAAGGAGATTGCGGTTCTGCTGGATTTGGGGTTGCAGACGGTACGCAGCTATCGCAAGACGATGATGAAGAAGCTGGGGGTGAGCAACGTCGCGGGGCTGACGCAACTGGCGCTGGCGGCGGGGCTGACACGATTTTCAACGTCCGTTCCGGACGAGCCGGTGGAGGAGGAAGTGCCGGCAGGCGCGTTCGCGGCGGGCGCATCGGCCGGGGGATCGCGGGACGTAGACGCGGACTGAGCGATGCGCACGAGTTGGGGGGAATTGGCGGTTTCGGACGCTCACGTTCATTTCTTTTCGCACGGATTCTTTTCGATACTGGCGGGGCAGAAGCAGGGGCTGACGATTGCCTCGATGAGGGAGACGCTGGGGTGGCACATGCCTCCGGAGGACCCGGCGGAACTGGCAGCGCTGTGGGATGAGGAATTGACGAGGGAAGGGGTTGGGGCGGCGGCGCTCATCGCGAGCCTGCCTGGCGACGAAGGATCGGTGGAGGCGGCGGTTGGGGCATTTCCACGCCGGTTCCATGGGATGTTTCTGGTGAACCCGCTTGCGCAGGGCGCGGTGGACAAGACGGTGGAGGCGGTGCGGCGAGGGCGGTTGCGTGTCCCCTGCCTGTTTCCGGCGATGCACCGTTACTCACTGCACGACCTGGCGGTGACACAATTGCTGGAGAAGCTGGCGGCCACGACTGACCCGGTGGTGTTCGTTCACTGCGGGGTATTGAGCGTCGGGGCACGGAAGAAACTGGGGCTTGCCTCGCCGTTCGATTTGCGGTACTCGAACCCTATCGACCTGCATGCGCTGGCGCTGCGGTACGGGGGGATCCGGTTTGTGATTCCGCATTTCGGCGCGGGATACTTTCGCGAGGCGCTGATGGTGGCGGACATGTGTCCGAACGTTTATCTGGACACGTCGTCGTCGAACGGCTGGATGAAGTACGAGGGGAATCTGACGCTGGCGGGGGTGTTCCGCAGGGCGCTAGAGGTAGTGGGTGCGCGGCGGCTGCTGTTCGGGACGGACTCCTCGTATTTTCCACGAGGCTGGAACCGGGCGGTGTTCGAGGCTCAGCAGGCGGCGCTGAGCGAAATCGGGGTCAAGGCGGAAGACGCGGCGGCGATTTTTTCGGGCAACCTGGAGAAGCTGCTTGGGGTGAAGGGGTGAATGGCGTTGCTGCAATGAAGAGCGAATCGCGGTACTCTCGATTCAATATGCTGAACCGTAGAACCATGCTTGGCGCCGTTCTCGCCGGCGCCGTACCGTCCTCTCTTGTATTGGGACAAACCGCGCAACCCAAGCGCTCTCCGGACGTGCCGTACGTGCCAACGACGGAACCGGCGGTGGAAGCGATGTTGAAGCTGGCCGGAGTGAAGAAGACAGACGTCGTGTACGATCTTGGCTGCGGCGACGGACGCATCGTCGTGACGGCGGCGAAAGCGTATGGGGCTCGCGGGGTGGGTATCGACATCAACCCGGAGCGGATCAAGGAAGCGCGCGAGAACGCGAAGAAGAACAACGTGGAACATCTGGTGCGGTTCGAGGAGAACGATCTGTTCGAGGCGAACATCAGCGAGGCGACGGTGGTGACGCTGTTTCTGCTGTCGAATATCAATCTGAAGCTGCGTCCGAAGCTGATGAAGGATTTGAAGCCGGGCACGCGCATCGTATCGAACACGTTCGATATGGGGGATTGGAAGCCGGAACGGGAAGCGACGGTGGGCAGCCCGGACGACATCGACTCGTATTTGAGCCACCATTTATACTTCTGGACAATTCCGGCGAAGAAGTAGCCCTGGGCGGAGTGCCGCCCCAAGGGACGCCCGATTTGTGCTTGACTAAAGTTTCAACGCCTTTTCTATGTCACAACCACTTTCCGATATCGGACTCGCCGGCCTTGCCGTGATGGGCCAGAACCTTGCTCTGAACATTGCCGACCATGGCTTCCGCATCAGTGTGTACAACCGCACGACGGAGACGATGGAGAAGTTTATCGCGGAGAACCCGAACACTCCCGGCGGGCTTCAGGGCGAAGCGACGCTGGAAGGATTCGTGAAGTCTCTGAAGCGTCCGCGCAAGGTGATTATTCTTGTGAAGGCCGGGGCGGGCACGGATGCCGTGATCGACAGCCTGGTTCCGCTTTTGGAGCCGGACGATATTATTATCGACGGCGGGAACGCGAATTGGAACGACACGATCCGGCGCGAGCGTGCGTTGAAGGCGAAGGGTTTCCGTTTCGTCGGGTCCGGGGTGTCGGGCGGGGAAGAGGGCGCGCGTTTCGGCCCGTCGCTAATGCCTGGGGGCGATGTTTCTTCGTGGAAGGAGATTGAACCGATCTGGACGGCGATTGCGGCGAAGGTGGACGCGGAGACAGGCAAACCGCTGAGCGGGGCCGCGCCTGGCAAGCCGATTGTGGGCGGGGTGCCGTGCGCGACCTATATCGGGCCCGATGGCGCGGGGCACTACGTGAAGATGGTTCACAACGGAATTGAATACGGCGATATGCAGATGATCTGCGAAGCCTATGCGTTGATGACCGGGGTGTTGGGGATGTCCGCGCCCGAGGCGGGAAAGATTTTCGCCGAGTGGAACAAGGGAGTGCTGGACAGTTTTCTGATCGAGATCACGGCCGAAATCCTGCAGCAGAAGGATCCGATGACGGGGAAGCCGTTCGTGGATATCGTGCTGGATACGGCGGGGCAGAAGGGGACGGGCAAGTGGACGAGCGTGAGCGCTCTGGATCTGGGCGTGCCTGCGCCGACCGTGGCGGAGGCGGTTTTCGCGCGGTACCTTTCCTCGGTGAAGGCGGAGCGGGTGGCGGCATCGAAGGTGCTGACGGGGCCGACGCCATCTTTCACGGGCGATAAGGACGGGTTCGTGCAGGCGATCCACGATGCGCTGTACTGTTCGAAGATCTGCGCGTATGCGCAGGGATTCCAACTGATGAGCGCGGCGCAGGGCGAGTATCATTGGAAGCTGCCGTTTGGGGAGATCGCGAAGATATTCCGCGGAGGCTGCATTATCCGGGCGCGGTTCCTGCAGAAGATCACCGAGGCCTACCAGCGGGATGCGGAGTTGCAGAACCTGCTGCTGGATCCGTATTTCAAGAGCGAGATCGACCGCTGCCAGGCGAACTGGCGTCATGTGATTGGGGTGGCGGCAGCGAACGGGATCGCCGCGCCGACGTTCTATTCGGCGCTGGCATACTACGACGGCTACCGCAGCGAGCGGCTGCCGGCGAATCTGTTGCAAGGGCAGCGGGACTTTTTCGGGGCGCACACGTATGAGCGCACGGATCAGCCGCGGGGCAAGTTCTACCATATCGACTGGCCGGAGCCAACGCGTCCGCAGCTTGAGATGTAGGGGTCTCGGCGGGGCTCCTTGTCCGGCTCTCATCATCACCGCTCGCCCGTATCGCGAATTTTTTTCTAAATTCGTGATGGAAAACGCGGCGCCCCTCTCCCTCTAAAGGTTGAGGGGCTCCCATTCGATGAACCTTCCGACTATCGGCAACATTTACTGCGCCGCTTTCCCATTCGCGCCCAAAGACTTCGTTCCCTGCGATGGGCGTCTGCTTTCGATCGCCAACTATGAGGGGTTGTTCAAGGTGATCGGGAGCCAGTACGGCGGCGACGGTGCAACGAACTTCGCAGCGCCCGACTTGCGCAGCCGCGCACCGCGCCATGTGGATTCCTCGAATCCGATCGGGGTGCGGTCGGGGGTGGAAACGGTGCAACTCGCGCTCGACCAGATTCCGCCGCACACGCATGCGCTGCAGGCGAATCCGGGGACGGCGGACAGTGCCAGCATCGACGGCAATGTGCTGGCGGCGGGGGATCCGCGCGGGATCAATGCTTATGCCGCTCCGTCGGCGACGCTGGATGGACTGGACCCGTTGTCGGTAGGGGAAACGGGGGGCAACGGATCGCATGCGAACCTGCAGCCTTTTCTCGCCATGAACTATCTCATCGCGTGGAATGGTGCGTTGGGTATCAACGACCCGGCGGACGAGCCTTACATCGGGGAAGTGCGGGCATTTCCCTGGGGCGCGACTCCCTCGGGCTGGCTGCCCTGCGACGGGCGATCGCTGCCGATTCCCGCCTATGCTGCCTTGTACGGGTTGATCGGCCCGACGTTCGGCGGTGACGGAGCGACGAGTTTCAATGTGCCGGACCTGCGCGGCCGGGTTCCGATCGGAGTGGGGCAAGGGAGCGATCTTTCGCCGTACACAATGGGGGAGCGCGGGGGGACGGAAACGGTGAGTCTGGCGATTGCGGCGATGCCCGCGCATTCACATGCACCGGAATCCGTGACGGGGGCGCCGACGACGGGCGACCCGAGCGGCAACATGCTTGCGTCGGAGGCGGCCATCTTCAATCTGCCGAGTTCGCTCGATGCCACGCTCGATGGGAGCGCTATCGGCGTGACCGGGGAGGGCGCGGGCCACGACAACATGATGCCGTTTCTCGCTCTCAACTACTGCATCTGTTTCCAGGGCGTGTATCCGGCCCGATCCTAGGAGGAAGACAATCATGCCCTACATCGGTGAAATACAGATTTATGCCGGCGCGAGCGACGCGTTGCCGGAAGGGTGGGCCTTGTGCGACGGGTCGCTGGTGGCGGTGAGCGCTTATGCGGACTTGTTCAGCCTCATCGGATACACGTATGGAGGGAGCGGCGGCACCTTCGCTTTGCCGGACATGACGGGCCGCATACCGATCGGGAGCGGGCAGGGTCCGGGTCTGACGATGCGGACGGTGGGGGAGAGCGGCGGGTCGGACACCGTGACGTTAACGGTAGCGGAACTACCGGCGCATTCGCATGCGCTGCTTGGCGCGCAGTCGCCGCCGGCGCAACCGAACAACGGCGATCTGGCGGGGGCGCTCACGTATACTGCGCCGAACGCGACGCCGCTGGTGGCTCTGGCCGCGGAGTCGTTGGACCCCACGCCTGGGCAGCCTGCCAACGGGCATCCGAACGATCAGCCGGCGCTGCGGGTGAACTTCATGATCAGTCTCACGGGGGCCATGCCTGCGTAGGTGGCCGGGTCGAAATCGAGTGCAATTTTCGAAGGAGGATTACAGGATGAAAGGAAAACATGTTGTCGCCATGTGCCTGGCGATGCTTTCGGCGGCGACGGCGCATGCAGGGTTGATTGGGGACTCCGTGACGGTGGAGGTGCTGTTCGGCAATACGGTAACCCACTCCGACACCGTTACGGTGGTGCATCCCGGCGTTGAGTTCGCGGCGGGGAACGGCACGAACATCGGCGGCAGTTTTCTATTTTCCGGCGAGTCGATCGATTTGCTGGACTTTTCGATGAGTCTGATTTTCACGGCTCAGCTCCAACGCACGTTCAGAGTTTCGCTGGTGGACGGAGTGATCACGAACGTGGCGGCAGGGGCAGTAAGCGGCAGCGGGACGTCGATCAGCAATATCGTGTTGGACTCGGGCGGGCACTCGTTCAGCTTTCTCTACATTGCTGGAGCAGGGACCAATTCCGGCAGCGTCAACCTGACGTTTGAGCGCACGGGCGGCGGTGGCGGGGGCGGCGGCAATGGCGGCGGTAATGGCGATGTCCCTGAACCGGCGACGATGTGGCTGATGGGGGCGGGGTTGGCTGGGTTGGCGTGGCGGAAACGCGGCGCATAGGCTGTTCACGGCGGAGCAGAAGATCCGCGAACCGGATACACTGTCCCTAATGGGCGCAGGGAGGCAAACGCGCCGCGTTGCCATCGCTTTGCGCCTTTGGACTACCAACGAATAGCCATGCGAATCTTCCGGGCCGTGTCCATCGTGCTGCTTTGCTCCGGCGTGCTGGGGGCGCAGCCGGGCGACCGCAAGCTGGCGGAATGGACGCTGCTGATGGGGGGACGTGTGCGTGTCACGGGGTCCACGGCGTATCTCACGGACATCGCGCAGTTACCGGAAGGCGGCATCGCGCTGGAGGCTGTGGACTGGGTTGGGGTCAATGTCGATCCGCCGGATCTTGAGCGTTTCACGGGGCTTCGTCAGCTTAAGCAACTCCATCTTCCCGGGCCGCTGTGGAACCGCAATGCCGATGGGGGACGCGATGGGAGCCGCGATCTGAAGTATCTCGCTTCTGTCGAGAGTCTGGAAACGCTGACATTCAGCTATCACTTTCTGGACAGCATCCGTTTCAAAGACACGGGGCTAGCGGAGATCAAGTCTCTGGCGAACCTGCGTGAGTTGGTGCTGAGCCAATCCGCAGTGAAGGGCCACACGCTTGCGCCGTTTGTGAAGCTTCGCCACTTCGATTGCACGCTTTGTCCGATCGACGACGATGGGATGCGCCAAATGAGCGGCATGCGGGAGATGCGGCGGCTTCGCATTGGGGACACGGCGATTACGGATGCGGCAATGGCGGTGCTGCGCAACATGCCGCTGCTCGAAGAACTCGATTTGCACGGAACGGCGGTCACCGATGCGGCGCTGCCATACCTGGCGGGGCTGCGGGGCTTGAAGAAGCTGAACCTGATGGGTACGGCGATTACGGATGCGGGTGCGGCGGCGCTGAGCCAGCTAACGGCTC
>JAEUQG010000595.1 GCA_016789755.1 Bryobacterales bacterium
CTCGCCACTCGCGACGCTCCCCTCGGCCCCTCCCCGACGCGCTTCCGCTCTAGCCGCGGCGCCCGAGGAATGAAGCCTGTGCAGCACGGCTTGGTTGATGTGGCCCTGTGCTTGTGAGCGACGCATGCGGTCACGGCAGCCACCTCCGCTACTGAGTGTGGCACGGGGAGATTGCGCAGCAGCGGCGGGAGCGGGATCCGAAGAAAGGTAAGCTGCTTTGATTGTGTGCGCTCGGGATATTGATCAGGCTTGTGAACGGCGCTTGCGTCCGGCGAGCAAGAGGGCGAGCGCGGCGGCGGCAAGACCTGCCGTGGCGGGTTCGGGGACATCGCCGGTTGCGGCGGCGGCCCTCACCTGCAAGGGAAAGCCATCGTAGGTGATGTGGAAGGGATCGCCAACGAAAGCCTGGCCTCCGGCTTCGGCGCTCGAATACACATAAGACAGGAGCCGGTAGGAAAGGGCGATCCTTTCGCCGGGCTCGAGGACTCCGAGCGGAGCGTAACCTTCGATGATCGGGTAGGTGACCTTCTCGTAGGTGATGCTGTCGGTGATGGCTTCGGGTTCGAAGCGCTTGATGTCTTCGGATTCCTCAAGGCCGGCGTCGCCGTTGTCGCGATAGTAGTAGAGGCGCGCCCAGTAAGAGAAGGGCTTCCAGGAGGCCAGTTCGCTGCCGTCGGCGAGATACTGTGTGGCTTCGAGACGGGCTTCCCCGTAGGCGTTGGAGAAGGCGCTGAAGCGGGTGACCCACAACTCCATCTGCGGGATCTTGTAGTCCATTTCGATGGGGATGGCGACCGTGCCGGTATTGGTGACGCTCCATTCCACCAGGGCCACGGCGAGGGGAGAGTTGGCAAAGCTCCCGCCGACAAAGCGCAGGCCGCTGACGCCGACGCCCATCTGCCCGCCGGCATTGCCCATGGCGGACATGAAGGAAGTGGAGTGCGGGTTGTTGCGCTCCACCGTGAACTTGCCCCAGGCGGGGATGGAGCCGAAGACCTCGACCTCGATGGGGCTCCCGATGGGCAGGTAGCCGTAATGGCTGGTAGGTGGAATTGAGTTATCGGCGGTGATGGTGGTGAAGATGCTGACTTCACTGAACACGAGAGGGTCGGCGGCGGCGATTGAGGCCAGCAGCGGGATGAGCAGGCAGAGTCGTTTCATGGGTTTCTGTTGTCCAACCCTACATATGCGGACGGGAGAGAAACCGGCTCACAATAGGTGGGCGTTGATGAGGGCGTCGTCTTCGGGGAAGACGGTGCGGAGGTCGAGCAGGAGGCGCGAGTCTTCGATGCGGCCGACGATGGGCGGGTCGGCGGCGCGGAGCTTCGGTTCGAGGGACTCGGGCAGTGAGATCAACCAGGTGGGCAAGGAGTGCCGCGGGGTGGAGCCTCCGCCGATGACCGATTCGCCGGGGATGATCTCGGCGCCGGGGATGCGGAGCGCTTCGGCGCGGGCCTTGACGGAGGCGGCGCTGAGGCGGATCATGCGCAGTGCGGGGATGGCGTCGTAGTGCTCGAAGGCAAGCAGGCGGAAAGTCTCTTCGAGCGATTGGAGGATGAGCTTGTCGAGGCGGAGGGCGCGGAACATGGGGTTGCGGCGGATGCGCGTGACGAGTTCCGCATCGCCGGCGACGATGCCTGCCTGCGGGCCGCCGAGCAGTTTGTCGGCGCTGAAGCTAACGACGTTGATCCGGGCGCGGAGCGAGTCCCTCACTTGCGGCTCATCGAAGAGCGGGAGCACGCAGCCGCTGCCGAGGTCTTCGTAGACGGGGATGCCGTGTTCGCGGCCGAGGGCGGCGATCTCCTGACGTGTGGGCTGTGCGGTGAAACCCTCGATGCGGAAGTTGCTGGGGTGTACGATCATGAGCAATCGCGTGCGATCGCCGATGGCGTGGCGGAAGTCGTCGATGGAGGTGCGGTTGGTCGTGCCGACCTCGCGGAGCGTGACGCCGGCGCTGCGCATGATGTCGGGGATGCGGAAGCCGTCGCCGATCTCGACCAACTGGCCGCGGCTGACGATGACTTCGTGGCCGGCGGCGAGCTCATTGAGGACGAGATAGACGGCGGCGGCGTTGTTGTTGACGGCGATGCCGGGCTTGCCGGTGAGGCGTTCGATCCAGGGGGCGATGTGTGTGTCGCGCTTGCCGCGCTTGCCGGTGGCGAGGTCGTATTCGAGGTTGGAATAACCTGCGATGGGTTTGGGCGGAGTGAGCGGAGCACGGCCGAGGTTGGTGTGCAGTACGACGCCGGTGGCGTTGATGACGCGGCGCAGCGATGGTTTGGAGAGAGCATCGAGAGCCTGGCGGACTTCGGCTTCGATGTCGGGCAAGGTTTGCGATTTACGGGCGCGGTCCAGGGCTTTGCGGATCTCGGCGATCAAGACAGCACGAGGCGCCTCCGGGAAGCGCTGGGCGATGGCGTCGACGGAGGGAAGCTGCCGGAGGCGTTCGTTGCTCATTTGGGGAAGATGGCGCTCAGCTCGTCGAGCGAAGGCTGGCGGCCGTATTCGCAGAGCTCAAAGGTCTCGACGCGTTTGATGCGGCCGGCCGAGCCGGCGCCGTAGCGCTTCTCGATGGCGGCACGGACGACGGGCGGATGGGGACGCGTGCGGGCATTCGATAGATAGGCCTTGCGGGCGGCCTTGTCCTTGGGGACATCTTCGAGTTTGCCGTCGACCCAGGGGAGCCACTCATAGAACTGCGAGGTGTGCGCATCGAGGGCATTGACCTTGGTCTCCCAGACATCGTCGATGTTGACGACGACATCGGGGCGGAAGGGCGAGGGCTTCTGGAAGTGATCCTGATAGTACATGAAGATGGGGTTCTTGCGCAGCGGGGGAACGTCGGGAGTGACGTTGGGAACGACCACCATGTAGGCAGCGTCCTGGACGAGGACTCCGGTGTAGCGGTGGTCGGGGTGATAGTCGTTGGGGCGGGGGGCGACGACCATGTCGGCGTTCCAGCGGCGGATGGCTCGAATGATCTGCTTACGGACTTCGAGGTTGGGGGTGAGTTCGCCGTCGTGGTTGTCGAGGACTTCGTATTCGGCGATGCCGTTGCGGCGCATGGCCTCCTGGGTTTCGGCATAGCGGCGCTTGGCGAGCATGCCTCCGCCTTCGCCCTGATGGCCGGCGTCGCCGTTGGTGACGGAGAGGAACTTGACCATGTGGCCCGCCTTGGCGAACTTGGCGGCGGTGCCGGCGAACTTGATGTCGCAATCGTCGGGGTGGGCTCCGATGGCGATGATGCGGAGCTTCTGCTGGGCGGAGAGGCTGCCCGCGAGGAGAAGGAGGGAAAGCGCTAGTTTGATTTTCGAGTCCATTCGGTTACCCATTCAATGAATTGGTTGTACCAGAGCACGGAGTTCTGGGGTTTGAGGATCCAGTGGCCTTCGTCGGGGAAGAGCAACATCTTGGAGGGGACCTTTTTGAGCTGGAGTCCGGTGAAGAGTTGCATGCCTTGGCCGACGGGGACACGGTAGTCGAGTTCGCCGTGGATGACGAGCGTGGGGGTTTTGAATTCGCTGACGTAGTAGGAAGGGGACCAGCGCTGGTAGACATCGGGGTTGTCCCAGGGCATGCCGCGGAACTCCCACATGGGGAACCAGAGCTCTTCGGTTTCGCCGGCCATGCTGCGGAGGTCATAGACTCCGGCATGGGAGACGAAGGCCTTGAAGCGGTTGGTGTGGCCGAGCATCCAGTTGACCATGTAGCCGCCGTAGCTGCCGCCGGCGGCGGCCATGCGGTCGGGGTCGGCGTAGGGGAGAGCGGCGACGTGATCGACGACTGCCATGATGTCGTCATAGACTTTGCCTCCCCAATCGGAGTTGATGTCGTCGGTGAATTTCTGGCCGTAGCCGGTGGAGCCGCGGGGGTTGGGCATGACGACGAGGAAGCCGGCGGAGGCGAAGACCTGGGGGTTCCAGCGATAGCTCCAGGACTCGCCCCAAGCGCCCTGGGGGCCGCCGTGGATCAAAAACAAAACTGGGTACTTTTGATTTTGGCGGAAGTTGGGGGGCTTGACGACGAAGCTGTGGACCTTTGTGTCCTCGGCGCCGGTGACCCAGAAGTCTTCGAGCGGGGTGACGGCGTGTTCGGCGAGGAAGGCATCGTTCATTTTGGTGAGGGCTTTGGCGCTGCCGCCGGTGGAGGCGACGGTGAAGATCTCGGTGGGACGGGCTCCGGTCATTTCGGAGTAGACCATGGTTTTGCCGTCGGCGGAGAACTGGACGTCGTCGAGGTGGCCTGGGGCGCTGATGAGGATACGGGCGGCGCCACCGGTGACGGGGCTCATCTGGAGGGAAGAGCGGCCGCGGTCTTCGGTGACGAAGAAGAGGCGGCGGGAATCGGTGGACCAGGCGAAGGAGTTGACGTGACGGTCGAGGTTCTCGGTGAGGATGGAGACGCGGGCGGAGGTACGGTCAAGGACAGCGAGGCGCCAGCGGTCGCTTTCATAGCCGGCGCGCTGTTGGGAGCGGAAGGCGATCCACTTGCCGTCGGGAGAGTATTGGGGGGAGTTGTCGGCGCCGGTGTTGACGGTGATTTTGCGGGATTCGCCGCCTTCGATGGGGACGACGAAGAGTTCGGCGTTGGTGCTGGTGGCTGCCTCGGCATCGGGGTTCATGACGTAGCAGACTTCCTTGCTATCGGGGGCGACGGAGTAATCGTCGGGTCCGCCGAGGGAGAAGGGAGGAACGTGGCGGGGGCCGGGGGTGAGATCTTTGGCGGGGCCGCCTTCGACGGGGACGATCATGAGGTGCTTGCGGCGCGCGCCTTCGAACTCGGTCCAATGGCGGTAGAGGAGCGAAGTGTAGAGGCGGGCTTTGACCTTGCTTTGGGCTTCGGCATCGAGCTTCTTTTTGTTGCAGGCGTCGTCGGGGCAATCGGGGTAGACATCGCTGGTGAAGAGAAGCTGCTTGCCATCGGGGGTGAACATGACGCCGGAGGCTTCGGTGGAGATGTTGGTGACCTGCTTTGCGGCGGCGCCATCGGCGTTCACGATCCAGATTTGGGACGAGCCGCCGCGGTTGGAAATGAAGGCGATTTGTTTGGAATCGGGGGACCAGCGGGGACGCTCATTGGCTGTGCCGTCGCGGGTGATCTGGCGGGGCTCGCCGCCGTCGAGGGGGACGGTGAAGATGTGGCGCGGCTTGGTGTTTTTGTCCAGATCGATGGTCATGACGGTAAAAGCGACGAGCTTGCCGTCGGGGGAAAGTTGCGGTTCGCTGACACGCTTCAGTTGCAGCATGGCCTGCACGGTGAAGGGTTTCTTCTGGGCGTACAGAGAGGTGGCGATCAACAAACCGATTATGAGAGACCGCATACCAAGAATTGTAGCGTTTAGCCCTGGGAGGAGATGGGCGGCGAGATTTCGGAGAAACCTTTCCGCGGTTCCAGCGTAATAGGGGTCATGAAACGAACACTGACGATTTTTGTTTCGGCCATGGTTGCCTTTGGCCAGATGCGGGACAACCAAGCGCGGCAACTGAAGTGCGAGGAGCGGGGCGACGGGCGGCGGCAGCAGTCCTGCGAGATGCGGGAGGAAACGGTTCCGGCGACCGGCCGGATGTCGGTGGATCCTGGAAAGAACGGCGGAGTCAGTGTGAAGGGATGGAGCCGGAACGATGTTCTGGTGCGGGCGCAGGTGCAGGCCTGGGCGCAGAGCGAGGCGGAGGCGAAGGCGCTGGCATCGCAGGTGCGCGTAGTGAGCGGAGGGGGCAGCGTGAGCGCGACGGGTCCGGCGACGGAAGGCAAGCAGAGCTGGGGTGTGACGTTTGAAGTGTTCGTGCCGCACCGTACGGACGTGGAAGTGAAGGCGTTCAACGGTGGAGTATCGCTGAGCGATTTGCAGGGGGACTTGAGTTTCGCGACGACGAACGGGGGCGTGCATTTGACGCGGCTGGGCGGACGGGTGAAGGGAGAGACGAAGAACGGCGGAGTGCATGCGGAGCTGGAGGGGACGCGCTGGGAGGGGAGCGAGTTCGATGTGCAGACGATGAACGGGGGAGTGCATCTGGATGTGCCTTCGGCGTATTCGGCGCAACTGGATGTGAGCACGGTGAACGGGCGGGTACATGTGGCCGGAGCGACGGTGGATAAAGAAGCGCGGAGCTATCGAGGGACGATGGGCTCGGGCGGGGCTCCGGTGCGGCTGGCGACTCGCAACGGGGGGATACACGTAGGGCGTAAGTAGCGCGGCGGGTTGCGAATTCGCGGCGGATTTTCGGGGAATTAAGAGCGTATGGACCTCCGGATGAGCTCGGCGAGGGTCATGACCTCTTCGTCGTGCGTGCCATCGTTGGGGAGCGGGTCATGTTCGGAGGCGAGGGGGGTGATTCCGCTGGGTTCGTTTTCGTAGATTTCGGGATCCTGAGGAGCTGATGCCGGTTCGGGTTGCGGCTGGACCGGCTGAGGCTCGGGTTCGTTTTGCGATTTTTGTTTGCGGTGTTGCTGCAAAGCTTTGAGGGCGCGGTCGAAGTCGCGGCGGTAGCGGGCTTCGGCGCGGCGGCAGGTTTCGAGGGGATTGCCTTTGCGGGTGCAGCTTTGGCGGTGGCCCATGGCGTGACGGGCGTCGGCGGGATAATCGGCGGCGTCGTTGCCGTATGTGGCTTCATAGGTGGCGCGGTTCCATTCGAGTGTTTCCTGGCGTTTCATGCGGTCGATGCGCCAGCGGGCGTCGGCGAGATCCTGGATGAGGCCGTTTTCGATGATGTCTGTGGGTTTGTACAGATCGCGGTAGGAGTGGAGGAGGTTCCAGTAATCCTCCTGGGACTCGCCGCGGAGGAGGACATGGGCGGAGAAGACTCCGTGTTTGACGGCATTGAGGCTGGAGCGTTCCTTACCTTCGGCAGTGACGGGGCCATGGCTTTTGGCTCCGTTGATGCGGGCCTGTTCGGAACGGGAAAGTTTCTCTGGGGAAAGCTGGGGTTGCATGATGGGGTATTGCCTCCGGTTCCGAGTGTTTCATGGGGGGAGCGGGTGCGCGGGTGCGCGGAGGCGGCGATTTACGGATAAAGAGTGTGATTTGTGGGGAATGGCGATATTTTTGATTGTTGTGACGGGAGTTTGTCAGGGCAGGGCGAAGGATACGACATTGGAGCCGGCGGCGATGGCGATGTACTGTTTGGCTCCGAGCTGGTAGGCGATGGGCTGAGCGGTGATCTGCTGGCCGGTATTGAAGTGCCAAAGGGCGCGGCCGGCTTTGGCGTCGAGGGCGGTGAGGGATCCCTGATCGTCGCCGACGAAGAGAAGGCCGCCGGCGGTGGAGAGGATGCCAGCTCCGTAGCGGCGGGAGTTGATCTGCTTGTACTCCCAGACGAGTTTTCCGGTGGTGTAGTCGAGGGCGCGGACGTACATTTGCCAGGGTTCTTCGGGGCTTTCGATGTAGCCGGTGGCCATGTAGGGATGACCGCCGGGGCGCCAGGTGTCGCGGGCTTTGGTATTGATGCCGCAGCCTTCCTGGGCGATGACATAGAAGTAGCCGGTATCGGGGGAGTAGGCGGGGCTCATCCAGTTGGTGGCTCCGGACGTGGCGGGGCAGGTTTTGGTTCCTTTGAGGCTGGGGATGACGCCGGGGACGCGAATGGGGCGGCCCTTTTCGGTGAGTCCGCTGGCCCAATTCAACTGTTTGACGAAGGGAGTGCCGAGGAGGAATTCGCCGGTGACGCGATCGAGGAGGTAGTAGTAGCCGTTGCGGTTGGCCTGGGCGAGGAGTTTGCGCATGCGGCCGCGGAAGGGGGCGTCGACGAGGATGGGGATTTCGACGCCATCCCAATCGTGGACATCCCAGGGGGTGAACTGGAAATACCATTTCATTTTGCCGGTATCGGCATCGATGGCGACCATGGATTCGGTGTAGAGGTTGTCGCCTTTGCGGACGTCGCCGTCGAAGTCGGGGGCGGGGTTGCCGGTGCCCCAGTAGAGGAAATTGAGTTCGGGGTCGTAGCTGCCGGTGAGCCAGGTGCCGCCGCCGCCGGTTTTCCAGGAATCGCCGGCCCAGGTTTCATTGCCGGGCTCGCCGGGCTTGGGGATGGTGTGCCAACGCCAGAGGCGTTCGCCGGTTTCGGCGTGGTAGGCATCGAGCCAGCCGTTGAGTCCGTGATCGCTGGGCGCGATGCCCATGATGACTTTGTCTTTGATGACCATGGGGGCGGCGGGGGACCAATAGCCATCGCTAGCTTCGGCGATTTTGGCGTCCCAGAGCATGCTGCCAGTGCGGGCATCGAGGGCGACGAGGTGGGCATCGGGGGTGCCGATGTAGACTTTGTTGGCGTAGACGGCGACGCCGCGGTTGGGGCCGTTCTGGAGTGCGGGCTCGCGGTTCCATTGCCAGATGAGGCGGCCGGTGCGGGCATCGAGGGCATGGACTTCGTTGGGCTGGGAGACGTACATGACGCCGTTGACTACGATGGGGACGCTTTCGAGGCGTTCGGCGCCGCGGAGGTGGTAGATCCACTGGGCGGCGAGGTTTTTCACGTTGGCGGTGTTCACCTGCTTGAGCAGGCTGTGGCGCTGGGAGTGATACTGGCCGTTGTAGTGGAGCCAGTTGGCGGGGCCGGCGTTTTTCAAGTCCTGGTAAGAGACCTGGGCGTGGAGGACGAGGGCTGCGGCGAGGAGTGCGGGGAGTTTCATCGGGAGCTCCTTCGGGACTGGCGGCTGAGGAAGGCGAGTAGGTCGCGGAGTTCGTCTGGGGTCAATTTTTTATTCCAATCGGAGGGCATGAGGGATTTAGCGCCGTAGTTGATGGAGGCTATTTCGTCGCGGAGGAGGAGGTGGAGTTTATTGTCGCCGCCGAGGATTTGGAGGGAGAAGTTGTTCTCGTTTTTGACGACTCCGCGGATGGATGCTCCGGCTTTGGTGCGAAGGGTGACGGGCTGGAAGCCGCGCGCGGGAGTGGGGCGTGGGAGGGTGAGGGCGTGGCGGAGTTCTTCGAGGCGGCGTTCGGCTCCGATGTTCGAGAGATCGGGGCCGAGCAAGCCGCCGTGGCCGCGGATCATATGGCAGGCGGCGCATTGGGCTTTGGCATGGAAGATAGCGCGGCCGGCTTCGGGGTTGCCCTCGGGGGGGAGGTCGACGGCGGTGGCGCGAATGCTGAAGAGGAAGGCGATGATTTTGCGGATGTCGGCGTCGGGCATGGGGGAGCCAGGCATGCCGGTGCCTTTGATGCCATTGCGGATGGCGTCGTGGAGTTCGGTTTCGGTACGGCGGAAGTAGCGGCGCTGCGCTCCGAGGGCGGGGGCGCGGTCTCCGGCGGCGCCGTCGAGGCCGTGGCACATGGTGCAGGAGCGGTTGTAGATGGCTCGTCCTTCGGCGGCTCCCTGGAGGGGATTGGGTTGGGCGGCGAAGACGACTTTGCCGAAGTTTTCGGGGGTGTGGAACGATTTTTGAGACGAAGGCGGGATGGGGGACCAAGTGCTGTGCTGCATGTTGGTCTTGCCTCCGGTGCGCATGAGGTTGAGACGCCATTCGTCGCCGGGGCGGGGAGGGATGTGGGCGGCGTCGCGGGCGAAATTTTTGAGGGGGATGGCGAGTTCGACGATCCATTCCTTGTCGCCGGGGGATTCGTCTTTGCGGGCGAGGCCGTGGAAGGTGGTGCGGTAGCGGACGCCGTCGGGTTCCCAGGTGGGAGGGCCGGTCCACCAGGAGGTGCGGCAGCGGTTGAGCATCGTGCCGATGGCGTTGATCTCGAAGGTGTAGTAATTGCGCGGGGCGGAGGGATTGGGGCTGAGGAAGATCTCGACGCAATCGTCCTTCGATACGGGGCCGTGGCGTTTGGTTTCGAAGGCGGAGATATGGCGGTCGGAGCAGCGCCAGGAGACGTAGAGGTTGTCGTCGTCCCAGAGGAGCCTGGCTTCGGTGGGTTCTTTGTCGCCGGACTCATGCCAGTTGAAGACGAACTCGCCGGTGGGGGTGGCGTTGCGCCAGGCGGGCTCATCGAGGGAGGCGTCGATGGAGATGGGGGAGGAGGCGCGCTGGATGGTGTATTCGACAGGGCGCTGGGCGGCGGCGAGTGCGGGGATGAGGAAGAGGAGGAAGCGCATTGTAGGACATCATATCCCGATCCGGACTCATCGAGAAAACCGATGCGTACATGCGAATCTTTCTCATTGTCGATGGAAGCACGATCTCCTATTCTGAGAGTGTCAGCGCGGCAGGCGCTGGGCTGAAAAAGAATCCCAAAGAAAAGACCCTGAGGAGAAAGAAAATGAAATCGCTTCACACGATTATTCTGTCCGCGTTGTTTGCGACAAGCGGATTTGGCTATCACAACATGCCGGGGGCGCTGAGCGAACTGGCGAATCATGCGCGTTCGCTGCAGAAGGAAGCGCAGACGATGAGCCAGCAACTGAAGAACAAGCAGGTGGACAAGCAACTGCTGGAGCAGAAGCTGGCGACGGTGGAAGAAAGCGTGGGGAAGCTGCGGGAACTGGTGGCGGCGGTGGAGGCATCGAATCCGGAGCTGACTCCAGCGCAGAAGCAGAACTGGGAGCTGGTGAAGACGAAGGTGGAACTGCTGAACATTTTCACGAGCTACAAGAAGGACCTGGTGACGAAGGACGATGTGCAGAAGAAGCGGAGCCTGATCCGGGCGCATGCGGAAGGGATAGCGAAGCGGGCGGCGATGCTGGAACAGACGGCGAGTAGGATGCTGTAAGGTTGTACGGGTGGAAGGGGGGGCTTATGGGCCCCCTCTTTTTGGGCCACGGATGAATGGGATGAACGCGGATGAGAATGGTGGGGATGGTTTGGGGCGCGGGTGTGTGGGTTGGGGTGGCGGGGGTTGGGATGAATGCGGATGAGGATGGTGGTGGAGCTGATTCCGCACGTGGAAGTATAGGTTGTGGGGGGATTGGTATAATCCGAGAATTGTGAATACTCTCCCCATTGCCGAGCAGAAGTGTAGCGATACGGTGCGGTATTTCGATTGGGGCGTGAATACGCGCCTGGAACTGATTCCGACGGTGCGGAAAGTGCACCGGGTGTTTGCTCCGCTGGCGGCGGAGGTTGCGGAGGGCGCCGCGCTGATGGCGTTTCTCGATGGGATTTTGCGGGAAGCGGAACGGTGGGGGGATACGGGGGCGGGTGTTCCGCCGGCTCGGGGGGCGCACCACACGGAGTTGCCGGAAGACGCGGCGGTGACGGCGGATGAGATGGAGAGGTGGGCGGCGTCGCTCGATACGTTGTTTCATGCGGCGGGGCGGTTGGGGACGTATTGCCACTTTCATTTGAAGAAGGAGCGGAGAGAGGCGATTGCGGCGGAGGGTCCTACGGCTGCTCCCCTGCTGAGCGCCGGCGAGTATGCGGAGCTGAAGCGGAAGAATCTGCTGTTGAACGATCTGGAGATTCTTTTGGGGCGGACCCGGCTGGCGAGCTATCCGTTGCGAGTGGAGCTGGATCCGACGAATGAATGCAATCTGCGGTGCCGGGGATGCCGGCACGGGATTACGAAAGATTTCCATCATACGGAATTGCGGCGGGATTATGTGGAAGTGCTGGCGGAGGCGTTTCCGTACACGGATTATATGTATCCGATCGGGACGGGGGAGCCGACGATGTCATCGACGCTGCCGGTGTTGATCAATGAAGCGTACCGGCATGGGGTGAAGGTGGACATGCTGACGAACGGCACGATTCTGGAGAAGGCCGATTTGCCGTGGGAGAAGTTTTACCGGATCGGGATCAGCGTGGATGGGGCGACGGAGGAGACGATGCGGGCGTTGCGGCCGGTGGCTCCGCTGGCGCACGTGTTGCAATCGCTGCGCGATCTGCGGGCGAAGGCTCCGCAGGCGATGATTTATACGAAAGTCACGGTTTCGCGGATGAATTACGACGAGCTGCCGGCGCTGATGGAGAAGCTGGCGGAGGCGGGCGTAAACGAAGTCATCTGTCATTCGCTGGAGGTGTTTCACGCGGTGCACGAGTTCATACAAGTGCGGGCGGGGGACCGGGAGCACATGATGGGGTGCGTGGAGGCGGCCCGGCGGGCGGCGGAAAGCCGGGGGATGAGTTTCGTGAATGCGCTGAACTTTGCGGGTGCGGCGCGGCACGATGAGAAGGCGCTGGACAAGCCGACGATGTTCCAGATGCTGAAGGAGAATCCGCTGCCGGTGCTGAAGATTCACGAACTGGCCTCGATTTTAGAGAGTGTGAAGGGCGTGGAGTTCCGGTATTATCCGGCGGGGCTGGAAGGCCGGGAAGGGTTCCGGCCGGCGGCGGCAAGGCCGGCGGGGTCGCGTCCGGCGGCGGTTCGGGTGGAGACGATGGATAGCGAGATTGGGGCGTTGGTGCGGCAGGCGCGGGCGTTGCGGCCGCATCAGGTGAAGATACCGTACTGCTTTTTGCCGTGGAAGATGTCGATTGTGGAGGCGGACGGCCGGACGCGTCCGTGTTGCCATTTATCGGGGCATTTGGACGATTTGGATCAGGCGAAGGAGTTTCAGGATCTGTGGTCGGGTCCGGGGTATGCGCAGTTGCGGGAGGGGATGTTCGATTGGGGGAAGATGCCGAACGACTGCATGCGGTGCGAGGAGTTCGACCGGAGCGCGTATTCGGAAGAGACGTTGGCGCTGGCGGATATGCTGGGTGTGCCGATCCGGATGGCGCCGAAGCATCCGGCGCCGATGGATGTGACGAAGCTGATTCACACGTCGCGGGGGAAGCGGAGCGGGTTTGAGCTGCTGGGGGCGAGTCAACGGGGGGATACGTTCACGATTCCGCCGGGGGCGCAGATTTTGGCGCGTTTTGCGAATCCGCGCAGGGCGGCGGGGGTGTACTATCAGGGGCAATTTCAGATTCGCGGGGGGAAGGTGCTGCTGGGGGTGAAGCCGCTGTGGGGGAACGATCTGTGGCATTACCTGGTGGATGGGAAGGTGGCTTCGTGGCTGGGGGACTGGATCGGGCTGCCGATGCCGCCGCTGACGGTGGATTTCAGCGGGCATAACGAGGCGGAATGCGCGGTGTTTCTGTGGGCTCCGAGCGATAATGCGGAGGCAGTGACGGTACGGGTGCGGGAGTTTACGGGGGTGGTGACGGCGGCGGGTCCGGCGTATGGGGATGCGCTACAACTGCGGCATTTCTGGTCTGGGGTGCGGGCTTAGCGGCGGGTGCGGACGTTGACGTTGACCTTTTTGAAGATATCGAAGTGTTTGGCGGCTTCTTCGGATTTGCCGTTGCGGCGGAGGACCTGGGCGAGGAAGTAGTGGGCTGCTCCGTAATCGGGGTCGAGGACGACGGACTGGCGGAGCCATTTGAGGGCGATGCCGTCCTTGTTCATCTGGGCGAGGGCTTTGCCGGTGAGGAAGAAGTTGCGGGCGGAGGCGGGGTTGCGTTTGGCGGCTTCGGCGGCGAGTTGGAAGGCTTTTTCGAACTCGTTGCGTTTGAGGAAGAAGTCGGCGAGGTTGGCGTGGGCCCAATCGTATTCGGGGTGGTCTTTGATGACGAGGTCGAGGGCGGCGAAGAAGTGTTTGAGGGCGAGGGAATCCTGATGCATGGCGTCGTAGACAAGGCCGAGGTTGTCGTGGGCGCGGAAGGATTTGGGGTCGCGGCGGAGCACCTTTTGGAACTGTTCGACGGCTTCGGGGTAGCGGCTGCTCTGGTAGTACATGCGGCCGAGGGCGTAGATGGAAGGTTCGTGTTGGGGATCGAGGGCGAGGGCGGATTTGAGCATTTCCTCGGCTTCGGTATCCTTGCCGCTGAGGTATAAGGCGTCGGCGGCGAGCTTGCGGGCCATGGGGTTGTTGGAGACGTTGGAGAAGCTGCGGACGGAGGCGGCGAACTGGCGGGACATGAGTTGGGCCTGTCCGAGAGCCATGAAGATGGGATCTTTGTTGGGGCAAGAAGAAAGGGCGGCTTCGAAATCCGAAGCCGCCCTTTCATACTTTTTTTCGTTGTAGGCAGCCTGCGCGCGTTCTACTGCTCGTGAACAATCGTCAGGCTGCCACCACATAGCAACTTAGAACGTAACACGCATGGCGAGCTCGATGTTGCGGGGCCCGCGCTGCTGTCCGGTGAACTGGCCGAAGAAGGGGTTGTTGATCGCGGTGACCAAGCCGCCGATTCCGTGCCGGTTGAAGGGGTTGAGGAAGGTGCCGCGCAATTCGATACCGGCCTGTTCTTTGATCTTGAAGTTCTTGAAGAGGCCAAGATCTTCGTTGATAAAGTGGCGGTCGCGGATATTGGGCAGATAGGGGCCGACGGTGCCGAGCCGCTGGACGACGTTCTGGCCGCCGGCGAAGACCGGAGGATTGGCGAACGCATCGCGGTTGAGGTAGGTGGAGCCGCCGTTGATGCCGCGGAAGTTGATGACCGGGGCCTGATTGGTGAGGATCTGGGCGCCGGCGACGAGGTCGGGGCGGGCGGTGCCGAGCGGGTTGTTGATGCCGCCGGTGCCGATGGCCACGGGGTTGCCGGAGCGGATCTGGTGGTTGCCGGTGATCTGCCAGCCGCCGATCAGGGTAGCGGCGAGACCGCTGACATTGATGGCTTTGCCGGGACCGATGGGGAGTTCATAGATCCAGGTGGCTTTGAAGAACTGGGGATAGTGGAAGTTGGTGATGGAACGTTCGAGGCGGCGGTTCTGCTGATCGGCAGGGGTTTCGCCGTCGATGACGTTGTCGGTGAGTCCGATGGCCTTAGAGAACGTGTAGGCGCCCAGGATGGAGACGCCGCCCTTGAAGTGGCGGGTGGCCTGGAGCTGGAAGGCGTGGTAGTTGGAATGGCCGAAGTTGGGGAACGGCTGGCTGATTCCGGTGAACTGCGGGAGAGGCCGCAGGGCCTGGAGGTTGGTGCCGGCGAAGCCCGGGAACGGTTGCGGAATGGGGCTGGACGCGTTCCAGGGACGAGGCAGGAGGTCGCCGTAGCGCTCGATGTCGGCGAAGGTAATCGCGTTCATCTGATCGAAGCCCTTGGCGATGAGGCGGGTGCCTTTGTTGCCGATGTAGTTGACTTCGAGGACGGTGGCGGCGGGGAGCTGATACTGGAAGCCGAAGTTCCAGTTCTGCACGTAGGGCAGGCGTCCGGAGTCGGTGGATTGGAACTCGATGCCCTGTCCGTTGGCGGCGTTGGGCCGGCGGTCGGGAAGGGTGCCGTTGAAGCTCGGATAGGGATTGTGGATGAATCCGAGTGGATCTTCGGCGAAGCGCAGGGCGGTGTTGCCGGAGTTGACGTTGATGTTGGTGTTGAAGCCGAAAGTGCCGGGGAAGGTGAAGTTATTCACCGTCGGGGTGTTGTTGATGCCGTAGCCTCCGCGCATGACGAGCTTGTCGTTGACGGCATAGGCGAAGCCGAACTTCGGGGAGAACTGTTTCCAGTAGGTATCCATGAAGCTCTTGCGGCCGAGGTCATCGACGAAGACGAGAGCGCCGAGACGGCCGCCGGCGGCGGGGTTCGGGGCGGTGAGGCTCAAGCCGGACATACGGCCGGCGACTTCCATGAGTCCGCCGATGATTTCCCAGCGGAGGCCGAGGTTGAGGGTGAGCTTGCGGTTGACCTTGAAGTCATCCTGGAGGTAGAAGCCGGTGCTGCGCCAGCGCTGGCCGAAGTAGGAGCCGGCGATGCCGCGGCTGGTGCTGCCGTAGGCTCCGAGGAGGAAGCTGGCGAAGGAGTGGCCGGTTTCGTTGAGGAAGCCGACCTGAGCGGTCTGGGTGGGGGTGAAGTTGAAATCGCCGGAACCGGATTTGACGCGGTTGTTCTGGTAGTAGCGGCGATGATCGACACCGAAGCGGAAGTTGTGCTTACCGCTGATGAGGGTCATGTCGTTGGTGACGATGGTGGAGCCGTTGAAGGAACCGCCGCGGCTGCTGGAGCCGAGCTGGCCGCCGGCGCCGATGCCGCCGCCCTGGAAGGGCTGGCCGCTGAAGTTAAGGCGGGGGAAGTGGGTGCCGGGGACGTTGGTGACGCCGACCTTGGCGGGCCAATCCTGATCGACGTAGACGCTTTCGTTGAGGTTGCCGAAGCGGTTGTAGCCGGCGGCGAAGTGGTTCAGGAGGTTCGGCTTGACGGTCCAGTCATAGGCGAGGCGGCCCATGGTGCCGGGGGTGTTCTGAAGCTGATAGACGTTGGTGGGGGAGCCGGGAGGGATGCCCCAGCGGCCGCCGGGCGAGTTATTGCGCTCGCGGAAGTTGCGGCTGAACATGGCGTACATTTTGTGCGAGCTATTGAAGTTGTGATCGCCGCGGAGGAGCAGCATCTTCTCGTCGAAGAAGGGGCAGCAGGCGCCGAGGTTGGGGATGTTGTTGAGCATCGTGTCGAAGGCCGGGTCATCGATGCCGACTTCGAGGATCTTGGTGGCGACAGGGCTGAAACGTGCGCGGGGGATGACGTTGCCGGCAAATGGGGTGCGGACGCCGGAGCCGTTGGGAGCGGCGGCCATGGAGAGCGGATCGTAGATGGCGCCGAAGCGGACGGGGTTCCCGAGGGCGTCGTTGCCCGCGGTGCTTCCGGAGCGGGCGTTGCCGGTGAAGGCGGAGTTGAAGAGACGGGAGAAGTTGCCCTGTTTGAAATCGGGCATGGGGAGGGTGCTGAAGGCGGTGGACTGGAAGTCGCGGACCTTGGTGCGTTCGAAGTTCTGGAAGAAGAACGTCCGATTCTTGCCGTTGTAGATTTTGGGGATGAGCACGGGGCCGCCGACGGACTGGCCGTAGTTGTGCTGGCGGAAGGGCTGGCGCTTGACGCTGGCGGCGTTGTTGTTCCAGCTATTGGCGCGGAAGGCGTCGTTCTGGACGTAGTAGTAGGCGCTGCCGTGAAGCTGATTGGTGCCGCTCTTGGTGGCGAAGTTGGCGACGGCAGTCTGGCCACCGCTGTACTGGGCGCTGGTGACGCCGGTCTGCATTTTCATTTCGCTGATGGCTTCGGCGGTGGGGCTGAACTCGTTGTTGCTGCCGCCCTGGAGATCCATGCGGCCGAGCGGGATACCGTCGACGAGGATTTCGTGGGAGTAGTTCTGGCCGCCGTTGATGGAGCCCTGGAAGGTGCCGCCGACGGTGCCGGGGAGGGAGGTGAAGATGAACTGCTGGATCTGGCGGCGTCCGTCGCCGACGGTGATGGGCCAGGTATCGAATTCCTTCTTGGAGACGTAGCTGCCGATTTCGGCGGTGCCGGTTTCGAGGAGCGGCGGATCGCTGGAGACGGTGACCTGATCGGAGACGGCGCCGACTTCCATGGTGAAATCGACGGTCAAGGTCTGGGCGACGGCGAGGATGACGTTGTCGCGGACAGAGGTTTTGAAACCGGCGGCGCTGGCGGTCAAGCGATAGGTGCCGGGGATCAGGTACGGCATGCGGAAGACGCCGGCGGAAGTTGTTTCGACGGGCGTTTCGATGTTCGTTGCCAAGTTGAGGGCCTTTACAGTTGCCCCGGGAATGACTGCTCCGGACGGATCGGAGACAGTGCCGTTAAAAGTTCCACGCTCGCCCTGGCCGAACAGCGCCAGGGAAAGGATACACAATAGCCATGTGAAACGGCTGACCATGTTGATTCGATACCCCCTCTACAAATAGGAGTTTCCAGAAAACTCCATCACTAGACGATATTCCTACTCTATGGCTATGTCAACGGTTGCAGTTTTTGCAGTGTGAAAACGGGGGTGTGGGTGATCTTGCGGCGGGGGATCTGGCATGATGAGGGAGTGAGCTTCCAACTTCCTGCCGTACCTTTGACACTGGAAGGCGCAGCGGTGCTGCACCAGATGGTTCGTGTGAGATGGAGCGCGTGGCGCGCGCTGGCGGCGGCCGAACAGGCGTCGATTCTGGACGAGGCGTCGGCGGCGCTGGGGGATGGGAAATCGAGCGCGGCGTTTGCGATGCTGGGGCACAAGGGCGATCTGATGCTGATCCACTTCCGGAAGAACTTCGAGGAACTGGCGGCGGCGCAGATGGCGATGACGCGGCTGCGGTGGAACGAGTATCTGGAGCACACGTCGTCGTATGTGTCGGTGGTGGAGTTGGGGCTGTACGAATCGTCGGCGAAGACGTATCAATCGCTGGCGGAGAAGGGGATTCCGCCGTTTACGGAGGAGTGGGACAAGGGGATCGAGGAAGTGCTGCAGCGGCAGCGGGAGGCGATGGCTCCGCGATTGTTTCCGGAGATTCCGGCAAACCGGTACGTATGTTTTTATCCGATGGACCGGCGGCGCGGGGAGCACAAGAACTGGTATTCGGAGCCGATTGGGAATCGGGGGCGGATGATGCATGAGCATGGGATGGTGGGGCGGCGGTATGCGGGGAAGGTGCGGCAGATTATTTCGGGGTCGATCGGGTTCGACGATTGGGAGTGGGGAGTGGATCTGTTTGCGGATGAGCCGCTGGTGTTCAAGAAGCTGATTTACGAGATGCGCTTCGATGAAGTGAGCGCGGTGTTTGCGGGGTTCGGGCAGTTTTTCGTGGGGCTGCGGATGGGGTCTGAAGATCTGGGCAAGTTTATGAGCGGGCATTTGCCAGGATGGACGGCCCCGCAGGGGTAGGCTATTCTAGCAGCCATGCTTCTTCGCGCATGGCTTTCCGCAATTCTGGTTGTTGGCGCTGTTTTCGGCCAGCAAGAGGTTTACGAGCAGTACCGGCGATGGATCACGACGCAGCCGGTGGCGGTACAGAAAGAAGCGGAGCCGCTGGCGCGGTACCGCGAGCATCTGCGGGGGAAGGGCCTCGATGAACAAACGGTCGAGGCGCAGATTGAACTCATTCGCAAGCAAGGCTCGCGGATGGAGGTAGAGCGGTGGAATCGGATACTGACGGCGCCGAAGCCGGCGTTCAATGTGGAACCGAACGCGTTTCTGGTGGAGATGGTGAAGGGGCGCAAGCCGGGGAAAGCGCTGGATGTGGGGATGGGGCAAGGGCGGAATGCGATCTGGCTGGCGCAGCAGGGCTGGGAATCGGTGGGATTCGATCCGGCAGAGCGGGCGGTGGCGGCGGCGGTGGCGACGGCGCAGAAGTTGGGAGTGAAGCTGCAGACGGAGATTGCGACGGCGGAGAGCTTCGATTTCGGGGAGAACCGGTGGGACCTGGTGGTGCTGAGCTATGTGGGGGCGCGGGAGTTCCATGAGAAAGTGGTGCGGAGCCTGAAGCCGGGCGGGATTGTGGTGCTGGAGGCGATGCATCGGGACGCGACGAAGGGGCGGTCGATCGGGGGCGCGGTGGTGTTCGATTCGGGGGAGTTGCCGGGGCTGTTTCGGGAGTTGCGGATGGTGCGTTACCAGGAGCCGTTGTCCGTTGCGGATTTTGGGAGGGAGCGGGTGCGGCTGGTGCAAATGTGCGGGGAGAAGCCGGGGGAGTGAGGCGGAGAGGCTAGCGGGCGTGGGTTTGGATGGCTGAGGCGACGGCGGCCATGAGGCGGAGGTTTTCGCGTTCGCCGAGATCGGAGACGACGAAGCCGAGGCTGTGTGGGGTTTCGATGGCGGCAGTTTGCAGACCTTCGGCGGTGTCCTGATAGACGGCGATGCCATCGGCCTTCATTTTGGCGAGGAGCCAGGCGCGAGGGAGTGTTTCGGCTTGGCGCTTGGCGGTGACGATGAAGGAGACGCGGTGCGAGCCATCGCTGAAGACGAGGTGGGTGAAGGCGCGTCCCTGGACTCGGCAGGTATGGCTTTCGGCCAAGGCGAATGCGGGCGGCATGGCGCGCTGGGCGGCGGGGACAATGGCGGCGTGAGAGGGGGGAAGGGGACGCTGGAGGGCTCCGAAGGGAGGCTTCTGGCGCTCGAGGGTGCAGTGGACGTGATCGTGGCGGCCGATGCCGAGGGTGGCGGCGAGTTGGGCTCTGGCGGGGCGATAGAGGGCGAGCCAGGCGGCGGCGGATAGCATGAGGAGAGCAAAGGCGGCGGCGACGGCTTGCCATTGGGGTTGAGCCCACCAGGAGTGGGAGGCGGGTTGGCGCAGTCGTGCGCGGAGGCGTGTTTCGAGGCCTGTGGGGATGGGCTGAGCGGCGACGGCGCGGCGGAGGCTGGTCTTCCATTGCCGAATGCGCGCCAGTTCGGCGGAGCATTGCGGGCAGGCAGCGCAATGGGCGGCGAGCGAGGCGGGAGCGTCTTCGGTGGCGCCGGCGGCGAGGCGGTCGAGCCATGGGCGGGCCTGTTGGCAATTGATCATGAGTATCCCTGCCGCTCGAATGCCTGCGGGATTTCATTTTATTCCGCGGGGGAGGAAAAAATGAGGGGAATGCGGGCGAGGGGGTTTGGGATTCCGTTTGCGACTGATAGAGAAAGCGGGAGCCGATGCGCAAACACTGGCCGGAATATGCGATGGAAGGGGCGTTGTTGGGACTTTTCATGGTCTCGGCATGCTGTTTCGCACTGTTGTTGGAGCACCCCTGGTCTCCGGTGCGTCAGGCGGTGGCCGACGGCACGTTACGGCGGCTGGGAATGGGTGTGGCGATGGGGGCGACGGCAGTTGCGCTGATCCTGTCGCCATTCGGGAAGCGGTCTGGGGCACACATGAATCCGGCGACTACGGCCACGTTCTGGCGGCTGGGGAAGATTGAGGCGGGGGATGCGGCGGGTTACATGATGGGGCAGTTCGTGGGGGCGGCGGCGGCGGTGGGGCTGGTGTCGATGGGGACGGCTGGGGCGATCGGGCACCCCACGGTGAATTATGTGGCTACGGTGCCGGGGGTGAGCGGGGAGTGGGTGGCGTTCGTGGCGGAAGCGGCGATCAGTTTCGTGCTGATGACGGCGGTGCTTTTGTGCAGCAACCGGCGGCGGCTGGCGGGCTACACTCCGTTCGTTGCCGGGGGTTTGGTGGCGTTGTACATCACGGTGGAGG
>JAEUQG010000596.1 GCA_016789755.1 Bryobacterales bacterium
TCGACGGCGGCATGGCCCGCGGCCAGCGCTACTTCGTCATGGAGCTCATCGATGGCTGCCCCATCACCGAATATTGCGCCCGGCACGATCTCCCCCTCCACGACCGCCTCCGTCTGTTCGAAGACGTCTGCGCCGCCATTCACTACGCCCACCAGCGCATGATCCTCCATCGCGATCTCAAACCCGCCAACATCTGGGTCAACAGCAGCGGCATCGTCAAAATCCTCGATTTCGGCATCGCTCAGATCCTCGACGCCGAACATGCCGCCGGCGCCAAAACCCTCACCGGCATGAGCCCCGTCTCCCTCGCCTCGGCCAGCCCCGAACAGGTCCGCGGCGAAAACCTCGGCTTCCCCTCCGATGTCTACTCCCTCGGCCTCCTCCTCTACGAAATCCTCACCGGCGAAAATCCCCAAACCGCCGGCCCCGCCATGGATTCCCTCATGCGCCGCATCCTCGAGGATGCCCCCGTACCCCCCAGCAGGAAACTCCCCGCCCTCCCCCGCGATCTCGATGCCATCGTCCTCAAAGCCCTCGAAAAAAACCCCGAGCGCCGTTACCCCTCCGCCGCCGATCTCGGCGACGATGTCCGCCGCCTCCGCCAAGGCCACCCCGTAACAGCAGTCGCCCCCAGTTGGAGCTACCGCCTGCGCCGCTTTGTCCTGCGCCACAAAGCCGCCGTCGCCGCCTCCGCTCTGCTGCTCCTAGTCATCGCCGCCGCCGGAGTCAACTCCCTCCAGCAGGCGCGCCGGGAAGAACGCCGCTTCTCCGACGCCCGCCGCCTCATCCGCGATGTCATCTTCGAAATCCAGCCCGGCCTCCAACGCGTCCCCGGCAGCGTCGAACTGCGCCGCAAACTCATTGCCTCCACCTTGCGCTACCTCGAATCGGTCTCCCAGGACGCCGCCGGCAATCCCAGCCTGTTGCGCGAGCTCGCCCGCGCCTATGTCGAAATGGCCAAGGTCCAAGGCTCCCCCGGTTGGGCAAGTTTGGGCAACCCCAGCCTGGCAAAGGATTACCTCCTCCGTGCCGAAAAGCTCATCGAACAGGCCCTCGCCGCCGCACCCTCCGATCCCCTTGTGCTCATCGATGCCACCAAGGTCTACACCGGCCTCGTCTATCACGGTTTGCCCGATGCCCGCTATGCCGCCAAAGCCGTCCACATCGCCCAACAACGCCTCGCCCGCAACGCCGAAGACTCCGATGCCTTGGAGGATCTCGGCGGAGCCTATTTCGCCGAAGGCCAGTGCTTGCGCTTCGCTTTCGACTCCAACGCCGCCGGCGCCTACCTCCGTGCCGCTGAGGCATACCGCAAACTGCTCATCAAAAAGCCCGGCAACCGCCAGTTGCGCCGCAACGTAGCCCTCACCGAACGCTACCGCGCGCAAATTGCTCTCGAAGAGAACCGCAAAGACGATCTGTTGCAGCACGCCCGTGCCGCCAGCGAAATCAGCGAGCGCATCCTCGCCGAGGACCCGGACAGCCAGGTCGCACAAGTCGACGCCGCCACCGACACCGGCATGCTCGCCTCAGCACTCAGCCGCCATGGATTGCCCCTCGAAGCCGCCAGCGCGCGCCGTCGCAGCATCTCCCTCAAAGAGGCCATCCTCCGCGCCGACCCCGCCAATTCCCACGCAAAACTCCTGCTCGCCGTCGGCGACCGCGACTTCTGCTTCAACCTCACCACCGCCGGCGATCTGTCCCAAGCCGACCACCATTGCACCCGTTCCTTCCGTTTGTGGACCGAGTTGGAGCGCGACGGCAAACTGCGCGACTCCGACCGCCTCGCCATGGCTATGTCCCAATCCGCCTTGGGACAGTTGCGCGTCAAACAGAAGCGCCCCGCCGAAGCCTGCCCGCTCTTGGCCAAAGCCCTCGCTACCTTCGAGGAGTCCCTGCGCAAAACCCCCGGCGCCAAAGCAATCATCAGCTATCGTACCTATGCCCGGCGCGCCTTCGCCTCCTGCCCCCCGTAGCGCTCCGCCCTGAGCCCGCTCACCACTTCGGACTCGCCACCCCCTTCGATCGCTCCACATGCTCCTTCGGAATCGCCAGCCCATGCGCCGGCATCCCATCCAACGCCCCTTGCAGCTTCTTCCGCGCCTCCGCATTCTCCACAGGCCGTGCTTCCTCCACATCCGCCGCTAAGTCGAACAATCGCCCATCCCCATACAACTTAAACCGCTGATCCCGCGCAAACCGCACTTCCGGATGCGCGTACGGAGTCCCATACTTCTCCGCATACGGCCGCGGAAAATAATACGAGTAAATCCAACTCCGCGGATTCCCCTTCTCCCCTTTCAACTGCGGCAGAAAACTCCGCCCGTCCAACACATGATCCCCAGGAATCCTCCCCCCAATCGCCTCCGCAAACGTCGGCAGAAAATCGCTCGGATCCACCAGATCGTCCAGCACCCGCCCGCCTTTCACCTGCCCCGGAGCATAAACAATCAACGGCACGTGCGTCCCTCCATCCGTCGCCGTCCCCTTATTGCCATGCACCGTCCGCCCGTTCAACTGCGAATGCAAATCGTGTGCCGTGCCGTTGTCCGACGTGAAAATCAAGATCGTCTTCTCCGTCAGCTTCAGTTCTTCCAGTTTCTTCACAAACCGCCCCACAATCCGATCCGCATACGCCACCATGTCCTCGAAATTCTTCTGATCGTTCTTCGACCCCCGGTCCGCCGAATCCGGCGTCGTCTCAAACGGCCCGTGCGTCAGCGCCATCGGATAATACGCAAAGAACGGACGCTCCTTGTTGCGCTCGATAAAATCCAACAAAAAGCCCGAATAGTGATCCGGACCGTAATCGTCCTTCGTCACCGGTTTCAACTTCCCATTCAAATCGATCGAAGGATTCCAATACCGGTTGCGCCCCGTAATCCCTGTATTCCACAAACACCATTCATCGAACCCCGATTGCGCCGGCGACGTCCCTTTCACCCGGTTGCTGCCGTCAAGCTGCCACTTGCCCGCGATCGCCGTCCGGTACCCCGCATCCCGGAACAACTTCGCAAACGTATACTCGCCCGGACGCAGCGCCCCGAAATCCGTATAATTCCGCACGTTGCTTTGCCCCGTCATCAGCGAAACCCGCGTCGGCGTACACAGCGGCGTCGAATAGCAATGCCGGAACTTCACCCCCGCATCGGCCAACCGGCTCAGCACCGGAGTCGAATACTGCTTCGATCCATACGGAGCGAAGCACTCATACCCAACATCATCCGCCAAAATGAAAACAATATTCGGCTTGCGCGATCCCAACTGCGCCGCCGTCGCCATCAAAAATCCACGTCGCGTCATAGTATCGTCCCCCGCCATAATACCGCTATCCCCATCCGCATTCATCCCATTCATCCGTGGCCCCCCCATCATCCACAAAACCCATCCGTGTTCATCCCATTCATCCGTGGCCCACCCAAAAACA
>JAEUQG010000005.1 GCA_016789755.1 Bryobacterales bacterium
CATGGAGCCTCCTCGCCAGCGTATCCTCCCAATCGCCTTCGCGCCTGCCCGCCAAGGCCCGCCACAACCCGGCCGCAGTCGCAGTGGTCTCCAGCAATCCGAACGCCTCAATTGCCTCCGCCTGGCACAACCCAAAATGCCACACCGCACCCTTCCAATCAGACGCCCTGCCGGTACCCCGCACATATCCGTTCCCCAAATACGTGCCCAGCTGTACTGAACGCCGCCGCGGATCGTTCAGCCGAGCCGTGGCCCAGCCTGTGTCCTGCTGAAACGGATCCCAAGACAGTTCGCGTAGATCACGGCCCGTGTTCAACCACTTCGCCACCTGCCGCGCCCGATCATCCTTGGCGCGCCGCAGCGTCCGCCGCAGTGGAGCATGCGCATACCAGCACAGATGTTCCGGAAATAGTGCCGCCACCAGAAAATCCCCCGCGTGTTCCTTGGCCACGGTCACTTCAATCCCCGACCAGTAAAGCCGCTGCTGTTCCCCGACATCCACCACTTCCCACCAGCGGTTCAGCACGACACGGATATCGACTTCTTCGCCATACTCCCAGCCCGATCCGGCCCGGATGAGGCGCGTCGCCGTAGCGTGCCGCACCGCGGCGGCCGATCCTGTCGGCCTGGGTCGTCCGGGAGGTACGTCTTCCTCGCGCAGTGCGCCGTCATCGAAAGAGCCCATACAAACCCGAACTGTATCACGGTCGGGAGACGGGAGTCGGGAGACGGGAGTCGGGAGATGGGAGTCGGGAGACGCCAATCGACAGTGGGCGCCTGAGCATTGGCCGGCGTCCCCAGCCCGCACGGACCGAGTGGCACTGGCAGGGTCGGGAGCGCCGGGCGGCGGTCACGGCCGGTGCAGCGGATGGCCCGGGAAACAGATGTGTACTAAGTGTATGTCTCGTTTTCGGCTAGGGAGTTTGCCGGGCGCTTGGCCCAGTCAACCGATTATTGCCGGGTGAAGGGAGGGGTTGATAAGTTCAATGCACAGCCTTTCAGAAAGAGGAATTATTACTCCATGAAATATTTGTCAAGACGCTGCTCAGTGCGGCGGCACTCACCCTTTCACTTGTGCCGGCGCATGCGGCGCTGATCACCAGCTCCCCCGGCGGCACCACCACAACCTTTCCCGGCGGACCAGTTACCGCAACGTGCGGCGCACCGTCTACCGCTGTGGTGGCCGGTTTCTCGATGACCAGCGACGGCCCCTGGTGCCACGATTACGATAGGGGAACGGGATTTGGGTCTAACGGCTTTTGGGTCATCGGGTTTTCTCTGATCAGCGTCAACAGCAGAACTGCTGTGATCACAATCGACCTGGGGAGCCTGCACGGCATGGCGGGCGGGTTTGTGAACTATGCGCCGGGGTTTGGAGTGCCTGAAATGACGGCACTGGCAGCCGACGGGACTACGGTATTGGAAACACACGACCTTTCCAACGAGGCGCCAATCGCGACGCCTGGGGGCAACAACGCGGGAGCGTTCCGTGGAATTCAGAGGGCATCGGCGGATATCCGCTACCTGCGCATCGGTGGCTCCTTCATGGCGATGCACGACATTACTTTGGATGGCGGGGCCTCCGGCGTCCCCGAACCCTCGACGCTGCCGATGCTCGGCGCGGCGGCGCTGGCGACGGTGCTGCTACGGCGGCGCATTGAGCGCGGCTAACCTGGCGGCGATAGGCGCTATCAAGGTTGGGATTGGGGTGCGCGACAGTGCAGCGGATGGCCCGGGAAACAAATGTGTACTAAGTGTATATCTCGTTCCCGGCTAGGGAGTTGCGGGGCGCTGGACCGAGCCAACCGATTATTTGCCGGCGAAGGAAAAGGATGATAGGGTAGTGCAAAGCCTTTCAGAAAGAGGAATTGCTACACCATGAAATATCTCTCGAAAATGCTGCTCAGCGCGGCGCTCACACTCTCTCTGGTGCCAGCGCACGCGGGGCTGATCACCAGTTCCCCCGGCGGCACCACCACCACCTTCCCCGGCGGACCATTTAACCCTGGTTGTGGCGGAGCGTCTTCCGCTGTCGTGGCCGGCTTCTCGATAACCAGTGGCGGTAACTGGTGCCACGACTACAGTGACGGATGGGGATTTTTAGCCAACGGCTTTTGGGGTACCGGGTTTGGACTGGTTGGCGACAACAACAGCGGTGGTCCCATTACCATCAACCTGGGAGGACTGTATAGCGTCGTTGGCGGGTTTATGAACTATGCTCCGGAATTAGGCACAGCGGTGATCACGGCGCTGGCAGCGGACGGGATCACGGTGCTGGAGTCCTACGACCTTGTGAGCGCGGCGCCGATCTCTACTCCCAGCAGCAGCAACGCGGGAGCGTTCCGGGGAATTCAGAGGGGGTCGGCGGATATCCGCTACCTGCGGTTTGGCGGCAGCGCCATGGCGATGCACGACATTACTTTGGATGGCGGGGTCTCCGGCGTGCCCGAACCCTCGACGCTGTCGATGCTCGGCGCGGCGGCGCTGGCAACGGTGCTGGTACGGCGGCGCAGCGCGCGCGGCTAATCTGGCGGCGAATCGGCGCTATCAAGGTTTGGATTGGAAAGAAGACCCGGGACACGGGGCTGCCTGATATAATCACCAGTTTCCGTGTCCCTCATCAAACCCTCACAGATTGCTAAGTTCGCGGCGCTTCTCGCCATCTATCTTCTCGTCGTCTACGTCATTCCCCGCCCGGAAGCCGTCAAGCCGGAAGGCTGGCGATTGTCGGGCATCTTTTTTGCCACCATCGGCGGATTGATGCTGCAGCCGATACCGGGGGCGGCGCTGGTGCTGCTGGCGGTCACTCTCACGGTGCTGTGCGGGGCGCTGACGATCTCGTCGGCGCTGCAAGGCTACGCGGATTCGTCGGTGTGGCTGGTGGTGGCGGCGTTCATGATCTCGCGCTCGCTGCTGAACACGGGACTGGCGCGGCGCATCGCGTTGTTCTTCGTGCGGGCGTTCGGGAAAAGCTCGCTTGGGGTGAGCTACTCGCTGGCGTTTTCCGACGTAGTGCTGGCGACCATCATTCCATCGAACGGGGCGCGGTCGGGAGGCGTAGTGCTGCCGATCGTGCGATCGATTGCCGAACTGTACGGCTCGAAACCAGGGGCCACGGCATCGGTGATCGGCACGTTTCTGTTCGGCTCGGTGTATCAAAGCATCTGCATCAGCGCGGCAATGTTCTATACGGGGCAGGCGAGCAATCCGCTGGCGGCCGATATTGCGGGCAAGGCGGGATACTCCATCACGTGGACAAGTTGGCTGGTGGCGGGCATCGTGCCGGGGTTATGCTCGCTGCTGGTGGCGCCGTTCGTGGTGCGGTTCTTCCTGCCGCCGGTGGTCAAACACACGCCTGAAGCCGCTGAGTTCGCGCGCAAGGAGCTCACGGCAATGGGTCCGATGAGCACGGCGGAGAAGATCCTGGCCACGGTTTTCGCCGGTGTGTGTCTGGGATGGGTGACCAGCGGCACGCTGCACAAGGTGGATATCACCACCACGGCGCTGATTGGAAGCTGCATCCTGCTGGTGAGCGGGGTGCTGACGTGGGAAGACGTGAAGAGCGAGCGGTCGCTGTGGGACATCTTCATCTGGTACGGAGGATTGGTGCGGCTGGGGCGCGCGCTGAACGAAACCGGAGTGACGGAAGTTTTCGCCAAGAATGTGGCCAATCTGTTCACGGGCGAAGGGTGGATTCTGGTTTTCGCCGCGGCGCTGGTGATTTATTTCTACGCGCACTATGCGTTTGCCAGCATCACGGCGCACATCCTGGCGATGTATCCGCCGTTCCTCGCGGTGCTGCTGGCGAAGGGAGCGCCGATCGGGCTGGTGGCGTACGCCTTTGCCACCTTTGTCAATCTCTCGGCGGGGCTCACCACGTACGGCACGACGCCGACGCCGATGTACTTCGCCATGGATTACGTGAGCATGAAGGACTGGTGGAAAGTGGGCTTTTTCATGTCGCTGGTGAACCTGGCGATCTGGAGTACGATCGGCTTTGCCTGGTGGAAGCTGATTGGAGTATGGTAGAGGGGAAAGTGTCTTAGGTATCTTTTTCGCTCAAGTTTCTACCCGTGGAGGCCGAACTTAGGAATGAGGCAAATCCAGAACCAAGGTAGCGATAAGGGAGAAATGGCGGGTAATTTGGCCAAGCTGGCCTCCATTCTGAGCCGCGCTGACGGCGCCAAGAAACAAGCTTCGTTCCAGGACCGGCGAAGCGAACAGAGACTGTGGTGCTCTGACTTGGTAAAAATCTGGTGGAAGGACGAAACCCGCTGGAAACGGCGCGGGCTGGGCGTCCTGGAGGATATTTCCCCATCCGGGGCGTGCATACAGATGGAGGAGCCGCTGCCGAAAGGCTGCCGCATTCGTTTGAAGCATCCGGAATGGAAAGTGGAAGGCGAGGTGCGCTACTGCGTTTTCCGCGATGAAGGGTATTTTCTCGGGCTGCTGCTGGACGAAGACAGCAAGTGGTCGAAGAAGGCCTTTCAGCCCAAGCACCTGATCGATCCGGCGAAGGTGCCGCAGCCCAAGAAGAAGTAGCCGGGCCTGCGTTACCCTGTAAGTTTCGCATGCCCGACGCGCCACTACTGGAATTCCGCAACATCACCGTCTCTCACGACGGTTTCATCGGCCTGGACAACTTCAGCCTGACCATTCATTCCGGCGAACACATCGCTCTGCTGGGGCCGAATGGAAGCGGCAAGTCGACGTTCATCAAGACGCTTACCCGCGACTGCTATCCGCTGTGGCGCAAGGAATCGTCGGTGCGCATTTTCGGGCGCGACACGTGGAACATCTTCGACCTGCGCCCGCTATTCGGCATCGTTCACAACGACCTGATGCAGAGCTATCTGCGCTATCCCTACTCGGGGCGGGAAGTGATTCTGAGCGGCTTTTTTTCGAGTGTCGGCATCTGGCCGAATCACGAAGTAACGGCGGCGATGGAAGAGCGCGCGGATGAGATTTTAGAGCTGATGGAGGTGCCGCATCTGGCCGGGCGCACGGTGAACCAGATGTCCACGGGGGAGGGGCGGCGGTTGCTGATCGGGCGTTCGCTGGTGCACCGGCCGAAAGCGCTGATTCTGGATGAACCCACTGCCAGCCTGGACATCCGGGCCACGCATGAGCTGATCGAGATCATGAGCCGGGTGGCGCGAGAGACCACCATCATCCTGGTGACGCATCAGCTTTCCGACATTATTCCGGAAATTCAGCGGGTGGTGCTGCTGCGCAAAGGCCGCCTGTTTCTGGATGGGCCGAAGAAGGACGTGCTGTCGACCGAGGCGTTGTCGGCGTTGTTCGAGATGCCGGTGGAGGTGCTGGAACGGCGCGGCTACTACCACCTTATTCAGGGCAGTTGACGGCGCGGATTTCGAGTTTGGCGGCTCCGGAGGAGTAGGCCAGCCGGCCGGCGCCAGGTTGCACGCGCACGGCGCCGGTTTGCGCCAGATTCCAGCCCAACCGGAGGGGCTTTTCTCCGTTCACGAAGACGCGCCACACGGAGGGGGGATCGGTGGGGATGCTGGCGAGCAGACTGGCGCCATCGGTTTCCCATCCGAGCCCGATCGCGCCGCCCCCGCGGAGCAGGGCAGCCTGCCGTGGCGCGGCGCCATCCAGACCCATGGTGAACACGGTCTCCGTAGCGCCGGAGCGCACGGCAAAGGCGAGGCGCAGCCCGTTGTGCGAGGCTGTGAGGTGATGGATGGAGACGCCTTCGGCGGCGCGGAACAACTCGCTGTCCGCGCCGGCGGGGTTGCGCAGGCGGATGGCGGCGCCGTCGCTAAAGGCGACTCCTTTCGCGGTCTTTGCGCCGGTAAGGCCGAGATGGGTGCCGGCGTGTTCGCTGATGACCGGTTTGGTCGCACCGGAGGCAATGGCGACGGCGAACAACCCGCGCTGGCCATGGCGATTGCTGCCGCCGACGAGCAGCGTATCGGCGTCGAGCCAGTCCACGCCATCGATATGAGCGAGCTTGGGCTCGACAATGCGCAGTTGGCCGGTGGCGCTGTCGGCCACACCCACGAACCTCGATTCGATGCCGAAGTTCTCATTGGCGGCGCGCGTCAGGAAGGCCAGGCGGTTGCCGCCGGCGGACCAGGCAGGGTCGCCGTTGCCGTTGCCGGCTCGCGCTGCCTGTTGCCCCGGCGCGCCGACGAAAATGCCGGGTTCGCCGCGGCGGAGCGCATAGTACAGCGTGCTCCCGGTGGTGATGCCGAGCGGGAGGGCGCGGCCCAAGCCGGCCAGCTTTTGTGCCTGGCCGCCTTGCACTGCCGTGCTCCACAACTCGCCGCGGCGCAGGAAGTAGACGCGCTTCCCGTCGCGGGCAAAGAGGGGAAAGACGTCATGATCGGGCTTGGCGAGCAGGCGCCGCTTGGCGCTGCCATCGGCGGCGAGCAGGAACAAGGTGCGCTGCCCTTCGGCATCGGTGCGCAGGTCGTCGAACACGATCCACTTGCCGTCGGGCGAGAGGTCCATTTTGTTGGGGTAGACCCAATCGAGGGAGGAGAGCACCTGGACTTCGCCGCGTTCGGCGCCGACCCAGGCAATCTGGCTGACGTTGTCCTGGCGGAAGAACAGAGTGAGGATGCGCTTGCCGTCGGGCGACCAGGCGCAGGGCTGCACAAACGGCCGTTCGGCGTTGCGATGTACCGTCAGGGGCTGACCGCCTTCGACGCCGATCACGCGCAGTTCGTAGATCCCCTGGCTGTTGTGCCAGGCATAGGCGATGCGGCGCGAATCGGGGGAGACGATGGAGAAATAGGCGAACTGGCGCGATGCGGGAACGGCTTCGGCGAGGCGGCGCACGGCACCGCTGTCGAGGCGGCGGAGGGCGAGATTGCCCGCATCGACGATGGTGAGGAAGGACGCGTCAGGGGATGGAGCGCCCAGGTGGCTGAGAGGTCCCTGATCCCAGACGAGGCGGGAGGGCAGCGGTTCGGCGCCCGCGGCTGCGAACGCCGCCGCGCCCAGCCAGGCGCGCCGCGAGATCCGCAGTGTCACGATCTAGCGGCCTGCCTGTGCCGCAGCCATCTGCCCGATCACCGGCAGTTCCATCCGTTCGCCGTTGTAGGCTTTCCACATCAGGAAAAGCCATAACAGGAACGAGCCTAATCCGATCACCAGTTGCAGCAGCCCGTAGAGGAACGCCATCCATCCCGGCAGCAGATAGAGCAGGAACATCGAGCCCATCCAGAACACGATTGCCGCGACGTGAAACAGGATCGCCTGGAAGGCATGAAATTTGATGCGTGGATTCTGGTTGTAAGGGCTGAGGGCCAGAAAGAGCACACCCGTCACGAGCCCCAGCAGGTAGCATAGGGCGCTGGCGGCGTTTTCCGGCAATCCGCCTTGTGCCTGCGCTTGCGGACCCTGCTGATAGGACTGCTGATACTGCGGCGGAGGCGGTGGAGGCTGATACTGTTGCTGGTCGAACTGGGGTGGCGGGCCGCCTTGCCCGCCGGGGGCGGGTCCCCCGATGGTCGCTCCACACGCCGCGCAAAAGCGCCCTTCGGCCTGTTGGCCGCAATTCGGACAGAATGGCATCTAGCGGTTCTCCTCCGGGTATGATAGGCCGTTTGGAGAGAAAATGCACGTGCGATCAGCCGCCGGAGCCCCCGGATGGCATTGCGGCGATGGGTATACTAGGAAGAATTCCTCACATCGATCCGAGGATGCCATCCGAGTGGACCGAGTTTCCATCCGTAGACCAAGGAGTACAACCATGAATCTGGCGAGAGCCACTCTGCTTCTCACCGCCGCAACAGCCTGGGCCCAAGTGAACGTGGGCGAGCACAAACCCGAGCCCACGCTTCCTTTCAAGATGACCACGACGGCGAGCTTCGGGCTCCCGTGGCGCATCGCATTCCTTCCCGACGGGCGGATGCTGGTCACGGAAAAGATCGGGCCCATCTGGCTGGTGTCGGCGGAGGGAGAGAAGATCGCTCCGCTGGCCAACACGCCGCCGGTTTACTGGCAGGGCCAGAACGGCATGCTTGGTGTGTTTGTGTCGCCCCGCTACGCCACGGATCAGAGCGTTTACATCACCTACATCGAGCCAGGCGATTACGGCGGCGGCCAGGCGCTGGCACGGGCTAAGCTGAACCTGGGACGCACGCCGCGGCTGGAGAACTTCGAGGTGATCTGGCGCCAGATGCCGCGCGGCAAGGGTGGGCAGGCAGGCGGACAGATTGCGTTTTCGCCCGATGGCGAGTACATCTACATGACGGTCGGCGACCGCCAGCGCATGACGCCGGCGCAGGATCCGAATCAGCCGGTGGGCAAGATTCTACGGCTGACGCTGGATGGGAAACCTGCTCCTGGGAATCCGAACTACGGCAAGACCGGGGCCTCGACGGTGACGCTGATCGATCCGCCGCGCGACACGGAGTTGGCGAAGACCGCCAAGCCGGTGAGCACCTACACCTATCCCACTCCCAATCTGACGCCCGCCGAGACCTGGGCGAGCGGCTTCCGCGCCCCTTACGGGCTTGCTTTCTCGCCGGCCGGCGAACTGTGGGAAGTGGAACACGGCCCGCGCGGCGGCGATGAACTGAACCTGATCGAGAAGGGCAAGAACTACGGCTGGCCGCTGGTCTCTTTCGGCAAGAACTATAACGAGGTGCCGATCCCGAGCCACGATTCGCACTCGGAGTTCGCCAAGCCGGTGCTGTATTGGGTGCCGGTGATCGCTCCTGGGAACCTGATGTTTTATCGCGGCAAGAAGACCTTCCCGCAATGGGACGGGAGCGGCTTTATCAGCGGACTGGGCAGCAAGAGCCTGAATCGGATCGTGTTCGACGGCAAAGGGGGCGCCAAGCCGGCCGAGCGGTGGGAGGTGGGCAAGCGGATCCGCGATGTGGAACAGGCACCGGACGGCTCACTGTGGATGATTGAAGACGCGAATCCCGGGGCGCTGATTCATGTGACGCCGAAATAAGAAGAAGACAGGAGACAGGAGACAGGAGACGGAAGAAGACGGGCGTCAGGGTTGATTAGTAGACGGTGAACAGGAAGACTTGGTCGGAGCCTTCGGGGGTCAGCGCGTACTCGCCGTTTTGCAGGTATTCGTTGGCCTCCAGCCGGTAGATCCCTTCGCCCAGCCGTTTCATGCTGAGGTGCAGGGGGCGCGGGGAGTCTTTTTTCCGCTTGTTTGCGGGCGGGAAGATTACCTCGCGTTTCCCGTTTTTGACATCGAGCTTGTAGAGTTGCAGCCGGTCGACTTGGACGGTCTTCGATTCGATGAGAAAAACGGGCTCGGCCATGGGTGTCTTGGCTGGCGACGTCGCACCATCGACGACATAGGCGCGGTCGTCTTTGCGCTTCTCCTCCTTGGCCATCGCCACTTCGGTGGATACCAGATTGGTGGCGTGCAAGAGAAACACGACATCCTGTTTGGGAGGCTTCGGCCCGTCGTACTTCTTCTGCGCGCACAGCATGGCAGCGCAAGCCAGGAAGAGAACTGCAATTCGCATCGTCAATGCCACCTCCCCCCCATCTTAACCCACATTGCGATTTGCCCCCGTTTCCGGACCGGCGGAGGCTAAAGCCCGAGACGCGCATGCCCGATAGAGGGGCATGTGGCGGACAATCTGGTTGGCGACGGCCCTGCCGGCAATGGGTTTGTGCGGCGAGACCGGGGCGGAGTTGGCCGAGATGCAGCCTCCCTCGGGTTGGATGCTGGCTCTGCTGGTGGGCGTGGGGTTCAAGATCTACAAGACCCTCAGAACGTAAAGCCGACCAGCAGGTCGATTTGATTGCTGAGCGATTTGAGCGAGCCGGATGGGGCGGTGACCACGGTGTCCTGGAAGCGGCGCGTGTAGCGCAGTTCGGGGGTGACGTGGGCGAAGGGGATGTGAATATCGATTCCCGCTCCGAGGGCGACCCCGGTGCTGTTGCGGGTGGAGTTGAGCCCCGTGATGGTGCTCCACACCGGACCGCCGGCGATGAACGGGCGGGCGAGGATGCCGGGGAAATGGTAACGCAGCATGACGGGGATCTCGAACTGTCCGGCGCCTTTGGTGAGCGTGCCGGAAGGTGTCACCGTTTGGAACTGGTAGCGGCGATAAAGGAAATCGAGGTTGACGCCAAGCCCTGCGGGGAGGCGGATTTCCAGCGTCGGGCCGACGACGAATCGATTTCTGCCCTTCAACTCGAAGTTGGCCGTGCGCAAGGATTCAAAGGCATCGCCGAAGGGGAGACCGCCGCGCACGCCCAGATCGATTGCCTGGCTGGGCGCGGCAACAACCAACAATAACAGTGCAAGTTGTTTCAAACATTACTCCTTAGGTTTGCCGGTGCATTCCCCGCAGTTGCAGATGCGGCGGAAATGCTCGAAGGAATAGATGCCTGTGTTGTGCCCATCGTTCCAAACGATGCGGATGGCGTAGTTGCCCACCGGTTCGACCTCCGACATTTTGATGACCGGTTTGTACATGGGGAACAGGTCTTTGGGCGGCTGGGAGTAGGTGGTCTTAGCCGGCTCGTTGCCGTGGGCGCCGGTGCAGGAGGCGCAGGGGCATTCGTCACGCAGATAGGCGCAGGAGAATTCGCTGTGATGGCCGTCCTTCCAATCGATTTTCACGCCCTTGGACTTCGATATGGCGATGTGTTCCGGTTCGTAGATGGTGCTCATTGAATTCGTTCGACGTCTCTCACTCCAGGGATGCGGCGAATGGCGGAAAGGATTTTTTCGAGCTGCTTTTTGTCCTTCACCTCGCAGGTGAGGTCGATGATGGCGGAATCGTCGGTGCGTTTTTCGTCCAGGCGGGCTTCCACAGAGCGGATGTTGCACGATTCGCCATAGAAAATGGACGTGATCTCGTGCAGCATGCCGGGGCGGTCCTGGGAGTAGACCATCAGTTTCACGTTGAACTTTTCAGCCACCGCGCGCGCCCATTCGACATCGATGCGGCGTTCGGCCTCGTAGAGCAGGTTCTGAACGTTCTTGCAGTTGTTGGAATGAACTGCAATTCCCTTCCCTCGCGTGACGTACCCGACGATGGACTCGCCGCGGATGGGATTACAGCACTTGGCGCGGTAGATCATGATGTCATCGATGCCTTTGACTTTGATGACGAGGTCGGAATCGTTGTCGGCGGTGTAATGGGGCTGCGCCTGTGGGGCAGGGGCGGGCTTGGCAGGCTCGACGTCGGGAACCTGGTCCGGAGCGAGCAGGTGGAGCACGTGGCGGGCGGAGAAGCGTCCGAAGCCGAGCGCCGCGTAAAGATCCTCCATCTTGCTGTGGCCGTATTCGTTGGCCACCGATTCCAGCTTGCCGCGCGTGACGCGGTTCAATTGCACGCCCAGCCGGCGGGCTTCCTTTTCGAGGAATTTCTCGCCGATTTCAATTGCCTTGGCGCGTTCCGTGGCATTGATATGGTGGCGGATTTTGTTGCGCGCGCGGGAAGTCTTGACGATGGCCAGCCAGTCTTTGCTGGGCGAGTGCCCGGACTGGGTGATAATCTCCACCACATCCCCGTTGCGGAGCTGGTATTTGAGGGGGACGATGCGTCCGTTAACCTTTGAGCCGACGCAAGTGTGGCCCACATCGGAGTGAATGGCGTAGGCGAAATCGATGGGGGAAGCTTCGCGAGGCAGAACGATGACGCGGCCCTTGGGGGTGAAGCAGTATACCTCTTCGGCGTAGAGTTCCACCTTGAGGGTGGAGAGGAACGACTGCGAGTCGTTCATTTCCTTCTGCCATTCGACGAGGTGGCGCAGCCAGGCGATACGCTGGTCGTCGCCGGCGTCGCCCTTGCGGCCTTCCTTGTACTTCCAGTGGGCGGCGATGCCTTCCTCGGCCACCTTGTGCATCTCCTCGGTGCGGATCTGCACCTCGAAGCTTTGGCCCCCGGGTCCGATCACGGACGTGTGCAGGGACTGGTACAAGTTAGGGCGCGGGATGGCGATGAAATCCTTGATGCGGCCCATGATGGGATGCCACTCATTGTGGATGACCCCGAGGGCGGCGTAGCAGTTCTTCACCGAATCGGTGATGATGCGGATGGCGAGCAGATCGTAGACCTGCTCAATGGCGATGCGCTGCCGTTTGAGCTTCTGGTAAACGGAATAGGGGCGTTTCAGCCGGCCTTCGACGCGCGCCGGAACGTTCTCGCGCGAGAGCTTGGTTTCCACCGCGTGTTTGATTTCGTTGAGGTGTTCGACGTTGGCCTGGCGGCGGGATTCGAGCTGTTCGAGGATATCTTTGTAGGCTTCGGGATCCTGGTATTTGAAGGCCAGATCCTCGAGGTGGGCT
>JAEUQG010000038.1 GCA_016789755.1 Bryobacterales bacterium
GGGGTGTGCCTCAGAGGACACCATCAGAATACGGGCCATGGTTACGATGATCGCAAAACGGCCATTATCCGCGGGCGCGGGCCGCTTTCCACCCTCCGTCCAGAATGGACCGCATCCGCTCCAGCACCCCTTTGTGCCGCGGCAGCAAGGCCAGATTCGTGAACTCCCGCGGATCGGACTCGCGGTCGTACAATTCCTCGCCCGGCTTCGGACCGGTCCAGCGAATGTAGCGGTACCGGTCGTTCACCACCGCTCGCCCTTCAATGCCGTTCGGCGCCGTCACCATGCTGAACGCCGCGGATTTGAAGCGCCGTGAAGGATCCTCCAGCACCGGCCGCAGGCTCTGCCCTTCCAGCACCGCCGGCGCTTGCAACCCTGCCAGATCCGCCAGCGTGGGATAGATATCGACGAACTCCACCAGAGAGCGGGAGGCTTTGCCATTCCCCCGCAAACCCGGCGCGGCCACGATCAACGGCGCCCGCATCGACTCCTCGAACAGGCTCCGCTTGTGCCACCGCCGGTGCTCGCCGAGATGCCATCCGTGATCGCCCCAAAAGACGACGATGGTGCGCCCGCCTTGTCCCGATTTCTCCACCGCATCCAGCACCCGCCCCACCTGCCAGTCCATGTAGGAAACCGAGGCATAATAGGCGCGTATCGCCTGCTTCTTCTCGTTTTCCGACATCCCGCCCATGTCCTTCGCCCGCGTGTTGATGGCGATCTCGCTCGCTTCTGGAATGTCGTCGAGATCGTTCGCGGGATTCTGCGGCGCAGGAATGGAATCGAGCGGGTAAAGGTCGAAGAAGCGCGAAGGCGCCACATGCGGCAAATGCGGACGCAGATACCCCAGCCCCAAAAACCACCCCCGGTTGGCGTTGGACGAAATCGTCTCCAGTGCGACTTCCGTGGCTCTCTCATCGGCCTGATCCTTGCCATCGCCCTCAAATGCGATCGCCTGCCAGCCAGCCTTGCGCCCCGCAAGTAGGTTGCCCCCTTTGCCTTCCGTCCGCTGCTCGCTGCCCGGCGGACTGATGGCCACATCCCAACTCGGCGGATCGTCCCATTTGTTCGTACCCACTGAGCCCGGCACGTCCATGTGGTACATCTTCCCCGCTCTCACCGAACGCCACCCGTTGTTGCGGAACAACTGTGGCAGCGTCACCGCATCGGGCATTTTGTCGCGCACGGCGATGTTGTTGTCGAAGATGCGCGTCGAATCGGGCCGCAACCCGGTGAGTAGAGAGCAACGGCTCGGACCGCACAGCGGATACTGGCAGTAGGCGCGGTCAAAGCGCACGCCCCTCCCCGCCAGACGGTCCAGATTCGGCGTCTTCACAATCGGGTGACCGTAACAGCCCAGGCTGTTGTTCATATCGTCGGCGGCGATGAACAGGATGTTCGGGCGCGCTGCCGCCTGCCCCCGCACCACACCCGCTCCGCCCAGTGCGGCGGCTAGAAACGAACGGCGTTGCATAGGGACTACTCTACCGGTTTGCCGAGGCCGCCAGGTTGGGCTCCCACAGAACCTCTGGCGCGCCCAGTTTGTGATTCACCCAGCGGCTCCACACAAACAGCGCGTCGCTGAGGCGGTTCAGATATCCGATCGCGTCGGCCGGCACGTGTTCCTCGTGGCTCAGCGCCACCGCGATGCGCTCCGCCCGCCGGCAGATGGTGCGGCAAAGATGCAGTTCCGCATTCACCCGGCTGCCTCCGGGCAGAACGAAGGAGCGCAACGGCGCCAGCGGCTCATTCATCGCATCGATCTCCTGCTCCAGACGCTCGATCTCGATCTCCGTGACCCGCGGCTGTTGCGGATGAACATCGTCCGGATACGTCGCAAGAATGCTGCCCAGATTGAACAGTTCATGCTGCACGCGATGAAGAATATTGCGCAGCACCTGCAACTCCGGCTGCCCCTGGCGCAACTCTTCGAGCGACACGCACGCCAGGCCCACCGCCGAGTTCAGTTCATCCACCGTGCCGTAGCATTCGATGCGTAGCGCGTTCTTGGGCACGCGTTGCCCGCCGGCCAGGCTCGTTTCGCCGCGGTCCCCCCGGCGCGTATAGATCCGGTTCAGCGCAATGCGAGGTTCAAGGAAGGGTTTTTCCGCCACAATTCATGGTAGCAGGACGATGGACGGGAGCCCCCGCCGTTGCACGGCTGCGCCCCTCCACGTGACTGGATGCCGGTGAAGAACATCCGCGCGAATCCAGCGTTGTCCGCGGAACAACCGAAGGCTCCCATATATTAGTGACACGCGAGGCGCGATTCGTTTCGTCTTTCTTGCGGATATGCCATTACCCCCACTTGAGGTATGCCGCATCAGGTCCAGCCTAAGCCCCTCGGACAGCAGCCCTGGGCTTGCGTTTATAATCGCTTAGAGTGTCAAACCCCTCCATGTCCCGCGTCCGGTGGTGGATCCTCGCTCTCATCTTTTTCGCCACCACCATCAACTATCTTGACCGCATCGTCTTCTCCGTTCTCATCCCCGTCATCCGCAAGGACCTGGGACTGAATGACCAGCAGTACGGATTGGTCAACGGCGCTTTTCAGGCCGCTTACACCATCGGCTTCCTCTTCATGGGCAAGCTGGTGGACCGCTACGGCACCCGCATCGGCTATGCCGTTTCCATCGCCTGGTGGTCTGTCGCGGCCATGTTGCATGCCACCGCCAAAACCACCATCATGCTCGCCGGCTGGCGCGCCATGCTGGGCATGGGAGAATCCGGCAACTTCCCCGCCGCCATCAAGGGAGTGGCCGAATGGTTCCCCAAACGCGACCGCGCCTTTGCCACCGGCATCTTCAACGCCGGAACCAATGTCGCCTCCATGATCGGTCCCCCACTGTTCGCCTGGATGCTGTACGACATGGGGCTCGATTGGCGCACTTGCTTTCTGGTTACCGGCGGCGCCGGTTTCATCTGGCTCGCCGTCTGGCTCGTCATGCATAAGGAACCCAAAGAACACCCCGGCGTGAACGCGGCCGAACTCGCCTACATCCACAGCGACCCCGAAGAAGCCACGCAGCGCAATATCTCCTGGACAGAGGCCCTGCAATACCGCGAGACATGGGGCTTCGCCGTAGGCAAATTTCTCACCGATCCCGTGTGGTGGTTCTACCTCTACTGGCTTCCCCCCTACCTCTACGACGTCCGCAAGTTCGACCTCAAACAGATCGGCTGGGCCTTGCCCGTGGTCTATCTGCTCGCCGATTTCGGCAGCGTCGCCGGCGGCTGGCTGGCCGGCTACTGGATCCGCAAAGGCTGGGACCCGGCCAAGGCCCGCAAAGGCGCCATGCTGGTGTTCGCCGCCATGATGCCCATTGCCTCCCTTGCCGCCATCGCCGAAAGCGCCATCCTCGCCGTCGCGCTCATCAGCCTCGCCACCTCGGCGCATCAGGGCCTTTCCGCCAACCTGTACACCACCGTCTCCGATGTCTTCCCCAAACCCGCCGTGGCCTCCGTCATCGGAATCGGCGGCTGCGCCGGCGGCCTCGGCGGAGTACTCTTCTCCGCCGTCATCCCCGGATACATCGTTCAGCACTTCGGCTACACCCCCGTGATTCTCACCATGGGCTTGTTCCACTTGACCGGCGTATACTTTGTTCACCGGATCATGGGTCCGTTGAAGCCGGTTCAGATTAAAATCTCGTAGAGGATGCCTGATATGTCCCGTACTTTGCTTCTCGCCGCACTCTTCGTGTCGCTGCTTCCCGCCAAGACCATTCGCACCGTCGCCGGCACCGGCGCCGCCGGATACTCCGGAGACGGCGGACCCTCGGCCCAAGCACAGATCAACAACCCCTACGGACTCGTGGTCGGGCCGGATGGCGCACTTTACGTGTGCGAAATCGGTAACCACGTCATCCGCCGCATCGATTTGAAGAAGGGCCTCATCTCCACCGTGGCCGGCAATGGAAAGCAGGGCTTCTCCGGCGACGGCGGCCCGGCCACCCAGGCTTCTTTGAACGAGCCCTACGAAATCCGCTTCGACAAGCAGGGCAACATGTTCTTCGTCGAAATGAAGAACCATCTCATCCGCCGCGTGGATGCCAGGACGAAGATCATCTCCACCGTGGCCGGCCGGCCCGAACCAGGGTTCTCCGGCGACGGCGGCCCCGCGGCGAAAGCCCAGTTCCGCCAGCCTCACTCCATCGCCTTCGATCCCCAGGGCCGCCTTCTCATCTGCGACATCGGCAATCACCGCGTGCGGCGCATCGACATGAAGTCCGGCGCCATCGACACCTACATCGGCAACGGAGAACGCAAGCCAACCCCCGACGGAGCTCCTCTCAAAGGAACGCCCGTCAACGGGCCCCGCGCCATCGACCTCGACAAGAAGGGCAATCTCTACCTGGTGCTGCGCGAAGGCAACATGGTCTTCCGCATCGATCCGAAGAAAGAAACCATTCATCACATCGCCGGCACCGGGAACAAAGGCCTCACCGGCGACGGCGCCGATGCCCGCAAAGCCGACCTCAACGGGCCCAAGGGAGTCGCCTGGGCCCCCGACAACAGCATCTACATCGCCGATACCGAAAGCCACACCATCCGCCGCATCGATCTCAACACCGGCATCATCAGCACTCCCGTCGGCGATGGGCAGCGCGGCGACGGTCCGGAAACCGATCCGCGTAAGTGCCGCACCGCCCGCCCGCACGGCGTTTTCGCCGACAGCAAGGGCGTCGTCTACATCGGCGATAGCGAAGCGCACCGCGTGCGCATCCTGCAGTAAGCCGTGCCGCCGAATCAGTGGGACAGCTCGCTTTACGACGATAAGCATAACTTCGTCACGCGCCACGGCGAAGATCTGCTTCAGTTGCTCGCTCCCCAACCCGGTGAGCGCATCCTCGATGCCGGCTGCGGCACCGGACACCTCACCGCAGCCATTGCCGCATCGGGAGCCGTTGCCGTAGGCATGGACAATTCCCCCGAAATGCTCGCCAAGGCCCGCGAGTGCTATCCCCAAATCGAGTTCGTGCCGGGCGACGTGACAGACTTCTCCTTCCCCCAACCCTTCGACGCCATCTTTTCCAACGCGGCTTTGCATTGGGTGCGCGCGGCGGAAGACGCGGCCCGATGCATGGCCCGTGCGCTCCGCCCCGGCGGCCGGCTGGCGGTGGAGTTCGGAGGCGCTGGAAACATCCTCCACATCGCCGAAGCTGTTCGCGCGGCCATCCTCCATGTCACCGGCCGCGATCAGCCCCATCAGTGGTACTTCCCCTCCATCGGCGAGTATGCCGCCGTGCTCGAGCGGTCCGGCTTCCAGGTGGAGGCCGCATGGCTGTTCCCCCGCTGGACTCCCTTGGAAGGCGATACCGGCATCCGCGATTGGATTCGCATGTTCCGCGGCGGGATGATCGGCCCTTTGACCTCTACCGAATTCGAGGAGGTTCTTCGCCTCGCCGAAGACAGCCTGCGCGGCGTCCTCTATCGCGATGGCCGCTGGCATGCCGGCTACAAAAGGCTCCGCGTGTGCGCCCGCAAGGTCTTACACTGAAGAGATGGATACCCTCGTAGAGTCACAGCCGCCCGTGTCGGCGGCGGCGGAGATCATGGAACGCGAGAAGCAGTACGTCATGCAGACGTACGCCCGTTATCCGCTCGTCCTCCAGCGCGGCAAGGGCTGTTACCTGTGGGATGTCGATGGCAAACGCTATCTCGACCTCTTGAGCGGCATCGGCGTCAACGCCCTAGGTCACGCCCACCCGCGCATCCTGCGCGCCATTCGCGAGCAGTCCGTGAAGCTCGTGCACTGTTCCAATCTCTACTACCACGAGTGGCAAGGCAAACTCGCCGAACGCCTGCATCAGGCCAGCGGATTGCAGCGGTCCTTCTTCTGCAACTCTGGCACGGAAGCCACCGAAGGCGCTCTGAAAATCGTCAAGTCCTACGGCAACCGCGTGTCGCCGGAAAAGACAGAGATCGTCGCCCTCGAAGATTCCTTCCACGGCCGTTCCATCGGAGCGATCTCCATCACCGGCCAGCCTAAGTACCGCAAGGATTTCGAACCCCTGCTCCCCGGCGTGAAGTTCGTCCCGCGCCACGACCTTGCCGCTCTCGAAGCGGCCGTCAACGAACGCACCGCGGGCATCGTGCTTGAGCTGATTCAGGGCGAAGGCGGCATCTATCCCATCGGTGAGCAGATGACCCGCGCCGCGCGCGCCCTCGCTGACAAGCACAACGCGCTTCTGGTGCTCGATGAGATCCAGTGCGGCGTCGGCCGGCCCGGAACCTACTTCGCCTATCAGTTGCTCGATCCTCCCGTGTTGCCCGACGTGATGATTGCCGCCAAACCCATCGGCGCCGGCGTGCCGGTCGGCGTCATCATGACCAACGAGAAGGCCGCGGCCGCGCTGCCCGCGGGCATGCACGGATCCACCTTCGGCGGCGGAGCGCTCGCCTGCCGCGTCGGCTACGAATGCATGCTCCTGCTCGAAGAGCTGCTGCCTCATATTCGCCGCGTGGGCGGATACTTCAAGAGCCAGCTTGTCGAATTGAGCCGCAAGTTCAGCTTCATTCAGGAAGTGCGCGGGCAAGGCTTGATGCTGGGCATGGAGATCGAGTTCCCCTGCAAGCAGTTCGTCGTCGACGCCATGGCCGAAGGCCTGCTCATCAACGTTACGCATGAGAAGGTCGTGCGCATGCTGCCGCCCTACATCATCACCGAACGCGAAGTGGACCGCGCCATCCGCGGCCTCACTCGTGTGTTCAAGAAAGTGGGCAAGCCGGCCTGATCACGCCAGCCGCTCCCAGGTCAGCTTCCCCAGCGCTCCCGTCTTCTTCACCGCCGCGGTCAACGTCATCCGGTTCCCGGAAAACGCAAAGCCGCGGCGTTGTTCCGTTCCCACCCAGTTGCGGTACGCACTGCCTTCCACCCGATGCACCACTTCCTGCGCATCTTCATCCACGGTGAACGTTCCAAAGTACGCGATGTAGTTGTCCAGCGGACCCTTCGCCGTCTCGTCCGCCACGCGCCGCGCCGCCTGCCCGCTCATCATGCCTTGCGGAGTGTAGATGAGCAGCCCTTGCGGCTCTTCGCCCAAAGGCAACGTCACCGATCCATCTTCGTGAATGGCTTCGTAGCGGATCAGCTTCCAGCTTCCGTGAAATCGGTGCGGCATGATCTTCAATCGCGAACTACAATGGCTTCGCCGCTGAGCCGTCTCACTTGTCCGGCCAGTTGCGCGGCGCCTTCTTCTGTCTGCGCTTTGCCCACCAGTACGCGGTACAGCACCGGCCGGCTGCCGCGCGGAACAATGCGCGCGTGCGGAAACGAATTCAGTTTCCCGCGCAATGCTTCGGCTTTCGCGCGGTCGGCGAACGCTCCGGCCTGCACGGTATAGAAAGCCGCGCTCGATGCGCTGGAGAGCACCTGAAGGCGCACGCGCGCTGTCCCTGGGCCCGTCATTTCGATTTGCTCCGCCGCCGCGCGCGAAAGGTCGATAATGCGTCCGTCGACAAAAGGCCCGCGGTCCGTGATGCGCACATCCACTTCGCGCCGGTTCGTAAGATTCGTGACGCGCACCATCGTCTCGAATGGCCAAGTGCGGTGCGCCGCCGTGTATCCGTTCATGTCGTAGATCTCTCCGTTCGCCGCGCGTCTGCCATGATACGGTTCTCCATACCAGCTTGCGATGCCTGTCTCGGTGTCGCCTGCCCGCGGCGCTTGCGGAAGACGCGTGTGCGTTCGCTTGCCGCAACCTTGTGTGAGAAGCAGCGCCGCAACCAGCGCCAGCAACGGGCAACATCGCCGGAGGCCCGTCAAATCGTGCGTAGAACGCATCGGGAAGCCCTAAAACAATTCTACAGGAAAACGTTTTTGCCAGGTGAGGCGCATGCATGCCTCTCTCACGCGCGCGCGTCATGCATTTTTTTCTTGACTTTCTTTTCAAACAACCTTATATATGAATCACGCTGCGATCTTTCACGGATCGCTAATTCTGATGTTAGGGAGAATCAATCGATGAAGAACGCAACCAAGAAAGCCGCCAAGAAGGCGCCCGCGAAGAAGGCTGCTGCAAAGAAAAAGAAGTAGTCTCTAGCGGACAAGGTTCGTTAACAACAACGAGGCCCCGGGAAACCGGGGCCTCTCGCTTTTATACGGCGTCCGCGTTCTCTCAACGCTTGGCCAGCAACGCGATCGCTTGTGCTTCCGCCGATCTTCCTTCTCCCACCGGACCCACTCTCTCCGCCGTCTTGAACTTCACCGACACGCAGTCCACCGCAAGCTTCATCGTTGCGCTCAGCGATTCGCGGATGCGCAGCCGGTAGTCTTTCAACTTCGGCCTCTCCAGAATCACCGTCGTGTCGATGTTCACAATCTCATACCCCGCTTCCCGCACCAGCGATACCGCATGCGCCAGCAGTCGCAAACTATCGGCGCCCTTCCATCGCGCATCCGTGTCGGGAAAGTGCATGCCGATGTCGCCCAGCGCCGCCGCGCCGAGGATTGCATCGGTGACGGCATGCGAAAGGATATCCGCATCCGAATGTCCATCGAGACCGAAGTCGCATTCGATCGCCACGCCGCCCAACAACAGCGGACGTCCCGTTACGATGCGATGCACATCCCAGCCCAACCCCGTGCGGTACTCTCCGCTCACTGGCCCCGCTCCTCCGCCAGAAACAGGTGCGCCAACGTCATATCCGTCGGCTTGGTCAGTTTGATGTTGCGGTCGCTCCCCGCAACCACGCTCACTTCCACCTGCTCCAGACGTTCCACAAGGCTCGCTTCATCCGTGCCCGTGAAGTTGTCCGCTGCGGCCTGCGCGAAGGCGGCCTTCAACAGATCGAAGCGGAACACCTGCGGAGTCTGCGCCAGCACCAGCCGGTCCCGCGGAATCGTGGCCCGGATCTTGTTCCGATGCACCTGCTTCACAGTGTCCACCGGCACCACACCCACAATCGCCGCGCCGCATTCCTGCGCTTCCGCGATCACTTTCTCGATGGTGGCCACCTCGATGAAGGGACGCACCGCGTCATGCACCGCCACCAGCGTCGTGTCGGCGGCCAGCGTGGCAAGCGCATGCTCCACCGATTCCTGGCGCGTATCTCCTCCCTCGACGCAGCGCACCGGCTTGGCGAAATGCTGCGCTTCCACCAGCTCCCGCACCCACTCCACGTCTTCACCCCGCAAGGCAATGACGATCTCACGCACCGAAGGAGCATCGGCGAACTTTCGCAACGTGTGTATGAGAATCGGCGAGCCGTCCAGCAGCATGAACTGCTTGCGGCTGGTGCCGGAAATTTCAGCCTGGGTGCGGCCCATACGCGTGCCGAGCCCCGCGGCGGGGAGAATGACGGATACTTTCATGCCAGTGAACGTATTTTATCGCGGCAGCGGCCCCCGTGATCCGCCGCCCTAATCGCCGGGCTGCGAACTGGCGTGCGTCTCCCGGCTCTGCCGTTCCTGTCCGCCCTGTTTGTCGTGCACGGCGTGGACCCGGTCGTCGTACTTGCCGAAGATCATCTTCCCCGCCGTCGTCTGCAACACACTGGTGACCGAAATGTCGATGGTCTTCGAGATCAGGCGCTTGGCATTATCCACGACAACCATCGTCCCGTCGTCAAGGTAGGCCACTCCCTGGTTGTACTCCTTGCCTTCCTTGAGAATGAACACGCGCATGATCTCTCCGGGCAGTACCACCGGTTTGAGCGCGTTGGCCAGCTCGTTGATGTTCAGTACAACAACGCCATGTAGCTGCGCCACTTTATTCAGGTTGAAATCGTTGGTGACGATTTTGCAGTCGTACAACTTGGCAAGCTCAATCAGCTTCATGTCCACGTCGCGAACCGCCGGAAAGTCGTCTTCGACAATCTGCACGTGCAACTCCGGCATCTTCTGGATCCGTTGCAGGATGTCCAGACCGCGCCGGCCGCGGTTGCGCTTCATGGAGTCGGCGGAATCCGCCACAAGTTGCAGCTCACGTAATACGAATTGCGGAATGACCAGCGTTCCGTCCAGGAACCCGGTCTCAGCGATATCGGCGATGCGTCCGTCGATAATCACGCTGGTATCGAGAATTTTGAAGGAGTGCTTGGTGACTTTCTCGCTGCCGAAAACCCCGCCGAAAGCGGCCAGGTTCAGCATGTCGCCCTTGTTGGCGCCAACCACTAGGCCGACGTACGTCATCAACAAAAGCACTGCCAGTTGCAGAAACGAAACCGTGGATGTGTTCGATGGAAGCGCCTGACGCAGGACAAGCGAAATGAGGTAGGCGCCGAAAATACCCATGACGCTGCCGCAGGCGGCGCCGATGAGGCGTTTCATACTGACCTGTTTGAGGCGGATTTCAAAAAGTACAATGCCGATTCCGGCAAGTACACCAAGCCCGGCGGCAGGCAATGCCGCCAGGCTCAAAGGTTGGAGAAAAAATGCGGCAAGTGAAATGAGGACAACGAAGCAGATTCGAACAATCAGCAGATCAATCACATTTCCAATCCCCCTTGCTACCAAGTTCGGCCACGGAATGATATAGGATGGGCCGGCCTAGAGTATAACACCCATTCGCCGGTGCCGGCGCAGGGGAGAGCGATGTGCGGTGGTCTTTTGCGGTCTACTACAGTGCTTTGGCCAGCTCTTCGGCAAACGCGCTTTGCGGCGCCGGTGTGCGGCCTTTCTTGTGCTTCTTTCCTCCCCGCTTGGGGCGGTTGTCGGGAGACATCGCCGGGGATGCTCCTACCTGGCCCATGGGCGGTCTCGCGCCCTTCGGCCGGGGTGGTTGTGCTGGGTTCGCCCGCAGGATGCGGTCTTCAAGCGGCGCGCGGTCAAAACGCCGGATGATCGACTCCATCTCCTCTTGATTCGGAGCATCGATGAAGGCGAAGCCCTTGGATTCCTGGGTCTCGGGATTCCGGATGACCTTAACGTCATCGGCGACGAGATTCTCCGCACGTAGCCAGGAGAGAATGTCGTCCTTGGTAACCCAGGTAGGCAGGTTGCCGAGAAAAACGGTGAAACTCATTCTGTGGTGTAAATCACTCCAGGGGATATTTGGTGGGCCCGTCCGTGGACGCAGTCCATCAGAGCATCTACATCGTAACACAGCTTCCTTCCGAGCCGCAAAGGGAAAACACCTGAGCACCGCGCGTAAGAATCGGCAAAGACGAGGTTTGCCGTAACGCTAGAAAAGTGTGAACAGCCCTCATTGCCCATTCCCGCATTGCCCCCGCCGCCTCCCCAATGTTAGAATCGAAAAGAACCCGTTGGGAGGTCGTCTAATGGTAAGACTGCAGACTCTGGATCTGCGTATCGGGGTTCGAGTCCCTGCCTCCCAGCCACTCCTTCCACCTCACTAACCTCTATTTACCCCCGCCGCCCCACATCGAACGCTTTCCCCGCAATTTCCTTCAAATCCCACCCCCGCCGGTACTCCCGCCGCAAATACTGATTCGCCTCCTTGCAATTCGTCACCCGGAAAGCCTTCGCATCCCACTCGATCCGGTGCCCCGTCCGTAGCGCCACATTCCCTAATTGATACGCTTCCGTGAACGGACCCGCATAGCCGAAATGGCACGGAGCAGGCTTGCCCGCCTTCACCGCTACGGCCCAATCCTTATGTACTTCCTCCCGTCCCCAATCGCGCTCCGCCGGAGCCGGCGGCAACTCCCCTTGCTCCCCTGCAAACGGCCCGCGACCCGCCGGGTAACTCCCCTTCGTCCCAATCCACACCATTCCCCCCTGGCCCCCACGCAGCGGTCTGCCATCCGGACCCGTCGCCGGCGCATTCGGATCCCTCCGCGCTTGCAACTCCTTCGGCAGCGCCTGCGCCCCGTCGTACCAGAACACCGAACACTTCCCACGCTTCCCACTTGCCGCAAAGTCGAACCGGATAATCGCCGAATCGGGAAACATCTCGCTCTTCATCCCCGACGTCTGCACCACCTCCACCACCGATGGCGCGCCCAACCCTAACGCCAGAAAGATAACGTTCATGCTGTGCGGAGCTATGTCGCCCAATGCCCCGCTGCCGAACTCCGCCCAACCCCGCCATACAAATGGATGGTACACCGCCCCCCGTGCCGCGAACTGGCGTTTGCGCTCCGGGCTGTACACCGCGTGCCCCTCCGGCCACTTCGCCTGATACGCACGCATCGGAGCCGTCCCCAACCAAAGATCCCAATCGAGCGTCTCCGGCACCGGGTCCTCCCCCGTGGGACAATCATGCCCCTGCGGCCAGATCGGCCGGTCCGTCGTCATGTGGATTTCCTTCACATCGCCGATCGCCCCGGACTGTATGTACTCCACCGTCCGCAGCACCCGCGCCTCCGCGCTCGTCTGCGTACCCATCTGCGTCACCGTCTTCGTCTCCGCCGCCACACGAGCCATCACCCGCGCCTCATGCACCGATTTGCACAACGGCTTCTGGCAATAAACATGAAGCCCGTGCTTCATCGCATAAACGCTAATGTAGGCGTGGTTGTGATCGGGCGTGGCCACAATCACCCCGTCCAGCTTCTCCTTCTCGATCATCTTGCGGAAATCGGTGTACCGCGCCGCACTCGGGTATTCCACAGCACGGCGGTCCAGCACCGTGGAATCGACATCGCAAAGCGCGGCGATGTTTTCCCCCAACCCGAGAAACGTCTTCGCATCGACGCCGCCCATGCCGGCCAGGCCGATGATACCGAGATTCAACTTCGAGTTCGAGGCGTAACCCCGCACCACAGCGGCGGGGACAATGGTGAAGGCGGCGGCGGAACGCAGCGCCTCACGGCGGGTAATAAATGAGGATGACATGGCGGTAAGCTTCAGAATCCATGTGTAGTATAGTTGGACGTAGCAGGGAAGAGTAGGCTCGAACAGTTCGCCGACCGTTCGTTTTTTCGACTCCGTACTCTTTCCTGGGCGCTAAAGGTTCCTTGATGCCGCGAACCATATCCGGGTTGGAATCGCCTCTTACCCCCACGCAGTGCGAAGAGGCGCTTCGGTCGGTACTGCAAAGCCAGACGTTCGCCCGCGCCGAGAAACTGCAACGATTCCTCAGCTATGTCTCGGAACTGACCTTCCGTGGCGAAGCCCACGGCATACACGAGCGGCGCATCGCCGTCGATGTCTTCGGCCGCGGCGGCGATTACTCGCCCGGAGAGGACTCCGTCGTCCGGCGTCAGGCCCACGCCCTCCGCCACAAGCTCCGCGATTATTATGCCGGTGAAGGCAGCCTCGACAGCGTGCAAATCGAATTGCCCGTCGGCAGTTACGCACCCCTCTTCCGCCCCCGCGGGGAAACCCCCGAGCCTCCCGTGGAAGCCCCGCCCCCTCCCGTCCCCGCCCGCCCCGGCCCACCCGCTTGGGTATGGGCCGCCCTCTGCCTGCTCGCCGCCGCAATCGCATTCGCCGCCGGCTGGGGCCTGCGCGGCCTGCAAGCTCCCGAAACTCCGCCACTCGATGCCGCCATCGGCGAACTGTGGGGACCTTGGCTCGCCGACAAGAGCGGCGCCTCGCTCTGCTTTTCCAACCCTCCGGGTACCTCCGTCCGGCAATTCGACGGCCTCCTCGGCCCCAACCCCGGCCATAACGGTTTGCCCGTAACGCCCTCTCAGGACACCGCCATCCGGGAATTCTTCCAGTTCAAGGCCGGCGGCGCCGTCTATCTCTACCCCGTGGCCGCGCAAGCAAAAATGGGAGAGGCTCTGGCCGGCGTCACCCTCACATCCTTCTTCCGCCAGGCCGGTCTGCCCGTGCGCGCCTGGCAAAGCCGCTTTCTCAGTTGGGAAACTCTGCGCCAGGAAAACGTCATCCTGCTCGGCCATGCCGATTCCAACCGCTGGGTGGAGCCCCTGCTCCGCAATGCACCGCTCACCCTTGCTCCCACGGACCGCCTGCGCAGGTCCCGTATTGTGAACCGCCAGCCACGACCCCAGGAGCGCGCCGAGTATGCACCCACCGCCCAAAGCAACAATAGTTATGCCCTCATCTCCATGCTCGCCGGCGTCGACGGCAGGCATCAGGCCCTGGTCATCGGAGGTCTGGACAACAGTTCCACCACCGCCGCCGCTGAATACCTCTCCTCCGCCGAAACCGCCCGCGACCTGGTGAAGCGGCTCCATGCCGCCGCCCCTGGGCACAAAGGCCCCTGGCATTTCCAAGCGATTCTTGAGACCGACGTGCGCGATACCGTCGCCGTCAAAGCCGTACTCGTCCTGTTGCGCGTGTTGTAGCCCGCGGAACCGTTCGGCGAACCGTTCGTAGCCTTGTTATACCCCGCAGTCAGCCTTAGAGTAGAAGCAATTCAACCACGGAGTTGCTTATATGTCTACTCGCTTGCTCACCCTCTGGGCCGTGTGCGGCCTGTTCGCAGCCTTTGGCCAGAACACCGGCACCATTCGCGGAGTTGTCACAGATCCCACTTCCTCGGCCATCCCCATGGCTTCCGTGACGGCGAAGAACGTGGCCACTGGCTTGTCGCAGTCAGTGAAGGCTGGCGCCGATGGTGGATATAGCTTCCTCTACCTGCCTTCCGGCACCTACACCGTCTCCGCCGAACATACAGGCTTCCGCAAGACCGATGTCAACGGCGTCCAGGTCCAAGTGGCAACCGTCGCCAATGTCGACATCACCCTCGCCATCGGAACCGTCGAACAAGCAATCGATGTCACCGCCACCACTCCCCTCCTCGATGTCCAAGGCAGCAACTTGGGAAAGGTCATCCCCAAAACCGCCATCAAAGATCTGCCCCTGTTCATCGGCGGCGGCGTGCGGTCTAACCTGGCTTTCGTCATCCTTACCCCGGGAGTGATCGGGCCCGCCAACAATCCCCGCATCGGCGGCGGATTGCTCGATGGCCAAAGCGAGCAGTTGGATGGCGCCGAAGCCCAAAGCGAGCGCCGCAACGACCCCGCCATGAACGGCGTCAGCGTCGAAGGCATGGAAGAATTCAAGGTCCAGAGCTCTTCCTACTCCGCCGAATTCGGCCGCACCTCGAACGGCGTCATCAATTGGGTAACCAAATCCGGCACCAACCAGGTCCACGGCAGCGCGTTCCTCTTCAACCGCAACGAAGTCTTCAATGCCCGCGGCTTCACCATCGCCCCCTCCAAGCGCCCCATCGTCCGCCAGTGGAATCCCGGCGGCAGCTTCGGCGGACCCATCTTCATCCCCGGAGTCTTCGACGGGCGCAACAAAGCCTTCTTCTTCTTTGCCTACGAACGCGCCTCCACCCGTAACGGCCAGTCCACGGCCCTCATCAACGCACCGCTGGAAGAGTTCCGTAACGGCGACTTCCGCAGGAACGTCGATGCCGCCGGCCGCACCATCCCCCTCTACGATCCCTTCGACGCCGCGGGTAATATCATCCCCAATGCCGCCGACCGCCCGCGCATGCAGTGCAACGGAGTGCTCGACGTCATTTGCGCCGGCCGCATCGATCCCACCGCCAGACTCCTCATCGGCCTCCTCCCCCGCCCCGACGACCCCACCAAACTCACCGCCAACTACCGCTCCCGTTCGTTCTCTACCTCGCGATCCTGGCTGCCCTCCTTCAAGGGCGACTACGTGTTGAACGACAAGCACCGCGTCAGTTACCTCTTCAGCCACTTCCTCAGCCCCGCCACCATGAGCATCAACCAGTTCGAGGGCATCCCCGGCAGCGGCTTCCCGTCCGAATCGCTGGTCGAATACCACCGCTTCAACTCCGACTACGTGCTCACACCCAGCCTCTTCAACCACCTCACCATCGGCTTCAACCATCGCCACGTCACTGAGGCCCCGGAATACGTCAACAAGTACCCCGCCGACATCGCCCAACAAGTCTTCCTCAAAGGAAACCCGAACACGCTGATCCCCGGCGTCTCCACTGTCTACAGCGCCTACGGAGCGCAATGGGGCAACAGCGTCTACACCGATTCCCGCCAGCGCACCACCAACATTAAGGAACAGGTAGCCTGGATCCGCAACAACCACAACGTAAAGTTCGGCTTCGAATACCTCCGTGGCATCTATCGCCGCATCTCCAACAACAACACCTGGGGATCGGTCAGCTTCAGCGCCGCCGGCACCGGTAACCCCGGCATCGGCAACAGCGGCAGCGACCTTGCCTCCATGCTGCTCGGCACGGCCAGCGGCGGCAGCTTCCGCTACCCCGACGACACGGCCTTCCAGTGGCCCTACTACGCCTGGTTCATTCAGGACGATTGGAAGGTCACCCGCAAATTCACCATCAACGCCGGCATCCGCTACGAAATTCCCATCCCCAAGCGCGAGCGCAACCTCCACAACAGCAACTTCTGCCCCACCTGCCCCGCGGCCGCGTTCGGCGGATTGCCAGGCGCCATGGTCTATGCCGGCCGTGATGGCCAGGGCGAGCGCTTCGGACTCACCAGGAAAAACGCCTGGGGACCGAGACTCGGCATGGCCTACCAGCTCAACGCCAAGACAGTCCTGCGTACCGGAGGCGCTATCTACTACCAGCCCTCCCGCGAGGATGGCAACGCCGATAACGGAATCCAGGGCTTCGGCGGCACCTTCGGCGCCACCGGTAACTTCCTCTCCAACGGCATCTCCTACCTCGTCCGGAACGGCATCACCGGCTTCTCCAATCAGATCAGAAACCTCACCCCGCCCATCGCCGATCCTCAGACCCTCACCTCGAACCTCTTCCAACAGACCGCGTTCTTCTACAACCCCTCCGCCGGCCGCGCCCCCTACTTCGGCGACTGGCAATTCACCGTCGAACGCATGCTCACCGAGAACTCTGTGCTCCGCACCTCCTACCACGGCGTCATCGGAGTCAAGATGCTCTCCCGCCAGCAGGCCCAGAACCAACTGGATCCCAGGTATTGGGGCATCTACGGAACCCTCCTCGGTAACACCATCGCCTCGGTCATCAACAACCCCGTCGTGGTCGCCGCCGGCTTCCGCCTCCCGTACCCCACTTACCCCACCAATCTGCAACTCCAGCAGGCGCTGCGCCCCTATCCCCAGTTCTCCAACGTGGACAGCAACGCCGGTGGACAGAACGACGGCCACTCCACCTTCCACGCCCTCGAGACCAGCTTCGAACACCAGTTCTCCAAGGGCCTCTACATGCTGGTCTCCTATACTTTCGCCAAGCTCATCTCCACCACCAACGGCGAAGACGCCAATCGCACCAGCCTCGGCGCTGTGCAGAACCAGTACGACCGCCGCAACGACAAGGCCGTCGCCAGCCAGGATACGCCCCACAACCTGCGCATCACCTACATCTACGAACTCCCCGTAGGCCGCGGCAAACAACTGCTCAGCAAGATGCCTTCTGTCCTCAACGGCGTTCTCGGCAATTGGAAAGTGTCCGCCATCCACACCTATGTGTCCGGAACCCCGCTATGGATGAGCTGTAGCCAGAACCTCTACGGAGCCGGCCAGAACGCACGTTGCAGCTTCGCCCCTGGTGTCTCCACCGGAGAGATCCCACTCATCAACCCCGCCTGGACATGGAGCCACGACAACATCGGCACCGCCGGGCTCGGCCGTATCCCCTACTTGAACCCCGCCGCCTTTGTTCAGCCCGCCAACATGACCTATGGCGACACCCCGCGGCAAATGTCGTACCTGCGAACCCCTTGGACCGTCAACGAAGACTTGGCCATCCTCAAGGACTTCAAAATGGGGGAACGCTTGAACCTCGAGATCCGTGCTTCGGCCTCGAATGCGTTTAACCGCGTGGTCTTCGGATCGCCGAACACCACCCGCAACAGCGCCGACTTCGGACGCATCACCGGGCAGGGCAACAGCCCCCGCAACATCCAGCTCGGTACGCGCTTCTCGTTCTGACCAGTCAGACCGGCCACCGGCGCCACTAACTTGGGAGGACATCATGACCACAGAGTCACGCCGTGCATTCGTCGGCGCGGTGGCGGCAGGCACTGCCCTGCAAGCCCAGGTAACCGCGCGATCCGCATCGCGCGTCATCGGCGCCGGTGACCGCGTCCGCGTCGGCATCATCGGCACCGGCGGAATGGGCACCGTTCACCTCCGTGCCTTCATGAAACAGAGTGAAGACGAGAAGGACATCGAGGTCGTCGGCGTCAGCGATATCTACACGAAGCGCAAGCAGCGCGCCCGCGACATCGCCAAACTCTCCGATAAGCAGGTGCATCACGACTATCGCGACCTGCTCGCTCGCAACGACATCGACGCCGTGCTCATTGCCGCCCCGGACCACTGGCATGGCCAGATGGCCCTCGACGCCCTCGCCGCCGGCAAGGATGTCTACCTCGAAAAGCCGATGACCCACACCATCGACGAGGCCAAGGCAATCGTCGAAGCCGTAAAGAAATACAACCGCGTGCTGCAGGTGGGCAATCAAGGCGTGTCCGCGCCCTCCACTCATAAGCTGAAGGAGTTGATCGGCGCCGGCGAGATCGGACCTCTCCTCTGCGCCCAGGCCACTTCCGCCCGTAATTCCCTCCTCGGCGAATGGAACTACCGCGTCGAGCCCGAGGGCACCCCCGAAACCATCGACTGGACCCGCTGGCTGGGCCCCGCACCCAAGCGCCCCTTCCAGCCCGACCGCTACTTCCGCTTCCGCAAATATTGGGATTACTCCGGCGGAATCGCCACTGACCTGTTCTTCCACGCCCTCGGCCCCATTCTCTATCCGATGGGCCCCCAGTTCCCGCTGCGCGTCAGCGCCGGCGGCGGCATCTACGTCCACAAGGACCGCGAAGTCCCCGATACCTACGCCACCATGATCGAATACCCGGACTTCTACATCGAAATGTCCGGCTCCATGGCCAACGCCGGTATGGGACGCCATCACCGCCAGGCCATATACGGCCACAAAGGCACCCTCGTGGTGGACGGCAATCAGGTCCTGCTCTACCCCGAAACCTATCCCGAATTGCAGACTCGCGCCCAGCGCGCGCAGCCCTTCCACCCCGAACCCAAAAGCTTCCCCGTGCCCTCCCCCGGTCCCCAACGCGACGCCCGTACGCCGCACACCACGAATTTCTTCGCCTCCGTCCGGTCGCGCCGCCAGCCCAACGCGCCCGCCGAACTGGGCCACAAGATGATTGTCGCCATCAAGCTCGGTGTCTTCGCCTTCCGCGAAGGGAAGACCAAATGCTTCGATCCCGCCGCGCAACGCATCGTGGACAAGTTCTCCCCCCGCAAGGAATACCAGGGCGACGGAAAAAATCACACCGTAGAGGAACTCGGATACAAGACATCGGAAGGTTAATAAGACGAAAGCAGGTCGCTACTGATGAAACGAATTCTGGCTCTCATATGCCTCCTCGCCGCGCCCATGGCTGCGGCGGAGTACAAGATTGCGGTGGTCAGCTTGCTGCACGCGCATGTCTGGCTGCACCTGGGAACGATGATGAAAGGCGATCCGGTGAAACTCGTCGGTGTATCGGAAACGCTGCCCGACCTCATCGCCCGCGCAACCCGCGAGGATGTCATTCCTCAGACGCAGAATGTGCGCCGCCCCGGCGTGCCGCAGTCCATGATCTTCTCCGACTGGAAGAAGATGATCGACGAAACCAAGCCGGACATGGTGTGGGCTTTCACCCCCACGAATGAACACGTCGATGTGGTCCGCTACTGCGCGCCCCGCGGCATCCACGTCATCGTCGAAAAGCCCCTCGCCGCCACCTATCGCGAAGCCCTCGAAATTCAGGCCCTCGCCCGCAAACACAAAATCAATGTCATGACCAACTACGGCTCCACCTGGCAGGCATCGCAATACGCCATCCGCGCCGCCATCGAAGCCGGCGAGATCGGCCCCGTCTGGCGCCTCCATGGCGTCACCGGACACAACGGCCCCGGCGATCCGAGAAAAAGCTCCTTCGCCGCCTGGCTCGCCGACCCCGTCCAGAACGGCGGCGGCGCCCTCATGGACTTCGGCTGCTACCAGGTGCTCTGGACCCTCAGCATCAAAGGCAAGCCGCGTAGCGTCTACGCCACCGCGCAACATATGAAGCCCGAAATGTTTCCCAAGGTCGAAGACCACGCCGTCATCGTCCTTAATTACTCCGATGGCGTCGCTATCCTCGAAGCCAGTTGGGACCTGCCCCCCGCCCAGCGCCTCGGCAACGAAGTCTACGGCATGAGCGGCAGCATTGTCGGCAATTCCATCCGCAAGGCAGGCAGTTCCGGAGGCGGGCGCGGCTCCCAGCAGCCCGGCGCCCCCGTCGATGTGAAACCCCTCCCTCCCGAGCGCTCCGAACCGATTGCCTACATGGTCGATCGCCTCCGCACCAAACAACCCCTCGATGGCCAGTCCGCCCTCGACCTCCATGTCGATGTCCAGGAGGTTCTCGAAGCCGCCAAGATGTCCGTCAAATCCGGAACGGCCATCGCTTTGCCCTTGAAAAAATAACCAGACCCACTTACGACAGGAGACACGATATGTGGAAACGCGGACTTGTTCTCATCTTCATCCTGGCCGCCGCCTGGTCACTCCCCAGTGCGGTCGACGACGCCGTCAAAGACTTGCAGTTCAGCCTCGTGAAAATCGACGGCCCCGCGCACGACCCGGCTCGCCACACCTACTGGTTCGGGCCCTTCGCCGAATGCTCCTCGGTCCTCGATATCAACGGTGACGGCAAGCCCGACATCGCCGCCGGCCGCAACTACTATCTGGCTCCCAACTGGACGAAGCATGCCGATTTCCGCGACGGAGCCGCCACCAACGGCCCCGATGTCGACGACAACTACGAAGGCACCATGGATGTCAACAACGATGGCCGCCCCGACATCCTCAGCTCCGGATGGATGTTGAAACAAGGCATCTACTGGTACGAGAACCCCGGCAAATCGGGCGCCAAATGGACCTCCCACACCATGCACGCCGCCGACGGCCTGGAGGGCATGGTCATCGGAAACCTCGCCGGCCGCGATGGCAAAGACGTGCTGGTCAATTACTTCGCCAAGCGCCCCGGCCGCGGCCTCATCTGGTTCGAACATATCAACCAGGCCCCCTGGTTTCGCGAGCACAAACTAGGCCCCGAAGGCATCGGAGTCAGCCATGGCAGCGGCATCGGCGACATCAACGGCGACGGCCGCAATGATGTCATCACCACCTCCGGCTGGTTCGAAGCTCCACCCCGCCCCACCGAAGAGCCTTGGATCTGGCACGCCGATTATCAGTTCACCTCCTACGGCTCCGACCGCCCCGGCGGCGCCGGTCTGCCTATCCTCGTCACCGACGCCAATGGCGATGGCCTCAACGACATCATTCTGGGCTCCGACCACGGCTATGGACTCGCCTGGTACGAACAGAAGATGCAGGGCGGCAAACGCAGTTTCGAGCTCCACTGGATTGAGACCGAGTTCCCCACCTTCCACACCATGGCCCTCGCTGACCTCGACGGCGACGGCAAGCCTGAACTCATCACCGGCAAGCAACTGCTCGCGCATAACGGCGGCGATGTGGGCGGCCTGGAGCCATCCTTCGTCTTCTACTACACCATCGACAAAGGCAAGTTCCAGCGCCACATCCTCAGCTACACCCACCTCGAGCCTCTCTTCGCCAAAGCGGACTACAGCGGACCTCCGCCCCAGAACGTCATCGGCGTCGGCATGCGCCTCAGCGTCGCCGATCTCGACGGCAACGGCAAGCAGGACATCGTCGTCGCTTGCCGCACCGGACTCTACGCCTTCCTCAACAAGGGCTTCACCCAACGCACCCGCATGCGCAACCCCATGCCCGGCCGTGAAAGTTACCCCGGCAACGTGAACTGGGAAGCAAAACGCGGCCAGCCGCAGCCACCTGCCGGCTCTGTCGAATTGTTCAACGGCCGCGACTTCAGCGGTTGGAAGCCAGCCACCAACTGGGCCATCGAAGATGGCATCCTCACCCTCAAGAACCGCACCGATCGCCAGGAACACAACGACAACTACCTCTGGACGCAGCGCCCCTACGGCGATTTCGTCCTCGACCTCGACTTCAAAGTTGAGCCCGGTGTCAACAGCGGCGTCTTCATCCGAACTTCCGATATCAACGACCCCGTCCAGACCGGCCTTGAAATCCAGGTTGGCAGCGTCGCCCCCGGGCGTCCCCTCGGAAGAGGCAGCGTCGGCGGTATTTATGACATTGTCGCCCCGCGCGTCAACGCCCTCCTCCCCGGCGCCTGGAATCACTACACCATCACCTGCAAAGGTCCCAACATTACCGTCGTCCTCAACGGCCAGCAGGTCAGCGAGGCCAACCTCGATCTGTGGACTGAGCCGCTCAAGAACCCCGACGGCAGCCCCAACAAATTCACCCACGCCATGAAGAACTTCGCCCGCTCCGGCTACATCGGCTTGCAGGATCACGGAACCCCTGTCTGGTACCGCAACATCAGGATCAGGACACAATGAAACTCCATCTTTATTTGTTCACCATCTTCCTCGGCGTCATTCTCGCCCTGCACCTCGCCATGAACGGCAAAGTCGGCAGCGTCCTCAACAACGCCCGCGTCGGCAATGCCCTCTTCTGGTGCATCGGCGCGGCCATGGCCTGCGCCATCGGTCTCACCGGCTGGCGCGACGGCGCCTTCGCTCCACTCAAGGACGTCCACCCCGTGCTCTTCACCGCCGGCGCACTCGGCGCGTCTCTGGTCTTCGCCATCGCCTGGCTCATCCCGCAAGTCGGCGCCGGCCCGCTCATGATCACTCTCCTCGCCGGCCAGATCCTCGGCGGCTTGCTGCTCTCCCACTACGGCTGGCTCGGCTCCCCAGTCGATCGCATCACCATCGGCAAGCTCGCCGGTGTGGCCCTGATGATCGCCGGAGTCCTGCTCGCCACGCGAAAATGAGTACAACCATGCGCACAGTGAAACTCGGAACATCGGATGTCGTGGTCAGCGCTGCCGCCTTCGGCACCGACCTCATCGGGAGCCGCATCTCCCCTGCTGACTCCTTCCTCCTGCTTGACCAGTTCGCCGAAGCCGGCGGTACATTCATCGACACCGGCAACATCTACGCCTGCTGGCTCCCTGGATGTTCGGGCGGCGAAAGCGAATCCACCATCGGCGCCTGGATGAAAGACCGCGCCAATCGCGGCAACATGGTCGTCGCCACCAAACTCGGCTTCGACTATCCCGGATGCGAAGGCCGTTTGACCGCCGCCGAAATCGAGCGCGAATGCGAAAAAAGCCTCAAGCGCCTGCAAACTGACCGCATCGACGTCTACTACGCCCATCGTGACGACCCCGCCACCCCCCTCGAAGAGACCATGGGCGCCTTTGCCGCGCTCGTCAAAGCCGGCAAAGTCCGCGCCATCGCCGCCAGCAATCTGCCCATCTGGCGTATCGCCGAAGCAAACATGCTCTGCCAGGAACGCGCCTGGCCCCAGTACGTCGCCGTGGAACAACGGCACACCTACTTCCGCCCCCGTCACGGCGCCAGTTTCGGACCCCAGCTCGCCATCAACGATGACGTGCGCGAATACTGCCGCACCCGCAACCTCACTCTCATCGCCTACTCCATCCTCGCCCAAGGCGCCTACACCCGCCAGGACCGCCCTGTCCCCGCGCAATACGCCGGCCCCGATTCCGACGAGCGTATGGAAGCGCTCAAAGCCGTCGCCGCCGAAACCGGCGCAACCTTGAACCAGGTCATCATCGCCTGGATGAGGCAAGGCAACCCGCCCATGATCCCCATCCTCGCCGGCAGCCGCCCGGAACAGCTTCGCGAAAACCTCGCCGGCCTCGATCTCGTGCTCACCGAAGAGCAAGTGGAGCGCCTCACCACCGCTGGCAACCCGGATGTCGAAAAAGCGTGGCTCCGCTGAGCGACTGGCTATATCGCCGCCGCCGATCGGTCCAGCCGGCTCAGCGCCAGCGCATACGCCCCGATCGCAACCGATTCGCTTGTCCCCAGCCGCGAGATCCCAACCCCAACCCGCTGCAGCCCGTCGAACAGCAGCTTGCGCCCACTCCCCGGAACCGTGAGCTCCGTTGTCTCACCCCGCAGGAAAACCTCCAGTTGCCCCGCATCTTCCAAATTGAAAGCCTTCGGAATCAGCCGCGGCAACCGAGTCCCATCGCGCCACACGTAGCAACTGTTCAATTCCTCGATTACCGCCGGCAGAAAGTGAGCATGCGCGCTCGAAATGCCGCCCCCAATCACGGCCAACCCATCCACCAGCGTCAACGCTTGTCCCAAAGCATCGCCCGTCACCTCCCCCAGGCGCCGGAAGGCTTCCCGGGCAGCCGCCGCGTTCCCCTGCTCCCGTCCCTCCGCGATGGCACAAATCTCCTTGGGCTCCGGCGCTTCCGCCATCGGAATCCCCGCCATCTCCGCGTAGGCAAGTCGTACCGCCCGGATCGATGCCCCCTCTTCCGCATTCATCATCGGGTCCAGTTTGTTCCGCAGCAGCCAGACTTCCCCGGCCAGCGAATTGTCTCCCGTGAACAGTTCTCCATCCCGCACAATCCCGCCCCCGAATCCCGTGCCCAGCGTCACCCCCAACAGGTTGCGAAACCGCCGCGGGCTCCCCGCCTGCTCCAACAGCCTGTTCACGTAAGGCAGAAACCCCGATGCCGCCTCCCCATACGTGAACAAATCACCGTCATTGCTGATGAACACCGGCAGTTGAAAGGTGTCTTCCAGCATCGGCCCCAGCGCCACGTTCCGGTACGCCGGCAGATTCACCGGCCGCAGGATGACCCCGTTGCGGTAGTCCGCCGGAGCCGGAAACGCGAAACTGATCGCCGCCGGAGCCGCCGGCAACTCCCTTTGCACTCGACGGAACCCGTCTACGATATTCTCCAGCGACCGCCCCAACTCCCCTCCGCAGGACGGCAGGCTGAAACTCGAAGCCACCGGCTGGTTGCCCTGCATCGCACCGAATACAAAGTTGGTTCCGCCCGCATCGAGCGTCATCACAATTCGGCTGTCCCCCGAGAAGTCGCGCATGATGCCGTTCCCTTTCTTCTGCCGCGCGGCCGGCCCGCGCAAAGCACGATGCTATATTGACGATGGTATCGCTATCAGGTGACAAGATTCCGATGAATTACACGTACTTAGACATTGCCAAGATGATCGACCATTCGCTCCTCAATCCCACCCTCCGCGCCGAGGAACTGGAGCAAGGTTGCCGCCTCGCCCTCGACTACGACGCCGCCAGCGTCTGCATCCTTCCCTACTACTTGCCCCGTTGCGCCCAGATCCTCAAGGGCAGCAACGTCAAGGCCAGCACCACCATCGGATTCCCCCATGGCGGCCACACCACAGCCATCAAGGTCGCCGAAGCCAGACAGGCCCTCGCCGACGGCGGCGAAGAACTCGACATGGTGGTGAATATCAGCGCTGTCTTGAGCAGCAACTGGACCTATGTCAGCGACGACATCCGCCGCGTCATCGAAGTAACCCACGACGCCGGCCAGAAAGTGAAAGTGATCTTCGAGAACTGCTACCTCAACGACGAGCAGAAAATCCGCCTCTGTGAGATCTGCGCAGAATGGAACGCCGATTGGGTCAAAACATCCACCGGCTACGGCACCGGCGGCGCCACCGACCCCGACTTGATCCTCATGCGCAAACACACACCCGCGCACATCCAGGTCAAATCCGCCGGCGGTATCCGCGACCTCGATGCCCTGCTCCGCGTCCGCGCCCTCGGCGTCACCCGATCGGGAGCCACCCGTACCGCCACCATGCTCGAAGATTGCCGCCAACGCCTCGGGCTCCCCGCAATTCGTCCCGAAACCACCGCGCCCGCCGGGTACTGAAACCCCGCTGCGCTAATTGATCACCACAAGCTTGCCTTCGCTTAGCTCCACCTGCTCTTCGGTGTCCTTGGTCCCGTTCGGCAGTTCTAACTGAATCCGGTACGTCCCCGCCGGCAGTGTCAGCCGCGCCGGAGCCTTCGTCTTCCATGGCTGCCCGTTCACGTAAATCGTCGCACCCGCGGGCCCTCTCACTTCAAGCCCGCCCGAAGGCTTCGCCAGCGTAAACGTGAACTCCAGTTGCTCCGGCACGCGCACCCGCCGTATGTCCGGCTTGTGCCCCTCCAGCTCCGCCCGCACATACTGCTCGCCCTTCGGCAGATCCAGCGTGCAAGGCGTCGTGCATTTCTGCTCCCCTACAGACACCGTCGCCCTCGCCGGTTCAGAGGAAAATTCTACCGGATACAGCAACGCTTCCGTAGCCTCCGGCTTGGCAGCCGCCGCCTTTGCCGCCTCTTTCACCACCGGGGCAGGCTTCGGACTCGCCGGCTTCGGCGTTGCCACCGCCGGCGCGGGCGTCACCGATGCCGCCAAAGGCGCTGTGTTCGTCTTGTTCTCCGGCTGCGTCAATTGCCAGGTGAAAAACCCCGCCAGCATCGTGGCAAACCCAATCCCGAACGCCGCAACCATTGGAAATGGCTTCTTGCTCGGAGCCGTCTCCGCCACAACCGGCGCCGCAACCGGCGGCATCATCATCTCCGGAGCCGCCATCGCCACCGAACTCCCCCGCATCGTCCGCACCGGCTTCCAGGCCTTCTTCGTCTCGCACGCCGTCTTCAGAACCTTAATGAACTCCGCGCACGACGCATACCGCCCGCCCGGCTCTTTCGCCAGCGCCTTCCGCAGCACCGTCTCCGCCGCCGCCGGCAACGATGGATTCAGCGTCCGCACTGAAATCGGATCCTGAAACACGATGTTGTACAGCAGCCCCGAAATTGACTCCGCGGCAAATGGCTTCTGCCCCGCAATCAGCTCAAACGCCAGCACCGCAAGCGAAAACTGGTCTGTCGCCGGACTCATCGCCTTGTTCGAGATCTGCTCCGGAGCCATGTACGATGGCGTCCCCATCACCATCCCGCTCGTCGCCGTCTTCTGCGTCCCGATCTTCGCCACTCCGAAGTCCGTGATCTTCACCAGACCTTCCGGTGAAAACATCAGGTTCGCCGGCTTGATATCGCGATGCAACACCCCGCGCGAATGCGCATAATCGAGCGCCGCCGCGGTCTGTTCCAGTATCCCCAGCACCTCCCCCGGAGCCAGATCGCTCTTCAGCATCCGGTCCAGCAGCGTCGCGCCCTCTACATACTCCATCACGATCGCCGTCGTGTGGTCGAAATGCTGGATATCGTAAATGGTGACAATCCCCGGATGCGACAGAATCCCCGCCGACCGCGCCTCCCGGATCAACCGGTCCCGCAGTTGCTGCTCCTGCCCTTCCTCGCTCAGATTGTCCAGATTGATGGTCTTGATCGCCGCCAACCGCCCGATTGCCGGATCTTCCGCCAGGTACACCACACCCATGGCCCCGCGGCCCAACTCACGCACGATACGGTACCGGCCAATGGATTGCAAAGGAACGCTCTTCACACACAGTACCGGCCCATCCGAATTTCTCTCCAAATTCTCCGGTACTGTCTCTAGCATATACCCGTAACGCGGAAACGGGCCCGGCAATCCATCAACCGCAATCCCGCCTCCGCCCTGGGGCTTACTTCTTCAACAACCGCTCGATTTCGCTCACCAACTCAGGAGACTCCGGCGCAACACCCGAATCGAATTTCTTCACCACATTCCCGTTTCCGTCCACCAGGAACTTCGTGAAATTCCACTTCACCGCCCCGCCCTTTTCCTGCAGAAACTGATACAGCGGAGCCGCATCCGCCCCCTTCACCGAAATCTTCGAATACATCGGAAACGTCACGTCGTACTTCCGCGAGCAGAACTGCTTGATCTCCGTATCCGAACCTGGCTCCTGTCCGCCGAAATTGTTCGCCGGGAACCCTACCACCACCAGACCCTTGTCCTTATACTTCCGGTACAACGACTCCAGCCCCGTATATTGCGGCGTATACCCGCACTGGCTGGCGACATTCACCATCAGGAGAACCTTCCCTTTGTACGCGGTAAGCGGAGCCGCTTTCCCGTCAATACTGTTCAATGTAAATTCGTGAACGCTGTTGGCTGCTTGCATAGTCATGGCAAATAGAGTGAGAACGGCTGCGAGTTTCATCCTAGCCATGGATGCGCCAGCCCCGCCTCCAGTTGCAAGATAGAATGGTCTACCCCATGAAAAGCCCCCTCACCCCGCTTTCCTTCCTCGATCGCAGCGCCTTTGTCTATCCGGACCGCACCGCGGTAATCGATGGGGATCGCCGCTTCACCTACCGTGAATTCCAAACCCGCACCAACCGCCTCGGCGCGGCCCTCCGCCAGCTCGGCGTCCAGGCCGGCGACCGCGTCGCCGTACTCTCTCCCAACACCGTCATGGCCCTCGAACCCCACTACGGCGTCCCCCTCATCGGAGCCGTGCTCGTCATGCTCAACACCCGCCTCGCTCCCGCCGAACTCGTCTGGATCCTCAACCATTGCGGAGCCAAAGTCCTCCTCGTCGATCCTCAACTCGCCCCGCAACTCGAACCCCTCCGTTCTCAGATGTCCGCGCTTCAGCACTTCGTTACCGATTACGAATCCCTCCTCTCCACCTCCGATCCGTCTCAAGCCGCTCCGGCCGATCCCGGCGAAGACAGCATGCTTTCCATCAACTACACCAGCGGCACCACCGGATTTCCCAAAGGCGTCATGTTCTCCCATCGCGGCGCCTACCTGAACTCGCTCGGTGAAATGTTGGAGTACGGACTGAAAGAAGATTCCATCTATCTCTGGACCCTCCCCCTCTTCCATTGCAACGGCTGGTGCTTCTCCTGGGCCGTCACCGCCGCCGGCGGCGTCCACGTGCTCCTTCGTCAGCCGCAACCCGAACGCACCGTCGAACTCATCCGCGCCCACAACGTCACGCACCTCTGTGGAGCCCCCGTCGTCGTCGGCGCCCTCGCCCACCACTGCGCCCAGCACGCCATCCAGTTCACCAACGGCCTCCGCATCATCACCGCCGGAGCCCCGCCCTCGCCCGCCGTCCTTCGCGCCGCCGAAGAGATGGGCGCCGAAATGTTCCACTGCTACGGCCTCACCGAAACCTACGGACCCATGACCCTCTGCGCCTGGCGCGCCGAGTGGAACACTCTCCCTGCCGCCGAACGCGCCCAGCGCAAAGCCAGGCAGGGAGTGCCCTATACCATCGCCGGCATCGATTGCCGCCTCGTCGACGAGCAGATGAACGACGTCCCCGCCGACGGCAACACCATGGGCGAAATCGTCATGCGCGGCAACAACGTCATGATCGGCTACTACAACAACCCCGATGCCACCGCCGAAGCCTTCCGCGGAGGTTGGTTCCACTCCGGCGACTACGCCATCATGCATCCCGGCGGCTACCTGGAAATCCGTGACCGCAAGAAAGACATCATCATCTCCGGCGGCGAGAATATCTCCTCCGTCGAAGTCGAAAAGGTCCTCTACGAACACCCCGCCGTCCTCGAAGCCGCCGTCGTCGCTGTCCCCGACGAAAAGTGGGGCGAAGTCCCCAAAGCCTTCGTCACCCTCAAACAGGAAGGCGCCGCTACCGCCGAAGAGATCATCCACTTTTGCCGCCAACGTATGGCCCATTTCAAATGCCCCAAACAGATCGACTTCCGCCCCCTCCCCAAAACCGCCACCGGCAAGATCCGTAAGAATGAACTGCGCGACAAGGAGTGGGCCGGCCGCGAAAAGCGAGTGAACTGACATCATGCCCTTCGACACCATCATCGAGTCTCGCGAAAACGCCATCGCCATCGTCACCCTCAACCGCCCGCAGCGCCGCAACGCGTTTTCTCTCGTACTCATGCGGGAACTCATCCACTGCCTCGATGCCATCGGCCGCGACACCGCCGTCCGCGCCGTCATCCTCAATGCCGCCGGCCCGGTCTTCAGCTCAGGACACGACCTCAGCGAAATGACGGCGGGCTCCATCAACGACTACCGCCGTCTCTTCGATGTCTGCACCGAACTGATGACCAAACTGCAATCCATCCCCCAACCCGTCATCGCCGAGGTACAAGGCCTGGCCACCGCCGCCGGATGCCAGCTCGTCGCCTCCTGCGATCTCGCCATCGCTTCCGAAACCGCGAAATTCGCCACGCCCGGAGTCAAGATCGGATTGTTCTGCACCACTCCGATGGTCGCCCTAACCCGCGCCATCGGCCGCAAACGAGCCATGGAAATGCTGCTCACCGGCCGGGCCATCGATGCCCACACCGCCGCCGAATGGGGCCTCGTCAACCGCACGGCTCCTGCCACCGAACTCTCTGCCCAAACCCGCGAACTCGCCGCCCACGTCGCTTCCGCCAGCCCGCTCACCGTCGCCATCGGCAAGCAGGCCTTCTACTCCCAAATCGATCTCGATCAGCCCAAAGCCTACGCCTATGCCAAAGAGGTGATGTCGATGAACGCCCTCGCCGCCGACGCCCAGGAGGGCATCGCCTCCTTCCTCGAAAAACGCGCCCCTTGCTGGAAAGGCCAATGAAACGCTTCATCGTCCTCCTCTTCCTCTCCGCCGCGCTCCTCGCCGCGCAGACCGGCGAAGTCTACTCGCGCATCGCTGACCTCATTCAAGCCGAGCGTCAGCAGAAGAACATCCCAGCCATCGCCATCGCCCTGCTCGACCATCAGGGCCGCGTCTGGACTCACACCCAGGGCGAGGCCGCCGAAAACTCCGTCTACCGCGTCGGCTCCGTCTCCAAGCTCTTCACCGGCATCGCCATCATGCAGATGGTCCAAGTGGGCAAGCTTGATCTCGACGCCCCCGTCACTCGCTACCTGCCCGATTTCCAACCCCGTAATCCCTTCGGCGGCGACATCACCCTCCGCATGCTCATGAGCCATCGCGCCGGACTTGTCCGCGAACCCGTCGCCGGCCATTACTTCGACAACTCCTCCGTCACACTCAAACAAACCGTCGCCAGCCTCAATCAAACCGAACTCGTCTACAAGCCCGGCACGCGCACCAAGTACTCCAATGCCGGCATCGCCGTCGTCGGCCGCATCATCGAAGCCGTCAGCGAACGCCCCTTCGCCGAATACATGAAGTCCGTCCTCCTCGACCCGCTCGGCATGCGCTCCAGCGGTTTCCTCCTCACCCCATCCCTCCAAAAACTGCTCGCCCCCGCCTGGATGTGGACCTACGACGGCCGCCGTTTCCGCGCCCCTCAGTTTGAACTCGGCATGGCCCCCGCCGGCAGCCTCTATGCCTCCATGGAGGATATGACGAAGTTCGTCAAATGCCTGTTCGACAAGGGCGCTCCCATCCTCGATCCCAAAACCCTCCAGCAAATGTGGCAGCCGCAGTACGGGGCCAACTACGGACTCGGCTTCCGCCTCGGCAACGTCGGCGCCGCCCGCTCCGTCTCCCACGGCGGAGCCATCTACGGCTTCGCCACCGACCTCACCGTGCTCCCCGAAGAAAAACTCGCGGCTATCGTGGTCGTCAACATGGATAGCGCCAACGCCGTCGCCACCCGCATCGCCCACCAGGCCCTCCGCTGGCTTCTGCAAGCGGCCCGCAACGAACCCCTCGAAACTCTTCCCTCCATCGCCGACCTCACCGTCGATGAGGCCCGCCGCCTCTCCGCCCGCTACGGCGAAGGCGAGGAAGCCGCCGACCTGTACTCCCGCGCTAACCGCCTGTACAGGGTTCCTGTACGTGGCGGCTCCCGTATCCAGCTCCGCCGCCTTGGTGGCGACCTCATCGCTGACGATCTGTTGGGCTTCGGCGACCGTCCCAAACTCAATACTCGCCAACCCGTCCCCAAACCCGCTCCCGTCAACAACGACTTCCGCCGCTACCTCGGCGAATACGGCTGGGACCACAATATTCTCTACATCCTCGAGCACGAAGGGAAGCTCACCGCCCTCATCGAGTGGTACGACTACTATCCCCTCACCGCCGAAACTCCCAATACCTTCCGCTTCCCCGATTGGGGTCTCTACGACGGCGAGCGCCTTCAGTTCACTCCCGAAGGCGTCCGTGCCGGCGGAGTCCTCTTCCCCCGCCGGCAGGCCGCGGCCCAGGGTCCCGTATTCCGCATCCAGCCCCGCAGGCCCGTTCCCGATCTCACCCGTGAAGCCCTTGCCGCCAGGCCCCCCGAGGAGAAGCGCGACTTCCGCCCCTCCAGCCTCATCGATCTCACCACCCTCGACAACACCGTCAAACTCGATATCCGCTACGCCGGTACGGACAATTTCCTCTCCACCCCTGTCTACACCCAAGCTAAAGCCTTCCTCCAGCGCCCTGCCGCCGAAGCCCTCGTCCGCGCCCATCGCGAACTGAACAAACTCGGCTACGGCCTCCTCATTCACGATGCCTACCGCCCCTGGTACGTCACCAAAATTTTCTGGGACGCCACCCCCGACGACAAGCGCATCTTCGTTGCTGACCCAGCCAAAGGTTCCCGTCACAATCGCGGCTGCGCCGTCGATCTCACCCTCTACGACCTCGCCTCCGGCCAGCCCGTCGAAATGCCCGGTCTCTACGACGAAATGTCCGAACGCTCCTACCCGGATTATCCTGGAAGTACATCCCTCGCACGCTGGCACCGCGAAGTGTTGCGCGCCGCGATGGAAGGCCAGGGATTCCAGGTGTTCGATGTCGAATGGTGGCATTTCGACTACAAAGATTGGGAGCTCTACCCCATCGGCGCCGCTACCTTTGAGTCCATTGCCTCGAAGGAGTAGCACAATGCCCCAGGTTGATTCCCTCCAAATCGGAAAGATCAGTAGTCAAAACGGCTTCCGGACCGCGACGTACAAGAACCCTGTACAGGGTCCCTTGCACCTCGGTATGGAAGGTTTCGCCGGCGACCGGCAGGCCGACCGGCGTTACCACGGTGGCCCCGACAAGGCCGCGCTCGTCTACAGCCACGACCACTACGCCCCCTGGCACGCGGAGCTGTTCCCTACCCCCCTTCCCCCAGGCGCCTTCGGTGAGAACATCCTTGTCTCCGGAATGACGGAGCAGGATGTCTGCGTCGGTGACATCTACCAACTCGGCCTGGCGCAGGTGCAAATCAGCCAACCCCGCCAGCCCTGCGGCAAACAAGCCCGCCGCTGGGGCATCGCAGACCTCGTCCAGCAGATCAACAAGCGCGGCTGGACCGGCTGGTATCTCCGCGTCCTGCGCGAAGGCCTCGTCCAGGCCGGCGACAGCTTTCAACTCCTTGCCCGTCCTCATCCGGAATGGCCCGTCCCCCTTGCCCATCAGGTGATGCACTTCCGCAAGACGGACGCCGCCGCGGCCTCCGCCCTCGCCGCCTGTCCCGCACTCGCTCGGGATTGGGTGGACGAACTCAGCCTCCGCGTCGCCAAACTCCGCCGCGCCTGAACCAGGAACAAAACTCGCCCGCGTCGTGTCCAAGTGGACAACGAGGCTTACGATGCGAATCCACAATCTCCCGGTTCTCCTCGCCGCGTTCACCGCGCTGGCAACATCGTCCTTCTCCTGCCCCTGCGAACTTATCCCATCGCCGTGCCAGGCCGTCGGCCGCTCCCAAACCGCTTTCCTCGGAACCGCGCTCCGCAACATCCATCAGGACAACCGCATTCTCACCACGGTTCGCATCGACCGCGTCTTCCAAGGCCAACTCCCCGTCGAGATCAACTTCATCACGGAGCTGCTGCCGGGCAAGCAATATCTCATCTATGCCACCTCCGGCCCCTCCTCCTTCACCCCCACTTTCTGCGAGCCCGCCCTCGACATAGCCGCCGCCCGCGAGCACCTCGACTTCCTCCACATCTTCTCCCAAGGCCGCTCCCCCACCACCGTTACCGGCGCCGTCGAACACGACCGGTCGGACCATCCCATGCGCGGTGTACGCTTGACGCTCCATTCGAACACTCGCAATTTCGAAACTGTCACCGCCGCCGATGGCCGCTACGCGTTCCAGGACATCCCGCCCGGCGGCTATGTCCTCCGCGCCGAACAACCCGGCTTCGCCTTGCTAGGGGGCGGCTATCGCCTCAGCGTCTCATCCGGCGCCTGCACGACAGCACGCCTCGCCATGGCGATCGACCGCCGCATCCACGGCACGGTGCGCTCTTCCACCGGCATCCCCGTCAAGGGTGCGCGCATCGTTCTCGCCCTGCCCGCCCGTAACGGCGCCCTAAGAATCCACAGTGAAGACCGCACCGATGCCGAAGGCAACTACGACTTCCCGGCTCTCGATTCCGGCGAATACTACCTCGGCTTCAATCTCAACGTAACCCCGATCCCCTCTTCACCCCACATCCCCACGTTCTACCCCGGAGTCCGCCATCGGCGCGATGCCGTCCCCATCTTCGTCCCCGACGCCGCCACCCACCTCCGCTACGATCTCACCGAACCCGAACGCCTCCCCGTCGTCACCGTACGCGGCAAGGCAGTTGGCGCCGGCGGCACCCCCCCTCCCGGCGAGACCGGCATCAGCCTCACCGGCGAGGACGGCCATGAGTCCATCGCCATCGCCATCCGCCCGAAAGCCGACGGTTCCTTCCAATTCCAATACTGCAAGGGCCTCCGCTTCTTCATCAATGCCTACGCCTACCACGACCCGACCGAAACGGTTCACACCACCGAGACGCAATCCGCCGTCGCCGCCGGCGAAACCGAACTCCTCCTGATCCTCACCGAACCGCAGCGGCCCGCCCCCGGCGCCACGGAGCGGGTCAGCAATCCTACAACTCCATAGACGCAATCTCCACCCGTGACCGCCGTCCTTCCACCACCACAATCCCGCTCTCCGTTACGTGATACAACTGCCGGTCCCGAGCCACATCGTAGCCGATCATCGCCCCTTCCGGCACTCGCACATTCTTATCCAAAATCGCCCGCCGCACCTTCGCCCCTCTCCCGATGTCGCAATTGTCAAACACCACCGAATCTTCCACCACAGCGCCCGTGTGGATCTTCACACCCCGTCCTACCACCGACCGGTGCACCGACCCGCCCGACATGATCGATCCCCCCGCCACAATCGAGTCGATCGCCTGTCCCCGCCGCCCTTCTTCATCGAACGTGAACTTCGCCGGCGCATCGTCATACGCCGCCGATCGCAGCGGCCACTGCTTGTTGTACAAATTCAACTGCGGAGTCACCGACCGCAGATCCATGCACGCTTCGTAATAAGCATCCAACGTCCCCACATCCCGCCAGTACGCCACCTGATTCTCCGGATCCCCAGGTATCCGGTTCTTTGCAAAGTCGTACGCGTACATGTCCCCGCGCTCCAC
>JAEUQG010000243.1 GCA_016789755.1 Bryobacterales bacterium
TCGTAAGCCAACAGGGCCTCTAAAACGCATATCGTCGTGTTAAACGAGGATCGCCGAGATCCCTCGGCAGCGGCACAATTCCAACCGCCGTCGGGTAGTTGTTGGGCAAGGAGCCGGCCGATGAGGCGCGCAACGTCCTGACCGAAGTACGCTCCAACCGCGGCTACTTGAGCGTTGATGCACGGCTCTACTTCGCCCTCAAAAAAGGCGTTACCGTCGCACTCGGCTGGGCCGCAACCTTTCCAGGTCACCGACTGCCGCACACGCGCAAGCGCACTGCGTGCCTGATCGCAGGCAGGGTCGAGTCCCAGATCGCGCAAGAGCATGAGTACATGCATGGTGGAGTTCCAACCACGGTTCCACGCCACACCAGCCCACGTTCCGTTGGATTCCTGTAACGCAAGCAGACGTGCTCCCAAACCTTCGGTAGCCACCCGCGAGCGTACCATTGCTACTTCCGAGGGCGGCGAGCCCACCAGGTCGTTCATGACCTGCCAGCGAATGGCAGGATCGGAATCAAGCAGCCAGAGTCTTACCGCATCGAACATCCTAACCAGTTGACCACGATAGGACCTGCAAAGTTGTCGCTGTGTAGTAGGGCGCGGCTTGGAGTCAGGGGCGGGGGAGGATGCGTTCGCGTTCGGCGTTGTATTCGCAGCCGATGAGGGCGATGACGGCGAGGACGTACATCCAGACGAGCATGGCGATGACGGCTCCGATGCTGCCGTACATGACGTTGTAGTTGGCGATGTTGCGGACGTACCAGGCAAAGCAGATGGTAGAGATGAGCCAGAGGTTGGTGGAGAGGAGGGCGCCGGGCCAGACGTTGCACCATTGCTGGGGGCGGTTGGGGCCGACGTAGAAGAGGCCGGCGGTAGCGAGGGCGATGGCGGCGAGGGCGACGGTGTAACGAATGAGAGTGCCGACGACGAGGACCGAACCGCGGACCTGCTCGCCGACGGGGAGGAAGCCGAGAGCGGTGAGGACCCACTGTTCGAGACGGCCGCCGAGCAGGAGGAGGGCGGAGGCGATGAGGACAGGGGCGGCGCCGATGAGGACGAGGGCGATGGCGACGAGGCGCTGGCGGACGAAGGGGCGTCCGTTGGGGATACGGTAGACGGATTGGAAGCCTTCCATAAGGGTGGCCATGACGCCGCTGGCGGCCCAGAGGGAGAGCAGGGTGGCGGTGACGAGGAGGTAGACGGGGCGTTCGCCGCGTTTTTCGAAGCCGTATTGAACGAGGTCTTCGGTGCCGGGGGGGACGACGACGAAGAGGAATTCGGAGAGGATGCGGGCAACACGCTCGGCGTTGAACTGGACGAGGATGGCGGCGACGGCGGTGAGGACGGGGATAAAGGAGAGGATGGCGGAATAGGCGGCACCTTTGGCGACGCCGAAACAGCCGTCTTCATAGGAGGCGACGAAGGCACGCTTGAGGAGCCACCAGAAGCGCCGGAGCCGCCCGCGCATTTAGTCGCTGTCCTTGGGGACGGAGACGCGGTGGAGGACTTCCAACGCTTCCTCGTGTTGGCGGGCGCTATCCCAGCCCATCCAGGACCCGATGAGATAGGCGTAGGGTTCGAGTTGGGCCATATCCCACTCGCGCTCGTAGCCGATGTAGGTGGAGACGAGGAGGATGTCGGCGAGGTTGGCGGCCATTTCGTGCTGGACGGCGAAGGCGAGGCGGGCGAATTCGGTACGTCGGATGGCGCCGAAATCCTCCTCGGGGGTCATGGCGAGGACGTCAGGGGTGTGGAGGCCGTAATCGCGGATGATGGATTCGACATCGTTGCGGGAGAGGCGGTACTGCTCGGCGAGGGTGGGGATATCGTGGCGGAGGCGTTCGAGAGCTTTAGGGGTATTGCCGCAGAGGGGAGTGGAGGCGGTGGCGGAGGCTTTGGCGAGCCAGGGGGAAAGCTCCTTCATGATCATGTTGGCGGCTTCCTCGCTCATGTGGCGGTAGATGGTGTACTTGCCGCCCTGGACACGGAGGATGTTGTCCTTGGTGTTCCAGATTTTGTGCTCGCGGCTGGCTTCGGTGGCGGAAGAAGAGTTGTCGGAGACGAGGGGGCGGAGGGAACTGAAGGCGGCGAGGGGTTGAAGGGGGCCGGAATCGGGGTAGAGTTTGTGGGCGATGGCGAGCAAATAATCGACTTCCTCTTTGCTGATGCGGGCAGAGTCAGCGTCGCCTTTGTGATCGACGTCGGTGGTGCCGAGGAGGGTAAGTTGCTTTTGGGTTCCCCAGGGGATGAAGAAGACGATACGGCCGTCGTTGTCGAAGTAGGCGATGGCGTGTTCTTCGGCGGTGAGGCGGTTGAGGACGATGTGGGAGCCGCGGACGAGGCGGGGCGGGGAGTCGCCGGGGTGGCTCCAGGGGCCGGTAGCATCGACGAGTTTTTTGGCTTTGAGTTCGAGTTCCTCGCCGGTGAGGCGGTCTTTTAGCTGGACGCGCCAGAAGCCGTCGGGCTGGCGGTCGAGGGGTAGGGCTTCGACGTAGTTGGCGAGGAAGACGCCGTTGTCGGCGGCATCGAAGAGGTTTTCGAGGACGAAGCGGGCGGAGTGGACCTGGCAATCGTAGAAGATGGCGCCGCCGACGAGGCCTTTGGTGGAGAGGGAGGGTTCGAGTTGGGAGATTTCGCCTTTGCTGACTTCGCGGTGTTTGGAAATGTTGTGGTCGCCGGCGAGCTGATCGTACATGCTGAGGCCCATGGTGTACTTGATCTTGTCGAGGCGGCTGTAGATGGGCATGAGGAAGGCGAGGGGCTCGACGAGGTGGGGGGCGATCTGGCGCAGGATGGCGCGCTCGCGGAGGGCTTCCTTGACGAGGCCCATTTTGAGGTACTTGAGGTAGCGGAGGCCTCCGTGGATGAGCTGGCTGTTGCGACCGGAGGTGCCGGAGGCGAAGTGGTTTTTGTCGACCAGGGCGACCTGGAGGGAGTCATTGGACTGACGGCGCAAGCCGAGGTCCCGGGCGATGCCGGCTCCGTTGATCCCGCCGCCAAGGATCAGGACGTCGATCGTGTTATCGCGCAGGGCGGCTAAGCTGCGTGTTCGCAGATCCGGTGGAAATCCACTCATCTGTATCCATCATAGATGGTTGTTCCTATCACCATCCATACGGGTTAGTAATGACAATGGGTAGGCGCAAAGGCGGGGGGTGGGGTCAGGTTCGGGCGGGCTTGCTGTGCTAGAATCCCCTAGGTCCATGCGCTATCTCGATTTAGGCATCATCGTGCTGTACCTGGTGGGGATCACCTGGTTTGGGGCTCGGTTCAAGGAAACGCAGAAGAGCCTGAAGGATTATTTTCTTGGGGGGAGGAACGCTCCGTGGTGGGCGATCGGTTTCTCGATCGTGTCGGCGGAGACGAGCACGCTGACGATTATCGGCACGCCGGCGCTGGCGTTCAACGGGAACCTGGG
>JAEUQG010000064.1 GCA_016789755.1 Bryobacterales bacterium
CCTGAGTGTAAATTCGCCGCCCGCTCCAGCGGTCGGGTTTAAGCTTGGATTGCCTGAGCGGAGGATAGAGCAACGCAGGGATGCGACTCGAGCGCCGACTCAGGTCCGAAGTGACAGGGGCGGCTCCGGCCGCCCCGTAGCATCACTTTGGCATAAAGCGTTAATCCTGGGAGCGCGAGGGCCTAGCCCTCGCATTCAACAAAGCCTCCTTCCTCATTGGTTCGCCGCCATCGGGACTACCTTGCCGGTGTCGGCCTCCTGGCCGCCGGCCTGATCCTCAAAGGTGAGATACGCCTTTTCGGCAGTCAGCCAGTCCTCGTGAATCTCCTCCAGCACCATGGCAATCAAGCGCACGCAGGCGGCGCGGTCCGGGAAAATGCCCACCACCCGCGTGCGCCGCCGCACTTCCAGGTTCAGCCGCTCGATGGGATTGGTCGAGCTGATCCGCACCCGATGCGCCGCCGGGTAGTGCAGGTAGCTCAGCACATCATCCACACCAGCCTCCAGCGTTTCCATCGCCTTGGAAAAACGCGCCTGGAATTGCTTGACGACCTCCGCCGCTTTCGCCTTGGCGCTTTTTTCGTCCCGCTGCACGAATATCGCCTTCATCGCTTCGCTCACCTCGGCCTGGCTCCGCTTCGGAACATGCACCAGCACATTGCGATAGAAGTGCACTTTACACCGTTGCCACTCGGCTTTGAACACCTTGCGAATGGCGCTTTTCAACCCTTCATGGGCGTCGGAAATCACCAACTGTACGCCTTTCAGCCCGCGCGCTTTCAGATCCTTCAGAAACTGCGTCCAACCCTCTTCGCTCTCGGTCGGAAACACGTCCATCCCCAAAACTTCGCGGCGTCCTTGCGCATTCACGCCCGTGGCGATGACCACCGCCATGGACTCGACGCGTCCGTCCTCGCGCACCTTCTCGTACAGCGCATCCACCCACACGTACCGAGACTGGTCCAGCTTGCGCTCGCGGAACCGCTCCACCTGCTCGTCCAAGGCAGAGCACAGCTGACTCACTTGGCCGGCCGACACCCCCTCGATGCCTAACGCCTCTAGGACCGACTCCACCTTGCGCGTGGAAACACCCTGCACCACCGCCTGCTGAATCACGCTGATCAACGCTTGCTCGCTCCGCTTGCGGTGTTCGATGAAGCTGGGTACGTAGCCACCCTGCCTCACCTTCGGCACTTGTAACTGCAATGTGCCCAGGCGGGTGTCCCACCGGCGTTCCCGGTGTCCGTTCCGGTACCCGGTCCGTTCGTCGCTGCGTTCATGCGCCTCGGCGCCCCGTTTCGCGCTCACCTCCGCTTCCATCGCGAAGTCCAACAACAACTCCGCCATGCGCCGGAGCGGATCTCCTGGTTCGCTCGTCTTTTCCGCCAACGCCGCCTGCATCAGCTGTTCGTAGTTTGTCAATCTGTCCGCTTTTATTCACACACGATCTGTCCGGTTCAGGTTATTTGGTTCGCAGTTCCTCTTCGGCTTGCCGAAGGTGGTTTGCGTGTTTTCTTTTTGGGATATAGGGAAGCTGCAGCCGGGGCGGTGGGAAAGTGGGAATCCCTGCTTTGAGGGATTTCCAAGGGGCGGGGGGAGCGGGGGGAAACCGTCTTTTGGTTTTCCACGGCTTCCACGGGCCCGGCTTTTCCACGGCCCTTGCCGCACTTCTTTGCTGCTCTCTGCGCATTGGCTCCGTCGGCCAGGTAGCGACCCACTACATGCGGACCATACCTCATCGACACCGTCCCATCTAGATGTTCATGAATCGTTACCGTACAGCCTGCCAGCGAACTGCGGAAGCGGCTTTTTTCGATTTGCCAATTCCGATCCGCAATAGCCACCGTGTTGTCTTTGGCCACCACGCGTTCGGTTTGCACCGTAAACACCCAGTCCAAATCCGATCGTGTGGTACGTCGAAACGCCGTTTCTTTCTCGGCAGCAGCAACCTTGAAGCTTTGGTTGAACTTCGCGATGTATTGCACGCGCAAAAAGTCGTTGGCTCCCTCGGCGGTTGTGATCCCGGCGAGTCTCAGTTCCTGCGGTAGCCTGCCTTGCCATGTCCCAAAGTTACGCTCGCTGCGTCCCCTGGCTTGCGGCGAATACGCTGGAATCATCTGCACACCCAGTTCCTTCATCGCACGCCCAACCTGTGTCAATCTGTGCTTATCCACCTTTTCTCCCGCTTTCGCAGTCACGAAGAAATGGCTGCCCCGGTCGCTGTACAGCGAGCAAAACAACCCCTTCGTCTCGATCACTTCCTTCAGCCCTGCCATCACTGTCCGCGTCGATTCTTCTTCCACTAACTGCGCATAGTAGATCTCACTGGTGGCGTCGTCCAGGATCACGATAAAGTCATACCATCGTTCATCGAAGAACCACTGGTGCTTGCTCCCGTCAATGTGCAGCAGCATACCCGCCATCGGCCGCCGCTCTCTCCGCCGACGATGCTTTCTCCGCTTGCTCCGCCGGGCCACCAGCCCCGCTCCCTGCAACGCTTTCTGCACGAAGGTGTAGCTCAGTTGGATGTCATGTTCTTCCGCCAGCTTCTCGTGAAAATGCCTCATGTTGAAATCGAAGTAGGTCTCTCGATACAGCCGCAGAACCTCTTCGACCGTCTTCAACGGCACGCGCCGGTCACTGAGCTTACCCTTGCGTCGGTCTACCAATCCGGAGTACCCATTCGCTTCTATCCGTTCTCGCCACCGCCTCATCGTGCGCGTTGTCACCCCGATGATCTCCGCGGCCTCCCACCAGGTGATTTTCTTCGCCATTGCTTTCAACAAGACATCTTGTAGTTTCATCATCCGCTCCACTTCCGCGGCTGGGTAACGCTGTAGGTCGTTCAACCTCCAGTTTCCCAGCCGCTTCTTTCAAAGCGGACAGATCATGTGTGAATTGGACCGGACAGATCACATACTAGCGACA
>JAEUQG010000109.1 GCA_016789755.1 Bryobacterales bacterium
TCCAAACCCCGGCGCATAGTTCACAAACCCGCCCGCCATGCCGTGCAGGCTCCCCAGGTCGATTGTGATCACAGCAGTTCTGCTGTTGACGCTGATCAGAGAAAACCCGATGACCCAAAAGCCGTTAGACCCAAATCCCGATCCCCTATCGTAATCGTGGCACCAGGGGCCGTCGCTGGTCATCGAGAAACCGGCCACCACAGCGGTTGACGGGGCGCCGCAGGTTGCGGTGAATGAGCAGCGTCTTCGATAAATATTTCAAGTCACCCGGCAATAATCGGTTGATTGCGTCAAGCGCCAGGCAAACTCCCTAGCCGAAAACGAGACATACACTTAGTACACATCTGTTTCCCGTCTTCCGTCTCCCGTCTTCCGTCTCCCGTCCTAACCCCCCGTCACCCACTTCGTCAATTCGAAAAACTGCCGCTTCCGAGCCGTATTCAGCCCCCAATTCACCGGCGGGCATTGATACCCATCGCTATAGTCGTTCTTCCCCGGATCGAAATACCCCCAACTGGCATAAGCGCTCAGCGCCGACCGCATGTTGTTCGACGGCTGATCGAAATCGAAATGATCATCTTCATTGAACAGCACCGGCATCGGCCGGTACGTCGGATGCTTCCGCACCTCCTGCACCATCTCCCGTATCCGGTTCGGATCCTTCACCCCGTTCCCATGCATCAATATGAAATCCGAAGCCGCCACCACGTTCGCCGTCGGCACGCGCCCTCCGTTGAAGCTCGTCCCCACCAGCAGTCCGCGCCCGTCCACTTTCGTCCCCCGAGCCAGCAGTATCAGCTCATCGATCCGGTTCGGCCGGATGATGTCCAGGTCGTACGACCGGTTGTCGCATTCGTTGGCCACCTCCAGAATCACGTTGCGGTAACCCTTCGTCAGGATCCAGCGCACCGTCTGCTCCACCGCGTTGCGAACCGCCTTTTCCCCATCCAGCCGCTGGTCCTGCCCGAAGTAAAAGCAGCCCACAATCGGCGCCATGCCGAGCGCATCGGCGCGGTCGAGAATCTTTTCCAGCCGCTTCAAATACGGCGCCTTGATCGTGCCGTCCGAGCGATACGCACTGTTGTGCCACGGCTGCAGCTTCGAATAACCCTCCGGGCTCCCGCCCTGCAGGCAAATGGTGAAGCTCAATACCCCGTGCTTGCGCCATTCCGGCATCGCCGCCAGAAATTCACGCGTGTTACGCTCCGCGTCCCACTTCCCCGTATCCGGGTATTTCCAGCGCGAAACAGTCTCCGGATTTTCATCGTCGAAGATCCCTTGCACCATGCGCGTGTTCATCAACAAACCTTCGATTTTCATCCCCTCGAACGTCCGCCCCGCGTACGTGGGCTTGCCGTTCAGCAGAAACTGATCCTGCCGGATGGCGATCGTCGTTTTTCCGGCGGCGCGCAGCACAGGGGCCGCGGCGGTGGCAAGAAGGCATCGGCGCGTGAACTTCATATCCGAATCATGATGCCATAGGCGGGCCGCGAATTGTATGATGGTGGACTTATGGCAGACAAACCAGAACGGCAATACGGATTCAATACGCGGGCGTTGCATCACGGCTACTCGCCGGAGGCAACCACGCATGCCCGCGCGGTCCCCATCTATCAGACGACGTCCTTTACGTTCGATAACTCCGACCACGCCGCGGCGTTATTCGGTTTGCAGCAGTTCGGCAACATCTACACGCGGATCATGAATCCCACCACCGATGTGCTGGAACAGCGCGTCGCTTCGCTCGAAAACGGAGCCATGGCGCTCGCCCTCTCCAGCGGTCAGGCCGCGCAATTCCTCACCGTCAACAGCCTCATGGAAGCCGGCGATGAGATGGTGGCCTCCAGCACGCTCTACGGCGGCACCTATACGCAGTTCGATGTCAGCTTCCGGCGCATGGGCTACAACGTCAAGTTCGTCGATCCGGACAATCCGGAAAATTTCCGCAAGGCCATCACCAGCAAGACGAAGCTCGTGTATGGGGAAACCATCTCCAACCCCCGCGGTAACGTGCTCGATATCGAAGCCGTCGCCGCCATCGCGCATGAGCACAATGTCCCGCTCGTCATCGACAACACGTTCGCCACGCCGTATGTCTGCCGTCCCCTCGATCATGGCGCCGACATCGTGGTCCACTCGCTCACCAAGTTCATGGGCGGCCACGGAACCTCCATCGGAGGCATCATCGTCAGCGGCAACAAGTTCGATTGGACCAAGGGCGACTTCCCCATGCTCACCCAGCCCTCGCCTGCCTATCATGGGCTGAAGTTCTCCGATCCGTTCGGCAACCTGGCCTTCATTCTGCGCGCCCGCGTCGAAGGCTTGCGCGATCTCGGCCCTTGCATCAGCCCGTTCAACGCGTTCCTTTTCCTGCAAGGTATCGAGACGCTCGGCATGCGCATGGATCGCCATCTGGCCAATGCCCAGGCGGTGGCCGAATGGCTCCACAAGCATCCCAAAGTGAAGTGGGTGCGCTATCCATCGTTGCCTTCCAGCCCTTACTACGCCATGGCGCAGAAGTATTGCCCCAAAGGCGCGGGCGCTGTCTTCAGCTTCGGCATTGAAGGCGGCTACGACAAAGGCAGGAAGTTTGTCGACTCCCTGCAAATGTTCTCGCACCTGGCCAACGTCGGCGATGCCCGGAGCCTCGTGATTCACCCCGCCTCCACCACCCATCAGCAGTTGACCGCCGAACAACAGGTGGCCGCCGGCGTGGAACCCGACATGATCCGCCTGTCCATCGGGCTCGAAGATCTCGACGACATCCTGTGGGATCTCGATCAGGCCTTGTCCGCCGCGGCCGCATAGTCCCCGGCACGCCGCTTGAGTAAGGAAGGGCCGGAACGCACGCCGCGCCCGGCCTTCCCGGAAAGTGAATCGACGAATCGTTTGAGCACTGCAAGAAATATCCGCAAGAAGAGCCCGGTCGTCGCGCCGATTCGCGTCGCTTCCCTGCGCGAGCAGATTGCCGGCGTGCTCGAGCGCGAGATCATCAGCGGCAAGTACGGTCCCGGCGAACGAATGGTGGAGCGCAGTCTGGCGCGCCAATTCGGCGTCAGCAGCATTCCCATCCGCGAGGCCTTGCACGATCTGGAAAATCGCGGACTGGTAATCAAGCGCCACAACTACGGTTGTTCCGTCGTCGCCCTGAATCCCGAGGACGCCGGGCGCCTCTGCGACCTGCGCCGCGTGCTCGAGCCCGAAGTCATGCGCTGGGCTGCGCAACGCATGAACAAGCAGGGCGTCGCCATCCTCCAGCGGGAACTGGCGGCGATGCAGGTGGCCGCCGAGCACGGCGATCACGCCGAGTTCTTCCATTGCGACTGGCGTTTTCACGCCGCCATTTGGGACATCTCCGGCAACCGCTTCGCCGCCAAGGCTCTCCATGCCGCCATCGGGTCGCTGTTCGCCTCCGGCGTCATTCGAGGCAAGCAGAGCGGCCAACTGAACTTGCCCCTGGAAGTGAAGAAGCACGCCAAACTGCTGAAAGCCCTCGCTTCGGGTAACGGCGACGGGGCCGCCGCCACGCTGCTCGAGATCGCCAAGAGTTTCGAGCGGCACTTGCCAGCCGCCCAGCAGCCGCCGCAATAGGCTGCGCTAACCTAGAAAGATGCGTGAACAGGGCATTGCATCCGCCAGCCGGCAGGAGGGCGATCAGCAGTTCGAGGCCGCCCTGCGCCCGCGCCGGCTCGAAGAATTCACCGGCCAGCCGAAATTGAAAGAGAATCTCGCCATCGCCATTGCCGCCGCGCGGCGCCGCGGTGAGGCCATGGATCACGTCCTCCTCTTCGGGCCTCCCGGCTTGGGCAAAACCACCCTCGCCCACATCATCGCCGCCGAACTCGGCGTCGAAATCGATCTCACCAGCGGCCCCGTCATCCAGAAGAAACTCGATTTGACCGGCATGTTGAGCAATGTGCGCGACAAGCAGGTCTTCTTCGTCGACGAAATCCACCGCCTCCTGCCCGATGTCGAGGAAATGTTCTATTCGGCGCTCGAGGACTTCCGCGTCGATATCATCGTCGGCCAGGGGCCCGGCGCGCGCACCCATTCCCTCCCCATTCCGCGCTTCACCGCCATCGGCGCCACCACACGCATGGGCATGATCAGCGCCCCCATGCGCGGCCGCTTCGGCTTGCTGCTGCGCCTCAATCATTACGGCGTCGCCGAACTGCAGAAGATCGTCGAACGCTCGGCGTCGCTGCTCAATGTCACCGTCGACCGCGCCGGCGCCGAGGAGATCGCCCGCCGCGCCCGCGGCACCCCGCGCATTGCCAACCGCCTGCTGCGCAGAGTGCGCGACTACGCAGAGGTGCGCGCCGCCGGGCACATCGATCTCGCCGTCGCCCGCACCGCCCTCGACCTGCTCGAAGTGGACCGCTTCGGCCTCGACGAGATCGACCAGAAAATCATGATCACCCTGCTCGAAAAGTACGGCGGCGGACCGGTCGGATTGAAGACGATCTCAGCCTCAGTGGATGAAGAGGCCGATACCATCGAGGAAGTCTACGAACCCTACCTCATGCAACTCGGGTTCCTCGACCGCACCCCGAAAGGGCGCAAGGCGACCGATGCCGCGTTCGACTATTTCGGCGTCAAGCGGCGCGTGGCCTTTGCCACCGACCAGGGCTCGCTGTTCGGATGACGCCCGCCCCCGACGCCCGCAAAACGGTGTATCTGGCCCTCGGGTCGAATCTCGGCGACCGCGTGGCCAATCTCCGCGACGCCATTGCCCGCCTCCCCAAGGCCGGCGTCCAGGTGACCTCGGTCTCCTCGGTCTATGAGACCAAGGCCATGTACAAAACCGATCAGCCGGATTTCCTCAACCTCGTGCTGGAGGCCAAGACCCGAGTCCTCCCGCGCGTATTAATGCGGCGCCTGCAGACCATCGAGCGGGAGTTGGGCCGTCGCCGCGCCGTCGCCAACGGACCGCGCACCATCGACATCGATGTGCTGCTCTACGGGCGCTTCGTGATCGCCACACCCGACCTCGCCGTGCCTCACCCGCGCATCGAAGAGCGCCGCTTCGTCCTCGAACCGCTCGCCGAAATCGCCCCCAACCTCCGCCATCCCATCCACAAGAAAACGGCCGCCCAACTACTGGCGGCCGTCAAACATCAGGTTGTTCGGAAGTTGGACTTGCGGATCGAATTCCCTTAAATAACAGGCGTCTTTCGCACGTTCGCCGCCGGCTTCACAATCCCTTCCAGCGTCTCTTCCGGAATCGTCAGCGACATGCGGAACTGCGTGCCCGTCGAATTCAGTTGCACCTTTTCGAGCAGCGTCGCCATTTCCGCCGCCCGCTTGTCGTTCTGCGAATTGAGCTGGACCATCCCGGCCAGGAAACGGATTACATCCACCATCGCCGTGGCATCCTTCTCGGAACGCATTGTGGCTTCCGCCATGATTTCCACGTTCGCCCCAAATCGCACCCCGCCCAGCACGCTCTGCATCGACTGAAAGAGATTGTTGTTCATCATCCCGCCCACCTGCGGATTCCGGATGTCGTCGGCGATGCGCGCCACACCCGTCGAGATCATCCATGCGTCGTAGCGCGCGCTGAGGTCGTTGATCTTCGCCAGCGTGGCCGTATTGATCGCCGGCGCTGAGCCCTTGAACCGGTCAATCGCCGCCCGCACCCCATCCTGATCGCCTGCCACCGCGGTAACCGCATCGAGCACGGCCAGCCATCCCGCCCGTTCGCTGCCTCCTCCCGTTAACACCTGCACTCCGTTGTACGTGGTCAGCTTGGCCCCGCTCGTTGAGGCGAAGGAATTAATGCGGCTTGTATCGAACCGGCCGCGCGCCGCCACCACGCTCTTGCCCTTTCCGCTCGCGTCCGAAGAAGCCACCACCAACTCCGTGAGATCGCGCCGCGGATCGAAGCCCGTGGCATCGATGAACTTCTGCATGTTTGCTTCTTCGCTCTTCAGTTGATTGAGAAGGAACTGGCCGAAGCGCGACGATTTGATCTGATCGGCGTGTATGCCGGCCAGGAAAGGAGCATCGGCGGGCAGAATCCGTAGCAGGGCCGGGTCGGCGGCGAACCCCGCGATAGCGGTGGCCAAAGTCAATAAAGCGGTGCGCATGGTGTTCATGGGGCGTGTCTCTGCTTGCCTATACGATAGCGCGGCGGGAAAAGTTCCGCGCGGGTGGTTTAACCTAGGGTTCATGCGGCGGTTTGTCTTATTTACACTTCTCACAGCAGCCCTGGCGTCCGGCGCCACTGCCCGGTTCCCAGGCCGGAGTTGGGAGAAGAAGCGGCCCGCCGGATGGTCCGAATCGGGGCTGAAGGCCGCCCGCGACTATGCCGCAACCCTCAAAACAGCGGCTGTCGTCATCGTCCAGGACGGCGCCATTGTCGACGAGTGGGGCGAAGTCGAAAAGGAATATCTGTGCCACTCCATGCGCAAGAGTTTCCTGAGCGCCCTCTACGGCATCGCCGTTGCCGCCGGCAAGGCCGATCTCTCCAGAACCATGGCCGAACTCGGCATCGACGACAACCCGCCCGCCCTCACCGAAACCGAAAAAAAAGCTACCCTCGGCCATCTGCTCAAGGCCCGCAGCGGTATCTATCATCCCGCGCTCGCCGAAACGCCCGGCATGAAAGCCGTCAAGCCGCTCCGTGGAAGCCACGCTCCCGGCGCTTGGTGGTCTTACAATAATTGGGATTTTAACGCCCTCGGCACCATCTACGAAAAGCTCACGGGCGAGAAGATCCACGCCTCCTTCGATCAGCACATCGGCCGCGAAATCGGCATGGAGCATTTCACCGAACGCGACGGCGCCTACACCAAGGGCGAGGATTCCATTCACCCCGCCTACCCGTTCAAAATGTCGGCCCGCGACCTGGCACGCTTCGGATTGCTGTTCCTCAACAACGGCAAATGGAACGGAAAACAGGTGGTCCCCGAAGCCTGGGTGGCCGAATCGACACGCTCCTATTCCGATGCCAGCACCTACGGCGGCGACGGCTACGGCTACATGTGGTGGGTCGACCGGCACGGCTATTCCGCCCGCGGGGCCGGCGGACATTATTTATATGTCATTCCCGCCATGCGCCTCGTCGTGGCCCACCGCGTCGATACCTCCGTCGCCGGCAACAGCGTTTCCGGCCGCGACTTTCACAAGCTCCTCGACCTCATCGTCGCAGCCGGCGGCCGCAAGGAACTCACTCCCGTCGCCGCCTCGCGCGTCCCTCCCCCCTGCCATAAGCCCACCGCCGAATGCGCCGAAAAGCTCTACAAGGACGGGCAGTACGTCGCCTTTTACCGTTCTCATTCGCTGCAGAACGGTGTCCATCCCGGCGTGACCCGCGCCCTCGTCATGGTCCACGGCGCCGCCCGCAACGGCGATGCCTACTACGGAGTCGCCATGGCTTCGGCTGCCGCCGCCGGAAGGCTCGCCGAAACCGCCCTGGTCGCTCCCCACTTCCGCGCCAACACCGGCGGATGCAAAGACCAGGTCGAACCCGCCGAATTCGCCTGGACCTGCGAGGATTGGAAAATAGGCAACGAAGCCGCCAACGCCAAAGAAAAAGCCGCCAATTCCTTCGATTTCATCGATGGATTTGTCCGTCTCTTGAATAATCCCGAACGCTTCCCCAACCTCAAGGAAATCGTCGTCGCCGGCCACTCCGCGGGCGGACAGTTCATCCAACGCTATGCCGCCATGACCGCCGTCGAATCGCGCCTTCCGCTCCGCTACTTCGTCGCCAACCCTTCATCCTACATGTACCTCAACGAGAAACGGATTTCCCGCCAGGGCGCCTGCGATACCGAAGGCAACTGCAAAGGCCGTTTCGGACCCTACTGGGACCGCTCCAACTGCACCACCTACAATCACTACAAGCACGGACTGGAGGAGCTTACCGGCTACGCCGCCACCGTCGGCGCAAAGCGCATCGAGACCCAATTCCCCACCCGCAACGTCACCTACCTCGTTGGCGCTTTGGACGTCAACCAGGACTCCGACCTCGAATCCACCTGCAATGCCCAGGCGCAGGGTTTCAACCGCCGCGAGCGCGGCCTCATTTTCTGGAATTACATGAGAAAAGAGTTTCAGGCCGAACATAAAGTCTCCGTCGTCGGCGGCTGCGGCCATTCCGCCACCTGCATGTACGCCAGCCCCTCCGTCCTCCCGCTGCTCTTCCCGTGACGTTGCTACACTACTGGGAAATGCCACCGAGCGACATCACCGTATGGCTCGCGCAGTGGAGCCAGGGAGACCAGGAGGCCTTCGACCGCGCGTCGGAAGTGGTTTACCCGGAACTGCGCCGCATCGCCGACGCCTATCTCAAGCGCGAACGCACCGATCATACCCTCCAACCCACCGCCCTCATCCACGAAGCTTTCCTCCGCCTCAGCGGACAGCACGACGGCTTGGAGTTTGCCTCGCGCAAGCATTTCTACGCCCTCGCCGCCCGCCTCATGCGCCAGATCCTCGTAGATCACGCCCGCGCCGTCAATTCCCAAAAGCGCGGCGGCGGCGTGAAACATCTGCCCATGGAATACGCCCTCCAGGCCCCTGCCGATTGCGCCGAACAGGTCCTCGAAATCCACGACGCCCTCGACGAATTGCGCGCCCTCAATCCCCGCAAAGCCAAGGTCGTCGAACTGCGCTATTTCGGCGGCTTGACCCTCGACGAGGCTGCCGAAGTCCTCGAAATCTCCCGCGCCTCGGCCCACCGCGAAGAGCGCATGGCCATGGCTTGGCTCACTTCCCGCATCAGCCGCTGAGAAATCCGCCCACGGTTTGCGCATAGCCCCATATGACCCCCGCACGCTGGCGCCGCATCGAAGAATTGTTCGACCTGGTCGCCGATCTGCCCGCCGCCGGCCAAAGCGCCAGGCTGCGCGAAGAGTGCGGCGGCGATACCGAACTCTTCGACGAAGTCACCCGCCTGCTGCACGGCGACCGCCAAGGAACAGCCAAAGTCGCCGGCGCCATCCAGAGCCTCGCCCTCATTCCCCCGCCCGCCGAACCCAGCTTCGAGGGCCGCCGCATGGGACCCTACCGCATCGTCCGCGAGGTCGGCCGCGGCGGCATGGGCGTCGTCTTCGAAGCCGAACGCGACGACGACCAGTATCAAAAACGCGTCGCCCTCAAAGTCGCCGTAAAAGCCGCCTATTCCGCCGATTTCCTCGACCGTTTCCGAAACGAACGCCAAATCCTCGCCCAATTGGAGCACCCCCACATCGCCCGCCTGCTCGACGGCGGCACCACCGAGGGCGGCATCCCCTTCTTCGCCATGGAATTCGTCGAAGGGGTCCCCATCGACCGCTATGCCGAAGACGAGCGGCTCTCCGTCAATGCCCGCCTCCGCCTCTTCCTCCAGGTCTGCGGCGCCGTCGAATACGCCCACCAGAATCTGGTCATTCACCGCGATCTGAAACCCGGCAATATCCTCGTCGCCGGCGGCCTCGCCCGTCTCCTCGATTTCGGCATCGCCAAGCTGGCCGTCGGCGACCAGGCCCACACCGGCTT
>JAEUQG010000129.1 GCA_016789755.1 Bryobacterales bacterium
GTCCGGCCGGAGCGAGTGTTAACAATGCGGATTGCGTTGCCCCAGCAGGTGTATCCGCAGAATGAGCGGGTGTTGCAATTTTGGGAGCAATTGCTGCCGCGGGTGAACGGGCTGCCAGGCGTAGCTTCGGCGACGATGATCAGCGGAATGCCGCCTGTGCGGCCGATCAACGCCAACGATACGCAAATCGAAGGGTGGGTGGAGCGCGAGGGGGGACCGGGTCAGAACATTGACTATTACCAAACGGTGGGGGACCGTTTCTTGGAGGCAATGGGGGCTCGCCTTGTTGAGGGCCGAATGTTCGATGAGCGCGATGGAACGAATGCTCCGGCCTCGCTCGTGATCAACCAAACGATGGCCCGCATGTACTGGCCGGGACAGAGTGCAATCGGCAAGCGCGTTCGCCCTGGGTTTCGCGATCCCTGGCGGACCGTGGTCGGCGTGATTGCGGATATCAAGAACGCCGGCGTAGACAAGGCAACTGGAACCGAGTTGTTTCTTCCCGTCCGGCAGTCTCAAGGCTTCGGATTGAGGAACGCGTTTCTGGTGATCCGCACTCACGGTGAGCCTGCAGGCATTGCCCGTGCGGCGAGGGCCGAGATCTCCGCCCTGGATGCTTCGTTGCCGGTTTCGCAGGTGCGAACGATGGAGGATGCGATGGCGCTCGCCAAGGCGCGGCCACGGTTTCTGACGGGGTTGCTGAGTACTTTTTCGGGCCTGGCTCTGGTGCTGGCTGGTCTGGGGATCTATGGCGTGATGTCTTACCTGGTGGCGCAGCGGACCAATGAGTTCGGGGTGCGAATGGCGATAGGAGCCCGGCAGAGCGATGTGCTGTGGATGGTGATCCGGCAGGGTATGTGGTTGGGGATGCTGGGAGTGGCATCGGGCGCCTTGTGCGCGGCGGGGCTGGCTCGCTATTTGAAGGGGATGCTCTACGCCACAGACGCACTGGATCCGGCGACTTTCCTTTCCATGGCTGCGGCGCTTACAGCGGTGGTGATTCTGGCATGCTTTCTACCAGCGCTTCGAGCCACGCGAGTGGATCCGATCCGAGCGTTACGCTACGAATAGGCGCTGCAACGAGGCGTCCGGCTTCGAATTGAAGAACCGCATCATACTCGCGAAGCTGGCCGGCGGAAGGTTTGGGTTCCATTTTGCGCGCCAGATCGACGTGCAGCGTAGGATCGCGGTAGTAGAGCTGCAGTATGAAGACCATGTCCCAGTCTTGGAAGGGGTCGTTGAGGACGAGCACGCGCGCACCTTTGGGAAGTGAGATGCCGGCGTTGTCCACCTGCTGGATGGTGCGCCATGTGAGTTGTTGGCCACGATGAATGGAGGGCATGACGTGACGCTTGCCGTTGTAGTGATGCCAGCCGAGGGTGATCAGTGCTACGACAGCGGCTGCCCGTTGCCAGTTACGTGGGATTGGCGGGAAGCGGCCGAGAATGTCCGCGGCGATAGCTGTGAGAAGCATCATCCATCCGGGAAGAGGCACGTACATGGCTGGTCCTCCCAATCGTCCAATAAAGACGATCGGCAGTGGGCTAAGGATGATCCAGCAGATGCAGAAGAGGATGAGACGGCTCCGGCGCAGAAGCGCGTAGGCAAGCAGAACCGCCCAGAATAGTACCGTTTCGAGCGGCGTGAGGGTGCCGCCGTCGAGGTAGAACATCGACTCGATGTAGCTGCCGTGTCCGTGGAGAAAGGCATCCAGCGAAAAAACGGGACGGTAGTCCTTCATGTGGATGAGCGGATTCGGCCCGAGGCACTTGCCCGCGATGAAGATGGCAGTGATCGAGGCTGTGACGAGAATCGGGCGGAGCGAGCGGAGGCGACAAAAGACCGCTTCATGCAGGAGCAGGAAAACGGGGAACGTGACAGCCATCTCCTTTGCGTTGAGCGAGAGAACGTAAAGCACGGAGACAGACGTGATGCTGGACGCCGTGAGCGGTCCTCGGCTTCGTGCGCGGAGGTAGTGAGTGAAGGCGAGGTAGTAGAAGGTTGCGCAAAGGATGTCGTAGATCTGGGAATTGAAGTAATAGACGACCACCATCGCATGGTGGTAAGCGCAGAGAATGACGCCTCCTTGTGCCTGCGGCATAGATCCGGTTATGGCACGGATAAAACGGTAGAATAATCCTATATTGAGCAGCAGAAGGACAAAAACAACGATTCGGTAAGGGAGAGGATTGAGCCCGGCAAAGGAAAAAATCGAGGCGTAGTAGACGCCGCCGAGAGGGCGGTAAAAGGTTGAATAGAAGCGGAGGTTAGCAAAGGCCAACTCCCACGCCGAGAGCCCGTGGTACGCGGCCATATTCATCATGTCGTCGGCGGCGAAATGCGCGAGGAGCGCATCGCCCGCGAGGACGCAGAAATACACTACAACCAGAATCGGGAGCATGAATTGGCGTGCGCAAATGATGTGCGCACGCCTAGTAAGACCGCGGGATTGGACAAAACCACTACAGGAAGGTTGGTGAATTCTTTTGGAGGAACAAACGAGGAGACGGACGCGTAAGGATAAAAGAGGCGCAATACATGTTCTTCCGTCGAAATCCGATCTCCCCGATCATTGGCTTTGTGAAGCACTTGGCGGTGTTTGTGCCGGTGAACATCTTTCTGTTCGGAGTGAACCTGTTCGCCGGCGGAGAGTGGTGGTTCGGTAAAGTGCTGTTTGGCTGGGGGACGGGCCTCTTGATTCATGCCGTGGCGGCGGGACTCTTGTGCGTACGAGGGCTGGCGAGACTGGGCCGTTGACCGCGCTTTAGACAGCAGGGGGGCGGTAGTTAGCAGGCCCATATGCCCGGTTCAGGACCGTTCGCGTCAAGCTCGATCGTGAGAGAGGCAAATTGGTAGCCTTGCCGGCTGAGGGCGCACAATTCAGTGGGCGCGGAGTCACCCACGGAATAGCCGTGCACATGCTTCCTCAGAGCCCCGATGTGCACCATGTAAAACCGTGTCGTGACGGGGTCTCATGGCGATCCGCCATAGAAGCCGGCGCCAATGGGTGTTTGTTGAGTGATGGCTGCCGACGATGGATCTCCGACAGAAGGTGGAGCGGCCCATTGCCACATTGACGATGGAGAAGTAGAGCGGCTCCTTATTCGATGTTGTCAGCCACTACTGGTGGAACTGGGCCCGCGCGACGGTGTTCTTCGTCGATCCGGAAGATACTCACGTTCAGTTTTTGTATGATTCGGCGCCGGCAGCTTCGGGAAAACTGGCTGTTGGCGGAACATGCCGCCGATGCAGCCGTGCTGGCGATCCGGGGTCGCCGGAAGCCAGCGCAGCATGGGCTCAGGGGCACTTCCGGTGGCGCCGGTATCGGGATAACTCGAGAAGGGCGCGGCGGACGTTGGATATGCCCAAGCCAATCGCTACAACTCTGGCGAAATGCGAGCTAATGCCGCGTTGGCACACTTGCGCGCGCAGCAGGGCAGAAGAGACGAAGCGCAACGGATAGTGACATTATGCATGGTCTCTGGTGCATTCGGGCGGCACGGCTGTGGGCACTGCCCTCGGACGCATTGAAGCTATCACACGCTCGACCGCGAAGGCAGTGCTTCGTATGCAGGCCATCGATCCAGTTTGACGCCCTGCATGGAGAGCCCCGATTTTCAAACGAATCGCGGCGGGGATTCAGAGGCAACGATGAGTCAACGGGTACGGAAAGCGGGATTGTCTGGACGGAGTTTGGCAGCGGTTCCCAGGTGATGACGCGCGGCTTCTGTGCGGCCGGCAGCGAAATAGATGGCTCCCAGGAGGTAATGGGCCTCTGCGAAATCGGGTTTGGCTTTCAACGCGCCGGTCAGGAGACTCTCGGCATCGCGGCTCCTGTTCAAGTCGCGATAAGCGAGTGCCAGTGTGTAGGCAGCAAGGGGGCTGGACTCCGCAATCGGTTGAAGAAGTTCTGGAACTTGATGGGGGGCGCCATTCTTCATCAGTGCTACTGCTAGATCGATGGCCACGTTAGGATCGTCATCCATGGCGAGCGACGCGTGGTATCCAACGATAGCCTCTTCCAGTTGCCCAGCCTGTAGATGCTTGTGGGCGGCCGCGGCCTGGAAGCGCGCCTGCTGAAGCTTGGCGGACGCGGATTGCAGTTCGCGATACTTGGCGAGCGCGCGCGTAGCCGCCACGTCTTGCCCGAGTTTGCGGTAGCAATTGCCCAGCAGATAATGAGCCTGTGCTGTTGCGGGGCGGAGTGCGACGGTCTTCTCGAATGCGGACACAGCGTCTGCGCAACGGTCTTTGCGCGATAAGGCGACGCCATAGTAAAGATGCGCGTCAGGGTTTTTCGGTTCGTCCCTGACGAGTTGGAGGAGCAAGGCAAGTGCGGCATTTTCCTGGCGCAGTTCGAGCAGCGCCTTGGCCAAACCGATGCTTGCTCCCGGGTATTTCGGCTGGAGATTGAGGGCGGTACGGTAGTGAGTCGTTGCCTCCCCGTGCCGGCCGAGCGCCGCTTCGATCCACGCGAGGTGGAAATGCGAATCGGCGTCGGATGGATTGAGAGCGAGCGCGCGGCGGCAGGCCGCGGCGGCCTCCGGGTAGCCTGATTCGCTGGCACGGGCGACATAGGTCAGCACTTCGGCGAGACGGGCCTGCGCTGGGGCGTGGCGTGGGTCGAGGTTAAGCGCGGAACGGAATGACTGCAAGGCGAGGTCGCGGTCGCCGCGCTCCTGACGGATGAGCCCGAGGAGATAATGAGCTTCGGCCAGCTTCGGATTCTTCTCGATGGCTTGGGTTAGGAAGGCCGCAGCGTCGGCGAAACGGCCCTTCTCGAGCAGCCCGATCCCTTGATCCAGGAAGGCCTCCGCGGCTTGAAAGGCCAGGTAGAGCCTGGCAATCGCGAGGATGTGCATCACCAGGTGAATCGCAGAGTCACCTGCATGTTACGCGGTGTACTGGCCGAAAACCGGTTGAGCATGATCCCTGTCCCACCGTCCGGGATCGGAAGCCCAGGGTTGTTAAATGCGTTGAACATGTCGATGTTGATACGGGCAATGACTGTTTCCGTAACCGGGACGGCTTTGAACAACGAGCCGTTGAAGACGAACAGCCACGGCGCTGGAAGGAACTGATTGCGCCATGGATGGAGATTCGTATTCATCGTGGTGCGCTGCTGGGCGCCGTTTCTAAGCTGGACGAATACCGTGTTCGACTCGTAGAACGGGAAATTGGGATCGGCGCTGGAGCCTCCGTTGGCCGGCGTGGGAAAGATCGGCAGGCTGGAGGGCTTGTAATTGGAAGGAACGCCCATTACACCGTTGGGGGTTCCGTTTGCCGCGGTGCTATTGACCCGATTGGCTGGAAT
>JAEUQG010000150.1 GCA_016789755.1 Bryobacterales bacterium
CGGGTGAACCTTGCCCGTTACGACACCGGCATCGCCTCCTGGTATCAGAAGCGGCGCTGGGATGCGGTACATCCCTTCGTCGCCATTGCTCATCTGTAATGGACGACGTCCCATCGTTGCGTGCGGGCCGATCAAAGGCGCGAATACCTGCCGGTGGGCGACCATCGCGAGTATCCCTCCGGCCCGGCCGCCTTCTGCGGCGCGCACGCGCAGGCGGCCTGTCGTTGCTTCTCCACTGACGCACTCAACGTCTCGATCCACGGCAAATAGGGTTCCTCATTGGTGGAACCCGGCATCACGGCGCAGGCCGACATGGTTCTCGGCCCCTACGCAACGTGGAACGATTTCGAGCTGGAATGCGCCAACTCCCGCATTTTGGGGGAGTCCCTTTCCGTTCCGTAGTAGAGGGCCGCCGTCTTGGAAACGACATAGGAGAACTGGCGTACCGGTCCTCCAACGCTCACTTGGACGGGACCGCCCCCCTCACCGCGCCAGTAGACCGCCTGGAAACACGAAGAGGGAGCGACACGATGCCACTCCCTCTTTCAGCCAAATTCACTTCTTCTTCGGAGTACTCTTCTTCGCCGGCGCCGCGGGTCCCCCCGGTTCGGCGAGCAATTTATCGACTTCGCGCGCCAAGCCTGCCGTGCCCTGATTGAAGATAGCGTCGACTCCCGTGAATTGCGCCCGGATCACGCCCTTCTTGTCGATGAAGACGAGCCACGGGACGTAAGCCGGCCGCACCATCGTGTGCATCATGTACTCCCGCGCCTTGGCATCCAATGCCATTCCGACGGGGAACGGCAACTGGTATCTTTGCACGAACGCGGCCACCGGCGGATTGGGATCCACCGCCGCAAACAGCGCCTCAAAACCTTTGGCTTTGTACTGCCGGTAGAATGCGCCCATGACCTGGGCGTGCTGTTGGCAGTGCGGTCAAGTAGTGAGGATGCAGGCGAAAGCCAGCACCTTGCCCTTGTAGGAACTCAGTTTCACCGTCTTCCCGTCGGGTAAGGTGACCTCGAAATCGGGCGACGGCCGCGGGACATCGGCGCCCAACAACGGCAATGCGCCCAAGCCCGCCAGTAGTTGGCGTCGTTTCATAGTCCTCATTATATCCACCCTACCGTTGCACCCGCCCGGAACCGCCGCCTTTGATGAGTGCCAGCACCTCCGCGGTCGAGAACCGGTTGAAGTCGCCGGGAATGGAGTGCTTCAGGCACGACGCCGCGACCGCGAACTCGAGTGCCGCTTGATCGCTGCCCTGGGTTAGCATTCCGTAAATCAAGCCGCCGGCGAAGCAATCGCCGCCGCCCACCCGATCGACAATGTGCGTGATGTCGTAATGGCGGCTGAGCAGAAAATCCTTGCGGTTATTCAAACACGCTGACCAGCCGTTGTGGGACGCGCTCTTCGATTCGCGGAGGGTAATCGCCAGGGCCTTCAGATTGGGATAGGCATCCATTACCTTCTCCGTGAGGGCTTTGTACGCTTCGCGCTCCAGCTTGCCGGAATGGACGTCCACGCCCGCCTCAATCCCGAGCGACATCTGGCAGTCTTCTTCATTGGCAATGCCGACGTCAGTCAGGCGGAACAGGTCGGGCATCACCTCGCTCGCCTTCTTACCCCACTTCCACAGGTTCTTGCGGAAGTTCAAGTCGCAGGACACGGTCAATCCGGCGTCCTTGGCGGCTTGCGCGGCCTCCAGCGCCAACGCTGCCGATGAGGCGCTGATCGCCGGCGTGATTCCCGTCACATGAAACCAACCCGCTCCGTCGAACGCGCTCTTCCAATCCACCGCTCCCGGCCCGGCCAGCGAAATCGAACTGTGGGCCCGGTCGTAGAGCACTTTCGATCCGCGTTGATTCGCCCCAGGCTCCACGAAATAGATGCCGAATCGTCCGGGTCCCTTGACGATATGGTTCGTGTCGACGCCGAAGCGGCGCATCTCGCCGATGAAGGCGTCGGAGATGGCATTGTCGGGAGGCAGGACAGTGACATAGCGCGCCGGGTATCCGAAGCCGGACACCGCCACAGCGACGTTCGCCTCGCCACCGCCGAAGGTCGCCAGAAACTGGGGAGATTGCAGGAATCGCTCAAAGCCCGGAGGCGCGAGCCGCAGCATGATTTCGCCGAAAGATACGACAGGTTTCATAAAACCTGGATTGTAACAAAACCCATGACGCGGCCCTTTCCGCCTGGTCCTACTTCCCCGCTTTGGCTGTCTTCACCAGTTTCAGCATCGCTCCAAGTTGCGGCGCGCCTTCCGCCGGATTTCCCTTTGCATCCGTTGCGAATGCCTGCGATTGGAACGCCAGAAATACCGCGAACCACTTGTTCCCGCTGTACTCCAGGACAAGGCAGCCGTCCTGCCAAGTCCCGTTGTCCTTCTTCCACTTCCCGCCGTTGCCCTGGTTCATGTGGATATCGTGAATCCCATTTCCCGGCTTGAAGTGAAAGTATTTGTCTTTCTTGTTTTTCTCCGGCCCCCACTTCTCGCCGAACGCGTACACCACCGCGCCGTCGTCATCCATGGCGGCCTTCAGACGGTCCTCCAGCGTATCCTTGAGATCGTTCTTCGCACCCGGCTTGTCCGGAGGCACGGGCTTCATTCGGGCCGGATCGGCTAGGCCTCCCCGAACGTAGTCCTGAGCGATCCCACCAGGCTTGCTCTTCACTGCGGAGTAGCCGCTTTTGAGTGAGCGCAGCGCTCTTGTAAGTGAGGACGGCAATGTCTCCACTGCCTGAAACAGCAGATCCGACGGCGCGTTCGTCGCCGAGGACTTCACATTGACCGCAATCCGGTGCAGTGTCTTCCCATCTGTGACGAGAATCTGATAATGATCGTCGTCCGCATCGCGCAGCCGGCCGATGGGCCGTCCTTTCAATACGCCATACTTCTTCAGTGCCATGCCAGATAGTGACGGGGGGCACCTCAACGTTTCACGTTCGCGGGGTGAACCCGTTGAACTACAGTTTCAATAACGGGCCGGCTGCCTCTTCGGTCCGGCGCGATGCCCCGGCGCGAAGGAAGAGAGCCGCCACTCCCAACAGCGCCGCGGACAACGGGAGCAGGACCCAACTGATTCCTTCGGCCGTGAGGCGGCTCTCGATGATGCGCTTCCAGGCGAGCGGGGCCATGCGGGCGTACATGAGAACAGCCAGCAACACCAGCAGAAACAACCTTCGGGCATGGCTTTTTGCCGTGGCGGCGGAGGCGACATTCAGCGCCAGCCATCCGGTAACCGCCGAAGCGAAGGCCGTAGCGGCAACGCTCAGCACTATGATGTTCCACAGGATGGCCTTCGGAGGCAGAACCAGCTTGCCGTACCAATTCGCGGCGTTGACGGATGCCAGAGCGGAAGAAAGAATCAGGATGCTCCAAAAAGTGGCGAACAGGAATGGTGTGGCTACTTGTGCGATGTATCCTTCGGCGGGCGGCTGTGTCTTGCGTCCGGCGACGCTTTCCGCCACTAACGGTGCGGCGAACAGGCACGGCAGACAAGCATAGGCAAGCAGGAACATGACATCCAGGAAGTCCAGACCCTGCCGCAGTGGTACAGCCACGCCGAACACCCCCACGGCGAGGAAGTGGCCGATCCAACTCATGACACTCATCCCGCCGAGAAAGCGATGAAATTCACGCTCGAGAGCTTTACTCCACATGGGGTCCGGTAGCGCTCATCGTAGCACTGGAGGCTGATACGATGGGCGCATGGCCGTGCGACGAATTCTGCAATTGGGCGATCCGCTTCTGCGCGCAGTGTCGCGCGAGGTGAATGAGGCGTCGGAACTCCTCCAGGATTTGCAGGATACGCTGCACGCGTTTCAGGCAAGCCACGGCTTCGGACGAGGCATCAGCGCGATTCAAATCGGGACACCCGCGCGAGTGATCTATCTCGAGGTGGAGGGCCGCCAGTACTCGCTCGTGAACCCCCATTATGAATCTCTCAGCGCGGAAACCTTCCTGCTGTGGGACGATTGTTTCTCGTTTCCGGACCTGATGGTGAAGGCGCGGCGGTCAGTTTCGGTAAGCCTTGCCTATCGCGACGAAGCAAACATTCCCCGCACGTTGCAAGCATCGGGCGTCTTGGCCGAACTCATCCAGCATGAGATGGACCACCTCGACGGAATCCTGGCCGTGGACCGCGCACTCGACCGCAACAGCTTCATGACTCGCGAAGAGTGGCTGCGTCAGGGCAGGCCTCAGCCTGCGGGCTATTGAGCTTCCCAGACGTGGAGGGAATCGAAGACCACGCCTTCACCTGAAACCGGGAGCCCGATATTGGTCCGGTCGATGGCGATGCCTTCATGAGAGCCGCCGATAGCCGGTCCGTTGTTCACGCGGGCGCTAACGCTAGTCCCCCGTACTTCCATGGTGACCGTGTAGGTCTTACCCGGCTCGAAATTCATCGGTTGGCGTGCCAGCACGGCGGCCTTGTCGTCGCTTTTGGCATTGGTGCGGTCCTTCTGCACGATCAGCTCGTTGGGGCGCACGGTCACACGGCAGGAATGACCTTTGGCGCTATTGAGGCTGATGGCCGTCATCTTCGCGCCTGGCAGCATTCGAAACGAGACCTCGATGACGCCATCGCGGAAGGCTACGTTGCGGCGAATCACCGCTGCGTGCTTGTCGGCGGCGAGTTCGACTCCTGTAGCCTTGCCTTCCCCAACGGACCATTTACCTTTGGCGACGCGCCAATCCGGGTGAAGGGCTGCTCCGTTGAAATCGTCTTCGAGAAGAAGTTTCCCACGACGGACCGGGTTTGTTTCCGCTGCTGGAATCAATGCCGTCAGCGACAGGGCGAGGAGCAGAGTTCGCATGCGGGATACTGTATCACGGTTGGAATGGATTGGGCTCGCACCCGGCGGTGGGGGGGCACTGCGGGGCGAACAAATCGCCAATGGCGCGCTAAACCTGCATAGTCAGGCCGCCGACCATACTCGCACAGGTCAAACTGGAATGAAACTAACGATTGCTCTGCTTGCTTTGTCGGTGGTTGCTCCGCACCCCCCTAACGTTCCATGTCAGCGGCACCTTCAGCTCCGGTGCCTCTTTCAGCGGGCGGTTCACCTGGATGGAACTGCCAACAGCATCGCAGCGTCGAACCTTACAACCACAGCCGAGCCTGGATTCCCGAGCGTGACGTATACCAGTTCCGGGTCAGGGTCTCCATACATTCAGGGCAACAATTCCGATACGCCGAACGACTTCTCGGTCTTGTTCTTCGGGCCGCCCGGGCGATTGATGTACTTCTGATTGCAGGGGACCCCCGCCACTTTCACGGGAGGTCCCATCCTGGACTTCCCCTCCAACTGCGCCGGTGGATGCGCCTTGGCGAGGGGAATCAACTCATCCCAAACGAGGTTCATCGCGGGCGGGTCTGCCGTGCCGACTCCGGAACCCGCGACGGGGTCGATTGCGAGCCTGTTATTTTGCGCCTACTGGGTGGTTCGCGAAAGATGCGGCGCTAGCGAGAGGCGCCGGGTTTCACGCCCAGAGCGAGCACGGTTTCAAAATGCGGAGCCTCCGCTTCCCGGTAGACCACCGAGGTTTCAACCGCCAGAAAACCGGCTCTTTGGAGCATCGACTCCAACTCCACTTCCGGGAAGCCGAGCCAAAGGTCTGCGTACAACTCGCGGGCATCCTCGAAACTGTGGCGGAGCAAATCCAGAACAACAATCCGTCCACCAGGCTTGAGGATGCGCCAAGCCTCCTCCACCGCCTTTGGCGGATGTGAAGCGTGATGCAGGCTTTGGCTGAATATGGCCAGATCAACTGCGGCGGTGTCGATGGGGATCTGCTCGAGGTCGCCAGTACGGTATTCGAGGTTCTCCAGAGCATGGCGGCTGGCGAGATCGCGCCCGAAGGCGACCATCTGGTCGGAGTTGTCGACGGCAATCACCTTCTCGGCGCGCTGCGCGAGCAACTGCGATAGCGTCGCTTCTCCTGCGCCAAGATCCGCCACAACCATAGGGGGCATGAGCTTTAGCAGGGCTTCCGCAATGCCCTTCCAGGACCGCCCGGGCACGTAATGGCGTCCGAACTTTCCCGCCAGTTCATCGAAATAAGTGCGCATGCGGTCACGCCGCTTGCGCAAGGCAAGGTCGAGCGCGGCGGCATCCTGCGAGGCTTCGGGAATTTCTTTCGAAGCTTGGCCGAGCAAGCCGATGAGTTCTTTATTACTCCGCAGCCCTTCGTGTATCCGATAAAGCGAGTGTTTCCCGTTACGCCGGTCCTCAACGAGCCCCGCTTGGCGAAGCTGGCTCAGACTCATCGAAATCCGGCTCTGCCCCATACTTAGGATGTCTTGCAGCTCTGCCACGCTAAGTTCTTCATTTTGAAGAAGCAAGAGGATTCTGACGCGGGCCGGATCGGCTAACAGGCGAAACCACTTTAGGATTGACGGAGGCATCGGATTAGGATATTATCAACATATCAAGATTTCTTGATGAATGAAAGAGAGTCAATGAGTACAACAGCCATTCCCACACTGGCGGCCGAGTATAAGGTTGCCGATCTATCCCTGGCAGAATGGGGCCGCAAAGAGATCTCCATTGCCGAACATGAAATGCCCGGACTGATGGCAATTCGTAAGAAGTACGCCGCCGACAAGCCTCTGGCTGGCGTGCGCGTGACCGGGTCATTGCACATGACCATCCAGACAGCGGTGCTGATTGAGACGCTGGTGGATCTGGGAGCCAGCGTGCGTTGGGCAAGTTGCAACATCTTCTCCACTCAGGACCACGCGGCGGCTGCGATTGCCGCAGCGGGCGTCCCCGTGTTCGCCTGGAAGGGCGAGACGCTGGAGGAATACTGGGATTGCACTCTGAAGGCGGTAACACACCCCGACAGCAAGGGTCCCGAACTCGTGGTGGACGATGGCGGCGACGTGACATTGCTCATCCACAAAGGCTACGAACTCGAGAACGGTTCCGATTGGGTCAACACGGATTCCGAAAGCCATGAAGAGAAGGTGATCAAAGACCTGCTCAAGCGGGTATATGCCGAAAACAAGACCTTCTGGCACGAACTGGTCAAGCATTGGCGCGGGGTCTCTGAGGAAACGACGACCGGTGTTCACAGACTCTACAAGATGAAGGAGGCGGGCACGCTGCTGGTGCCGGCCATCAATGTCAATGACTCCGTGACGAAATCGAAGTTCGACAACCTCTATGGGTGCCGGGAATCGCTCGCCGATGGCATCAAGCGTGCCACCGACGTGATGATGGCCGGCAAGGTGGCCGTTGTTTGCGGGTATGGCGATGTCGGCAAGGGCTCGGCGCATTCCCTGCGTGGCATGGGCGCCCGCGTTATCGTGACCGAGATCGATCCCATTAACGCGTTGCAGGCTGCGATGGAAGGTTTTGAGGTAACCACCGTTGAAGAGACTCTGGGCCGGGGCGATATTTACGTGACCTGCACGGGGAACGTAGACATCATCACTTTGGAGCACATGCAGCACATGAAGGATCAGGCCATCGTGTGCAACATCGGCCACTTCGACAATGAGATCCAGGTGGACAGGCTGAACAATCTGGAAGGCGTGAAGCGGACGAACATCAAGCCGCAGGTGGACATGTACACCTTCCCCGGCGGTAACAGCATGTTCCTGCTGGCCGAGGGGCGGCTGGTGAACCTGGGTTGCGCCACCGGCCATCCCAGCTTCGTCATGTCGAACAGCTTCGCCAACCAGACGCTGGCGCAGTTGGATCTATGGAGAAACCGCGATACCTACAAGGTCGATGTGTACACTCTTCCCAAGCAATTGGATGAGGAAGTGGCACGGCTCCACTTGGAAAAGATCGGCGTGAAGATGACGCGGCTGACGCAACGGCAGGCGGACTACATCGGTGTTTCGCCGGATGGCCCTTACAAGCCGGATCACTATCGCTACTAGATTAGTTTGGCTGACTCCTGTACAAGTGGCCGGGGCGTGTGTGGTGCACGCTCCGGCCCTTCTTAATTTTGGAAGCCGCATGCCCACGGTAGCATTGACTGGCGGTACTCTACCGACTCGCAGTGCATGCGCCTCTCAGCTCTTTTTGCTATAGAAGTCGATGCGATGAAGGTGCATCTGATCGACGGGACCTACGAGTTGTTTCGTCATTACTATGCGGTACCGCCGGCGCAGGATGCGGCGGGGGTGGAGATCGGCGCGGTGCGCGGTGTTGTCACGTCCATGGTGGCTTTGCTTGAGAAGGAAGCTACACACGTCGGCGTTGCCACCGACCATGTGATCGAATCCTTTCGCAACCGGCTCTATGGCGGGTATAAGACAGGCGACGGGATGGATCCTGTTCTCTACGCGCAGTTCCCGATTCTGGAGCAATCGCTGGAGGCGCTTGGTGTGGCAGTGTGGCCGCTGGTGGAGTTTGAAGCCGACGACGGATTGGCCTCCGCTGCCGCCTTGGCCGCGCGTGAGCCGCAGGTGGATCAAGTGTTGATTTGCACGCCAGATAAGGATCTGGCGCAGTGTGTCGTGGGCTCGCGCGTGGTGCTGGTGGATCGCAGGAAAAAGATCACCTTCGACGAAGACGGTATCCTGGCGAAGTTCGGTGTGAAACCGAGATCCATACCTGACTACCTTGCGCTGGTCGGCGATAGCGCCGATGGCTATCCGGGGTTGACCGGATGGGGGCCGAAGTCGGCCGCGGCGATCTTGGAGCGCTACGGCCGCTTGGAGGCGATACCACGCGATTGGAAGTCGTGGCCGTCCCAGTTGCGCGGAGCCCAACGGCTCTGCACCGTGTTACTCGAGCAATGGGACCATGCGCTGCTCTATCGAAGACTGGCCACTCTGGCGCAGGATGCTCCCGTGTCCGGATGCGTGGCGGAACTGCGGTGGAGCGGCCCGCGGCCGGAGTTTGCCGCGGTATGCGCCCGGTTAGGGGCGAAGGGATTGCCGGAACGGGCGATGAATGCGGCGCGGGGAAGATGAGCCCGCTGCCGCTATTGCAGTGTGAAATTGACATCGATGGGGGCCACCACTTCCACTGGTTCATTGTTGAGTAACGTCGGTTGGTAGATCCACTGGCGGACAGCGTCGACGGCGGACGGAACCAGTAATGGATGCCCCGAGATCACCTGCAGGTTGATAATGCGGCCCTCGCGCGAAATAATTCCCATCAGTTTCACGGTCCCCGAGATGCGTGCCTGCTTGGCCAGCGGGGGATAGACAGGCACCACGCGATTCATCAGCTTGGCGGCTTGCACACCGCTGCCGATACGGATGCGCGTGACAGGCTTGGGCGCGGGCGGTTGTTCCTGGACAGCGGGTTTTTCGAGTGCTGGGGGAGGCGCTTGCTGGGCTACGTTGCGGGCGATATCGGAGATGAGTCCACCTGGGACGCCGTCGATACCGCCCGGCACTCCGTCGGTGATGCGGGCCGAGGCGAGCGGCGGGAGTTCGGACTCCACGATTTCCGCCACCTTATCCGGAATGCGCACTGGCGCGGTAAGCCGGAACCCATCGAACATCCGGCGTACGGCGTTCGGCACAGAGACGAGTTTCACCGCCAACGGAGCAGGCGGAGGCGGGGGCGGGGCGGGCAGCAGGAAGTTCAGGCGGGCGACGGAAGGTCCCTCAATGAAGAACAGCGGCACCAGAAGCGCTGTGCCGAGGAACAGCATCTGCGATCCCAGAGAAACCGCGAACGATGCGCCACGTGCCGCGCCGCGCGGGGAGACAAGAATCGACTGCTCGAACATAAATCCTCCAAATTGTCGTTCCGATTCGAGTAGCGCCGCTCTTGATGATTTGGACACCGTGCCTCGCCACGCGGTTCCCAAGGCCGATACAATACGAATCTATGCCAGCCATCACTCGCCGAGACCTGCTGCGGTCCGCCGCCGCGCTGCCCCTGTTCTACATCACTGGATGCGGGAAGGGCGGCAAGTCGACCGACGTCGCAATCGAAGCCGTAGATTTCGGCTACGAGGACTACACCTACCGCGTGCCGATCAAGTTCGGTGGCTCGGTGGTCGACAAGGTGACCTTGCTGAATGTCAACGTCACGGTGAAGAACAGGGAAGGGAAATCCGCGAAGGGGTTCGGGTCGATGCCCCTCGGCAACGTGTGGGCCTTCCCGTCGAAGACAATGGCTTACGACGTGACATTGAACGCCATGAAAGAGCATGCCACTCGCATGCAGAAGATCATTCAGGGTTACAAGGAGTTTGGGCATCCCGTCGATCACGGCGTGGCGTGGGAACCGGAGTTTCTCAAGGCAGCCCTCGAAGTGAATCAGCAACTGCAATTGAAGGAACCGATTCCGAAACTGTGCACGCTGGTCACAGCCAGTCCGTTCGATGCCGCGGTGCACGATGCCTTCGGCAAACTGTATGGCCGCAGTTGCTATCAGACCTACGGGCCCGATTTCATGACGAAGGATCTGTCCCATTATCTCGGTCCGAAGTTCAAAGGCGAGTACCTGGAACAATACGTCCAGAAAGAGCCGAAGCCGCGCATGCCGATGTACCACCTGGTGGGCGCGGTGGACCCGATTGTCGAGGCAGATATCAAACAGCGAGTCAACGACGGATTGCCTGAGACCCTTCCCGAATGGATCCGCTTCAACGGGCTCACGAATATCAAAATCAAGCTCAACGGCGACGACATCAAATGGGACACTGAGCGCATCCTTCGCGTGGAAAAGACTGCCGCCGAAGTGCAGAAGGAACGCGGAGTGACAAAGTGGGTCTATTCGCTCGATTTCAATGAGAAATGCCCGAATGTGGAGTACTTGATCGGGTTGCTGCGCACCATTCAACAACAAGCGCCGGAGGGCTATGAGCGCATCCAGTACGTCGAGCAGCCGACGGGCCGTGATCTGGAGAAGAACAAGCATAACGTTATGCACGAGGCGGCGAAGTTGAAGCCAGTGGTGATCGATGAGTCGCTGAGTGAGGTGTCGGCGCTCTATGTGGCGCAGGGCATGGGATACTCCGGTGCGGCTTTGAAAGCGTGCAAAGGACAGAGCCAGGCCTTGCTGATGGGCGCGGCGGTTCAGAAAGAGAAGCTCTTCCTCTGTGTCCAGGATCTTACCTGTCCGGGGGCCTCGCTGATTCATTCGGCAGGGTTGTCGGCGCACATACCCGGCGTAGCAGGAATCGAGGCCAACTCACGGCAGTATGTGCCCGTGGCAAACAAGGCGTGGGTGGACAAGTTTCCCGGATTGTTCGTCGTCAAAGACGGGACAATGGATACGTCGGTGCTGAACAAGCCGGGGCTAAGCGCCGTGTAGCCTGGACGCGGTATGATAGGAGAGTACGTTGGATTTCCGCCTACCTTCCTACCAAGCTGGCTTCGCTGATCTCCTACCTGACCATTGAATGAACAACTTTACAGAACTATCTTTGTCTCCCGCTTTGGCGAGCAACCTGGCTCATCATGGATTCGCGGTTCCCACCGCTGTCCAGTCCAAGGCGATCCCTCCCGCTCTTGAAGGGCATGACGTCGTTGCTACGGCGCAGACCGGAACGGGAAAAACACTCGCCTTTGTCCTGCCGCTTGTTGAAGCACTGGCAAAGCAACCGAAACAGAAAACGCCGGCCGCGGTCATATTGAGTCCGACGCGCGAGTTGGCCCTGCAGATCCAAGAGACCTTCATAAAGCTCTCCAAAGGCACCGGGATTCTCTCCGCTGCCGTGGTGGGTGGACTAAACGAGCAACGGCAGTTGCAAGCTATCCGCAAGGGTGCTCAAGTGCTGATTGCCACTCCTGGACGGCTAATCGACTTTCTGGACCGCAAGCTGGTGAAACTCCACGCTGTCCGCCATGTGGTCCTGGATGAAGCCGACCGCATGCTGGACATGGGCTTTCTGCCGGCGATGAAAACGATTCTCTCGGCGACTCCGGCAACCCGCCAGACGCTCTTCTTTTCCGCGACCATTGAGCCTTCCGTGGCTCACCTCATCCGTACGTATCTGAACAATCCGGTGGAAGTGGCCATCGGCTCTACCACGAAGCCTTGTGAAAATGTCAGCCTCCATGTGTACGAAGTGGAGCAGGACCGTAAGCTCGGCTTGCTGGAAC
>JAEUQG010000176.1 GCA_016789755.1 Bryobacterales bacterium
AATCCCGCCCCCAGATCGCTCAATATGTCCCCAAACATGTTCTCCATCACCATGACATCGAACCGCTGCGGATTCTTTACCAGAAAGAGCGCCGCCGCATCCACGTACACCCGATCCGTCCCCACCTCCGGAAACTCCTTCGCCACCCCATCGAACACAGACCGGAAATACGCCATCGTCGGCAGTACGTTCGCCTTGTCCACCAGCGTCACATGCTTCCGCCGCTCCATCGCCAGCAAAAACGCCTCCCGGCAGATCCGCTCCGCGCCCCGCCGCGTGATCAGAATCGTGTCCCGAGCCTCCGCCGCCCCCAAATCCGCCGGCGTCTTCCGGCTCGCAAACATCCCCTCCGTGTTCTCCCGGAACAACACAAAGTCGATCCCGCCTTCCCCATACCCCTTCAGCGGGCTGTGCGCTTCGTTATATAGATAAATCGGACGCACCCCCGAAAATAAATCCAGCTCATCCCGTAAATCGATCTGCGGTGTCATCTCCGTCCCCGACGGCCACCGCACCGACGGTATCCCCATCGCACCCAGCAACGTCGCATCCGCCGCCGCGCACCCCTCCAACGTCGCATCCGGCAACGGATTCCCCGATCGCAGATACTCCCCCGCTCCCGCCGCATACGGCACAAACTCAAATCCAAACGTGCCCCGCCGCCGTGCCGCACACTCCAATATTTGTGTAGCCGGTAATACAACCTCGGGACCTATTCCGTCCCCACCTAAGAGCGCTATTCGGTAAGTTTGCATGGTTTAGCCCAAGAATACCTTAAGGGTTTTCAATTTTGTCACAAATAAAATGTTCCGGGATTTTCAATACAATGTTGGGTAAGTTACTCTTCATCGTGAGACCCAGTACCATCGGGCCATCTGCCCTCGGTAGCCTCCCCGATTCCTCCGCATCATACCATCTAAGACCCACCGCGGTAAGCCTAAAGTCTCATTACAGTAGAGCGTGGGAACAACTGCATGTCTCGAGAACCTCGCCTGAAAGCCACCACACGCACCAAGCAGCGTGGATTCGTCCTGGTCACCATGGGCGTCGCCGCCTTCGCCCTCCTCGGCACCCTCGGCCTCGCCGTCGACCTCGGCCGTACTTTCATCGCCAAGAACGAAACTCAAGCCTTCGTCGATGCCGCCTCCATCGCCGCCGCCACGCGCCTCGACGGCACCCTCGCCGGCATCACGCGCGCCCAAACCGCCGTCGCAAACACCACCAATTCCTGGAACCTCCATTCCACGGCAATCACCAACCACCTCGTCGACTTCGGCACCACCGCCGCCGGCCCGTGGGCCAGTTCGCCGAATCCCGCCACCGGCTACCGGTTCGCACGCGTGCGCGCCACCGTCCCCTTGCGCCTCTATTTCCTCCCCGGCATCGTCCGGACTAATTCCCAGAATGTCGTCTCCATCGCCATCGCCGGACAGATCCCTGAAAATTCCTTCGGCCGCGGCGTGGGCCCCTTTACTGCCGTCGCCCCGGACCGCACCGCCACCAACTTCGGCTTTGTCGTCGACAGGGAATATACCATCCAGTGGCCGCAGTACAACTCCGACCGCGCCGGATGCAGCGCCGCAAACCCCGGAAGATGTTTCATCCGCGACCCATGCCGCGATGACCCGCGCTCCACTCTCAGTTCCGTCGTCACCAATTGGGGCGCCTCCACCAACGGCTATTGGGGCAACGAATCGGCCAGCGAAGTCCGTTCCCTCATTCTCGACCTCATCCAAAGCCAGCCCCTCACCGTCGGCCAGTACATTCCCATGACCAGCGGCAACATGGCGACGCAGGCCGCCGCCCTCGACCAGCGCGTCAACCAGGATCTCGACACCGTCAACAATATCGTCGCCAATTACGTCGCCAATCCCTTCCACAACGGACGCCGCCTCATTCCCTTGCCCATCGTCGTCCCCGCACCCGATGCGCAGGCTGAGGTCATCGGCTTCGGCGCTTTCCTTCTCTACACCAACGGCACGCCCAGTAATTACTACACCCACGGGCCCGCCAACGAAGGCTTCTGCGCCGTCTACGCCGGTCCCTACGTCCAGGGCTCCACTTCTCCAGGTACCGGAACCACCGGCTCCTATCGAATCAAGTTGATGTACTAAACGGGAGATCTTCTCATGAATTGGATTCGGTTCATCAAATCCGCAAGGCGCGGCAGCGCCATGCTCGAATTCGCCGTCGGCGCCGGCGTGCTGGTCTCCGTCTTCACCGGGACTTTTCAGTTCGGTTACACGTTCTACCAGTACAACAAGCTTTCGAACGCCGTCAATGCCGGGGCGCGCTATGCATCCTTGCGCGCCTACAACTCCCCCAACGCCACACCCGCTTCCAACTTTAATACCGCCGTCAAGAACATGGTTGTCTACGGCAACCCCGCCGGTACCGGATCCCCGGTTGTCCCCGGCCTTGCCCCAGGCAATGTCGTCCTCACGCCCACATTCACCCTCGCCGTTCCCTCCCACATGACCGTCGAGATTCAAGGATTCACGCTCAACTCGGTGGTGTCCTCCACCAGGCTCAATCATAAACCGAAGGTGACTTATCCCTATCTCGGGCTCTACATGCCTTTCTAACCGGAGCACATCATGAAATCCCTATCCCTGCGCCGCCGCCGTTCCCGCGGAAGTTCCATCGTCGAATCGGCCGTCGTCTTCCTCGCCGTCGCCACCATGCTCATCGGAGCCTTCGACTTCGGCCAGTTCCTCTTCGTCCATCAGGCCCTCGTCGAACGCGCCCGTCGCGCCGCCCGTTGGGGCGCCGTCAACGATCCCTCCAACTCCACCGCCATCGCCAACATGGTGCTCTATTACCAGCCCGGTGGCGCCACCGACGGCCAAGCCCCCTACATGGGCCTCACCAGTTCCAATGTCGAGACCGCCGTCTACGGCGCCGGCACGGACGATCATCGTTTGCGCGTCCGCATCTCCGGCTTCCGCTATACCGTCCTGTCCCCCTACATCGCCGGCCGCTATACCGGACCCACCATCGACGTTCTCATGCCCCTCGGCACCACCAACTAGCACCCGGCGCCTCCCGCACGCAAACGCCTTCGCGCTTTACTTGCAACTACATAAGGTGTTACTCTAAAGAACTTATAATGCGCACAGTGGACCTCATCTACCGCAAGCGCGAGGGTGAAGAACTCTCGCCCGAGGAGATCGTATTTCTCGTCAACGGCTATACCCGCGGTGAAATCCCCGATTACCAGATCTCGGCCTTCCTCATGGCGGTGTGCTGGCAAGGTATGACCGATCGTGAAGTCTCCGCCTTGACCGAATGCATGCTCGATTCCGGCGAACGCGTGGACCTCTCCGCTGTCCCCGGCCTCAAAGTCGACAAACACTCCACCGGTGGCGTCGGCGATAAGACCAGCCTCATCGCTGCTCCCCTCGCTGCTTCCGCCGGCGTCGTCGTCCCCATGATCTCCGGCCGCGGCCTCGGCCACACCGGCGGCACCCTCGACAAACTCGAGTCCATCCCCGGCTTCCGCACCGGCCTCTCCATCGGCGAATTCCAATCCCAGTTGCAGAAGCATGGCCTCGCCTTCATCGGCCAAAGCGAGCAGATCGCCCCCGCCGATGGCCGCCTCTACTCCCTCCGCGACGCCACCGCCACCGTCGAGTCCATCCCCCTCATCGCTTCTTCCATCATGTCCAAGAAGCTCGCCGCAGGCCTCGATTCCATCGTCCTCGATGTCAAGGTCGGCTCCGGCGCCTTCATGAAAAAGCAGATCGATGCCCGCCGCCTCGCCCAAATGATGGTCGGCATCGGCCGCCGCATGGATAAGCGCGTCATGGCCCTGATCACCGACATGAATCAGCCCCTCGGTTACGCCATCGGCAATGCCCTCGAAATCATGGAAGTGTCCCAGACCCTCCAGAACGCCGGCCCCGTCGATCTCACCCGCCTCTCGCTCGAACTCGCCGCCCGCATGATCCACCTCGGCCGCATGGCCAACTCCATCGATGAGGCCCGCGAAATCGCTCAGGCCCGCCTCCTCGATGGCTCCGGTTACCGCAAGCTCAAAGACGTCATCACCGCCCAAGGCGGAAACGCCTCCGTCCTCGACCGCTTCGAACTCCTCCCCAACGCCACCGGCATGCGCGAAATCTATTCCCCTCGCGCCGGCTTCGTCAGCGCCGTCGACGCCGCCCTCATCGGCCAGGCCAGCCAAATGATCGGAGCAGGCCGCGACACCAAGGAAGATTCCATCGACCCCGCCGTCGGCGTCATTCTCGAAGTCAAGGTCGGCCAGAAAGTCGACGCGGGCGGCGTTCTCTGCCGCATCTACCACACGCGCGAAGAGCGCGTCGATGAGGCCGCCGACCTCGTCGAAGATGCTTTCCGCATTTCCCAACACGCGCCCGAGGAACGCGAACTCATCCTCGAAGTCGTTGGCTGACACTCGCTCTATCTATCTCTAAAGCCCATTTCCTGGGAGGGGCCGTGGAACGATTCACGGGGTTGCTTGGTCTTGCCGCGGTCTTAGCCACCGCTTGGATTTTCTCTACCAATCGAAAGGCCATCCAGCCTCGCCTGCTCGCCTGGGGCCTCGGCCTTCAATTCTGCTTCGCCTTCCTCGTCCTCAAAACCGACCTCGGCCAGGCCTTCCAGGCCGCCAGCTACGCCGTCAACGCCCTCCTCGAATACGCCGAGTCCGGCAGCCAGTTCCTCTTCGGCCCGCTCGGCGCTAAAAACGCCGCCGTCCCCGTCTCCGGAGCCTCCGGCGCCGAAGTCAAATTCGGCGTCATCTTCGCCTTCCAGGTCCTCCCCATCGTCATCTTCATCGCCGCCCTCTTCTCCATCCTCTATTACTTCGGCATCATGCAGTACGTCATCAAAGGCATGGCCTGGCTCATGCTCCGCATCATGGGAGCCAGCGGCGCCGAAAGCACCAACGTCGCCGCCAGCATCTTCATGGGCCAAACCGAAGCCCCTCTCACCATCCGCCCCTTCCTCCCCAAACTCACTGAGTCCGAATTGTTCACCATCATGGTCAGCGGCATGGCCCACGTCTCCGGAGCCGTCATGGCCGCCTACGTCAAAATCGCCGAAGTCGAAATCAAACACCTCCTCACCGCCGTCATCATGACCGCCCCCGCCACCATCATGCTCGCCAAAATGTTCGTCCCCGAAACCGAAGAGCCCGAAACCCGCGGCAGCGTCAAAATCGACATCGAAAAACCCGGCATCAACATCATCGATGCCGCCGCCCGCGGAGCCGGCGAAGGCCTCCACCTCGCCCTCAACATCGGCGGCATGCTCATCGCCTTCCTCGCCTTGATCGCCCTCGTCAACGGCATCTTCGGCTACGCCCACTCCCTCGCCCCCTGGTTCCCCGATTCCCTTCAACGCTTGTTCGGCTACGTCTTCGCCCCCGTCGCCTGGCTCCTCGGCGTCAGTTGGAAAGACGCCCAGGCCATCGGCAACCTCCTCGGCACACGCCTCGTCTTGAATGAGTTCGTCGCCTTCCTCCAACTCGGCCCCATCCGCGAATCCCTCGATCAGAAATCCTTCGTCATCGCCACCTACGCCCTCTGCGGCTTCGCCAACTTGAGCTCCATCGCCATCCAAATCGGCGGCATCGGAGCACTCGCCCCCTCCCGCAAATCCGACCTCGCCCGCCTCGGCATGAAAGCCGTCGCCGCCGGCACGCTCGCCAATTTCATGTCCGCCTGTATTGCAGGAATGTTGCTATGACACAGCTTGAAGAAGCCGTCTCTTATCTGCGCCAGCGTCTGCACCGCACTCCCTCCGTCGCCGTCGTCCTCGGCAGCGGCCTCGGCGTCTTCGCCGATGCCCTCTCCGACCGCGTCGAAGTCCCTTACGCCGAAATCCCCCATTGGCCCCGCTCCACCGCCATCGGCCACGCCGGCAAACTCATCATCGGCAAACTCGGAACCCTCGAAGTCATCTGCCTCTCCGGCCGCGCCCACCTCTACGAAGGCTACTCCCCCCAGCAAATCGTCTTCCCCGTCCGCGTCATGCACAAACTCGGCGTCTCCTCCATGGTCTTCACCAACGCCGCCGGCGGCATCAACCTCGCCTACAACCAGGGAGCCCTCGTCCTCATCAGCGATCACATCAATCTCCAGGGCGCCAACCCCCTCCTCGGACCCAACGACGATTCCCTCGGCCCCCGCTTCCCCGATATGTCCGAAGCCTATTCCAGCCACTACCGCTACATCGCCAAACTCGTCGCCGCCGAACTCCATATCCCCCTCGCCGAAGGCGTCTACGCCGCCCTCTCCGGCCCCTCCTACGAAACGCCCGCCGAAATCCGCTACCTCCGCACCATCGGCGCCGACCTCGTCGGCATGTCCACCGTCCCCGAAGTCATCGCCGCCAATCACATGGGCATGAAGGTCCTCGCCATCAGTTGCGTCACCAACATGGCCGCCGGCATCCTCCAACAGAAAATCAACCACGAAGAAGTGCTCGAAACCGGTGCCCGCGTCCGCGATACCCTCGTCCGCCTCCTCCGCGAAACCCTCCCCCGCCTGGAGCCCAACCCGTGAGCGGAGGCCTCCTCGAAGCGGCCTGGAAAGCCCGCCAGCACGCCTGCTGCGCCTATTCTGGGTTCGCCGTCGGAGCCGCCCTCGAAGCCACCGATGGCCGTGTCTTCACCGGCTGCAATATCGAAAACGCCACCTACGGATTGACCGTCTGCGCCGAACGCGTCGCCATCTGGAAAGCCCTCAGCGAAGGCGTCCGCGCCTTCCGCCGCATCGCCGTCGTCACCCACGCCGCCACCGTCACTCCCCCCTGCGGACCCTGCCGCCAGATCCTCTGGGAATTCTGCGGCGACATCCCCGTCATCGCCGAAAACGCCCAGGGCGACCGTAAGATCTGGCACATGCACCAACTCCTCCCCGAAGCCTTCGACCGCGCTAATCTCAAGTAATGTGGTTCGCCGCGGCGCTCCTCTGGGCCATGCAGCCCGACCCCGCTGCCCTCGTCCCGCTCTATGAGCAGGCCCTCGCCCAACGCGAGCGGGAACTCGGCCCGCACCACGTCAAACTCGCCCGCATCGCCCGCGACTTCGCACTCTTCCACCTCAAACACGGCCGCCAAGCCGCCGCCATCCCCCTCCTCCGCAAAGCCCTCGCCATCGACGAGCGCCACTACGGCCCCGCCAATCGCATCGCCGCCGAAGACATGGAACATCTCGCCGCCCTCCTCGCCGGCGACGAAGCCCTCGCCTTGCGCGCCCGCGCCGCCCAGTGCGACGATGCCGCCGTCGCCGCCCGCAACCTCGCCGCCCTCGCTGAATGGGAACTCTCCCGCCGTAACCCCGCCGCCGCTCTCGCCCGCTACCGCGAAGCCCTCGCTAAGGAGCAGCAGGCCTCCGGCGACGCCCACCCCCGCTACGCTGTCCGCCTTAACGATGTCGCACTCCTCCTCGATCCCCCCGCCGCCGAACCCCTCCTCCGCCGCGCCCTCGCCATCCAGGAATCCGCCCTCGGACCACAACACCCCGAAGTCGCCGTCACCCTCAACAACCTCGCCAACATCCTCCTCGCCCTCGGCCGTTTGCCCGATGCTCTCCCCCTCGCCCGCCGCGCTCTCAGTGCCCTCGAACACTCTCTCGGCGCCGTCCATCCCCGAGTCGCCACCGCCGCCAGCAACCTCGCCGACATCCTCGCCGCAGCCAAAGACTATTCCGCCGCCCGAGCCCTCTACGAGCGCGCCCTCCGCATCGACGAAAAAGCTCTTGGCCCCAACCACCCCGAGATCGCCGTCGATCTCGAAAACCTCGCCGCACTCCACGACACCATCGGCAACAAAGCCCAAGCCGCCAAACTCCGCGCCCGCGCCGCCTCCCTCAAACCCGCAAACTAATTCCGTCTCCCGCCCGTCTCCTTCCGAAACCCCTGCCACTATCGTCCGAACGTGAACCCCACCACCGCCGAGAATTGATTCCGGGTTCCAAGACCCGAGAACGACCTGTTCCATCGTATTTCTGGCGACACCGTCATGTATTTGGTCTTGATTTCAATTCCCCCACTGGCTGCCGGACCGAATCTCGTAAGCGACGATTTGCGGATTCCTCCAACCAGATCGGAAGGAAACTCCGCCGGACGGCACGACCCCTGTGGCCCAAGGCAGGAAATCGACGCTTCGAATTGACTGCGCCGGTACGACCAGGCGCCGCCCAGTCCCACAAACGGCCGCACCGCGCCTCCTGTGAAACGGTACTTCAGCAGCAGCGGAAAGTCCCAAGTCTTCACCTTGTCCGTCATTGAGGCCAGATAGGCATTCTGCGCCTCCCCCAGTCGCCACGAGTAAAGCTCGTTTTGCCGGCTCGCTCGCAACAGCACGCTGAACTCCACGGAAACGCGGCGCGGCAAATGCAATTCCACGAATGGACCGCCAGTCCAGCGGCTCGGCGAACTGATGGAGAAAGCGCTCAATCTCGGAGTGGGATCGTTAACCGGAGCGCCCAGCTTGATGCCGTAAGATACTGGTTGCGCCTGCAGCGCAGCCGCCAACACCGCAAGAACAACGACGTTCCTTGTCATGCGGTTTCCTTCTGCAAGCCGCTCGCCAACTGACTGGAGGGCTGAGAGCACATGCACTTCGCTTCGTTTCAGCGTGAATCTCAGTCACTACTGTGCCCAACGCGCACGCTCCGCCTCAATCAAAGCCGCAGATTAGTTGCCCTCCCGACTTCCGTCTACCGTCTACCGTCTTCCACTACCAGCCGCCTTCTCCCCCCCGGCCGCAACACACTCCCCGCCCCATACACCCCAATCCAATGATTCGCAAAGCTCAAATTCGCATTCGGTTTCACCGCCGGCATATGGCACCCCACGCACGTCCCCTTCGACGCCACCGTCGCCGCCCGGTGCCGCGGCTTCGCATGGCAACTCCCGCACACTTTCCCATACGCCTCCGCCGCCCGTTCTAACTCCGCATGCGGAGCATGGCACGTAAAGCACGAAAGCCGTCCGCCGCTCTTCTGAAAACACGCGCTCTCGGCCAAATACAGCGGCTGGTGCCGCGCATTCCACGCGTTCCCCCAATCCGTCTCATCCCCCGTCGCCGCCGGCTTCCGGTGGCACTCCCCGCACAGTTGATTAATCTGCACCGCCGTCAACCGCGCCGGATTCCGCACCGCCGCTCCACTCTCCGCATGCGCCTTCCCCGGTCCATGACACGTCTCGCATTGCACCCCCGCCTCCGGCGGCTCAATCCGATACCCCTCCCCCAGCCGCAGCGGACCCGTCGAATGGCACTGAAAACACCGCAGAATCGACGCCTCAGCGTCGAACGTCCGGTAAATCTCCCCGCCCCCGTGCCGGTGCCCCGGCGTCAACTCCATCCGCCCTGTCGCCGCATACCAGCTCAGCCCCTGCTCCACGTAATGTTCATCGTCGCGCCGCGCCACAAACGTCACCGCCTGCTCTCCCGCCCCAAACGCCCAATCCGCCTTCACCCCCGCAAAACGCTCCGCAAAACGGTGAGCGGACGGAACCGCGAGTGACCTCGCATGTCCCGTCCGCTCATGACCCTCGGATTGCTTTCGATGGCACCCCGCGCACGCTCCCCTCCCCGCATACTGGCCGGACAACGTTCCCGCCAGCAACAGGAAGAGCAGCGCGCGGCTTACCAAATCAAGCGCCCGCTGAACTGGATCTGCCGGCCGAAGATTCCGCCGCGCTGGCTCACAATACGGCCGAATGTCGCCGCCGTCACCGCCGTGCTCGGGTTCGCGCCCGTGAACGCGTTCAGCAGATTGTAGGCCTCCGCCCGCAACTCGAACTTCAGCCGTTCGCCCACCACCGGGAACTCCTTCGCCAGCGTCGCGTCCACGTTCACATAGCGAGGCCCGCGTACGTTCGAATACTGCAGCGGATTGTTGCGCCGCGTGAACGCCGGCTGCACCCGGAACACCGACGTGTTGAACCATTGATTGCTCGTCGGCTCCGCCACTCCCGGATCCCCATCCACCAGCGCGCTCCCGAACCGCAGATATTCGCCGCTGTTGAACGTGAACAACGTGCTCGTCGACCAGCCGCCCAGCACGCCCTGCAACACCGGATGCGCATTGTTCATGAATGCGCGCCCTTTGCCGAACGGCAGTTCGTACACCGTCGCGCCCGTGAACCGGTGCCGCGACTGCGGAGCCGGCTGCCACGTGAAGTTCCGCAGATATCCGTCCAGTTCATCGTAGAACTCGTCGTTCTTCGAATTGTTGTAGTTGTATCCCATCACCAGGTTGAAGCCGCTCACGAACGGCCGCTGCACCTGCAATTGCAGCGAGCGGTACCGGTTCCGCGTCCCACCGATCAACGTCTCCACCAGCGATCCGTTGTACTGCGGATACGGCCGCAGCAGTTCGCGCAACGCCACCGTCCTCTGCGTCCGCAATTGCCCCGGCATCTTCGCCGCCGGCAGCAGATTGAAGAACGGATTGTTCACCGGCGTCGTTACCTGGTTCCCAACCGTGTATCCAATCCGCGGATCCACTTGGTTCACATCGAACGAATAGGGATGGCTCCGTCCGATATTCATGAAGTACGTAATATCCGCCAGCATCCGCCCCGGCAACTGCCGCTGCAACGTCACGTTGATGCGGTCGTTTACCCCAGGATCGAAATTCTGCTGATACCACGTCGTGCCGCCGCCCAATCCCGTATACCGCCCCAGCGACTTCCCGCTCACCGGCACCAGCCCGCCCGGGAAAGGATTCGACAACCGCTGCTGCGGCACGCCCTGCAACGGCGCGATCGTGTTCGACGTCGCATCGAAGCCCGGATACGGCACGCTCCCCAGAATATTCAACCCATCCGTCAGCGTCGCCGGAACAATGTAACGCGCGAAACCCACGCGCAGCGCCGTGATGTTGTTCACGCGCCACGCCAGCCCCACGCGCGGCAGAAACAGGTTCTTCGGCGCGTTCCACGAATTCCGGTTGTTGCTGTCCGTGAACAGCCATTCTCCGTTGTAAATCGGAGCCGCTTGCCGCAGCGCATTCACCTGCGCTCCCAGGTTCGGAGCGTTCGCTCCCTGAAATTCAGGAATCGGGCTGTTCAAATCCAAATACCGCGAAATGCGGTCTTCCGGATCCCGCATCGCCGTGAAAAATTCGTACCGCACGCCGATGTTCAACGTCACCGAAGACGACAGCTTGAAATCGTCATGGAAGAAAAATCCGTTGTAGCGGTTCCGCGGCCGCTGAATCGGAATCGAACTGATGCTCGAATTGCCTTCCAGCGTCCCCAACAGGAAACTCGCCCATCCGTCGCCGCTCAGCGAGGTGTTCGGATTCAAATACGTGTTCGCCGTCAGCGCCGGCCCGAACGTGAACGCCATCGGCCGCGGCCGCGACGCATTCACATTCTCAATCCGGTACTCGCCGCCCATCTTGATATAGTGCCGGCCCACATTCTTCGACATCTTCCCTTCGATGTTGTAAGAACTCGGCTCCTGGAACCAGTAACCCGTCTTGCCCAGCGTCGTCGCCGATGCCGCGTTTACCGTGATTCCCGGATAATAAATGTCCGGCAGATCGTTCAGATAAGACGAATACCACGAATTGCCCGGCCAGAAACGGTCCAGATCCGATGCCTTCAGCGTCGCTTCCGGCACCCCGAACGAATCCACAATCGCGTTGTACGCCCCGCGGAAGTTCAGCACCGTGCTCGAATTCAACGTGTACACCGCGTCGCCCGAAAAGCTCAGCGAGTGCCGCTTCGATCCATCCACCGGCTGCGCTACTGACCCGCCCGTGTAATCGTCCCACTTCGTGAATGTGTTGAATTGGTTGTAACGCCCGAATACCTTCAGCTTGTCGCTGATGTTGTAATCCACACGGTCCATCACATTCCAGTAACGGAACCGGTTCGCATACCCGGTCTGGAAA